>DATKJS010000059.1:0-32341 GCA_035543515.1 Terriglobales bacterium | reverse complement strand
GTCGTTGAGGATCTTGCGGCCCTCGGCGTCGACCGCCCGCAGGACGCCGTGATAGAGGTCGAGGGCGCCGTCCTTGCGGACCAGGCTGAGGTGGTTCGAAGGGAACGCCGCGAAGCCGTCGACCAGGTCTTTGTTCTTGGCGTGATAGTCCTTGAAGAACTCGACCGCCTGGCGGGCCCAATCGATCATCGTGGCCGTGTTCAGGGGGGCCGGGGCCTTGAGGAAGCCGTCGCGCTCGGCGATGGAGAGGTTCTTGTTGACGCCGCCGGGGACGGCCCCGGTGCCGTGGATCTTCTTGCCGGCCGTGGCCAGGATGATCTCCTGCCCGAACTTGCGGAGGAGGACGCCCCGCACGGCGAGGTCCCTGTTCGCGGCGATGACGCCGATGACGTTCCGGACGGCCGGGTCGGCGTCCATGCCCAGGAGGAAATCGGGCGATGAGAGGTAGAAGAAGTGGAGGGCATGGGACTGGAGCATCTGGCCGTAGTGCATGAGCCGGCGCATCTTCTCGGCCGTGGGCGTCAGGGCGCCGGGCCCGACGCCGACGACGACGTCCATGGCCTTGGCCGCGGCCAGGTGGTGGCTGACCGGGCAGATGCCGCACAGCCGCTGGACGAGCACGGGCGCCTCCCAGTAGGGGCGGCCCTGGACGAACCGCTCGAAGCCGCGGAACTCGACGATGTGGAACCGGGACTGGGTGACCTTGCCCCGGTCGTCGAGATGGATGGTGACCTTGCCGTGGCCCTCGACGCGGGTGACGGGCTCGATGGTGATCTTGCGTGCCATGGTCGTTCGCCCTTCAGTCATACTTGACGAGGTTGTAGGGGAGGTCGAGCGGCCGGCCCTGGATGAGGGCCGTCACGGCCTCCCAGATGAGGTCGGCCGAGGGGGGGCAGCCGGGGAGGAACGCATCGATCTTGACGATCTCGTGGCAGGGGTAGACCTTGTCCAGGATGATCGGCAGCTCCTCGTCGTTCGGGATCAGCCGGTCCTCCGGGGCCACGGTCGGGCTGTTCATGTAGGCCTCGTCCAGGCACTCCTTGAGGGGGATGCCATTGCGCAGGGCGGGCAGCCCGCCCATGGTCGCGCACTCGCCGACCGAGACGAGCGTCCGGCAGTTCTCGCGGAAGGACCTCAGGACGTGGACGTTCTCGCTGTTGCAGCAGCCTCCCTCGATGAGGCCGATGTCGACGGGCCGGGTGAACCTCTTGATGTCGTCGACGGGAGACTTGTCGAGGGCGACGAGCTCGACGAGCTGGAGGATGCGGTCGTCGATGTCGAGGAGGGACATGTGGCAGCCGAAGCAGCCGGCCAGGGAGGCGGTGGCGATGACGGGCTTGCTCATGGTCTCACCTCGCGGGCCCTTCCTCGACGTCGCTGCCGATGGGCTTTCGGTCGAACTTGCGCCGGCCGATGGGCACGGCGAAGCCGACCTCCTTCCTCAGGATGGCGCCGACCGGGCAGACATCCATGGCCCGGCGGGCCTCCTCGTCGGTCAGGCGGGCGGCGAGGTTGCGGTCGGCATCGATCGTCACCCGGCCGGTCCGGTCCCGGGCGGCGAAGACCCCGCGGCCGTCCTTGGCCCGGATGGCCCGGACGCAGCGGAGGCACTGGATGCAGCGGTTGCGCTCGAGCATGATCTTCGGGCTCGAGGCGTCGAGCTCGCGGACGGGGAAGAGGTAGGGGAAGCGCGGGGCCATGATCCTGTAACGGTAGGCCAGCGCCTGGAGTTCGCAGTTGCCGCTCTTCTCGCAGGTCGGGCACATGTGGTTGCCCTCGACGAAGAGCATCTCGATCAAGGCCCGGCGCATGTCCTCGAGGTCCGGGGCGGTGTTCTCGACGGCCATGCCCTCGGCGATGGGCTGGGTGCAGGCGGCCATGTACTTGCCGCCGACGCGCACGGTGCAGACTCGGCAGCTGCCGACGGGCTTGAGCCCCTCGTAATGGCAGAGGACCGGGATGTAGACGCCGTTGGCCTTGGCCGCCTCGACGATGGTCTGGCCCGCCGTCGCCCGGCCTTCCCGTCCGTCGATGGTGAAGCGGATCTCAGTCATGGAGGGACTCCTTGCACTCGGGCTGCCGGCCGGCGGCGGAGCAGCCCTCCTGGAGGGCCTCGCCGAGGTCGAAATCGGGGATGAAGTCCGCGCCAGTCCGGACCTTCGCCTCGTAGAGCCCCCGGAAGTTCTGGAGCGTCGTCAGGATCGGGTTGGGCGAGGTCTGGCCGAGGCCGCAGCGGCTGGTCGCCTTGACGAGCTTCCCCCACGCCTCGAGCTCCTCGAGGTCGCGGGCGGCGCCGCGGCCGGCCACGACCTTCTCGAACTTTCGCTTGAGGAGGACGTTGCCCGCCCGGCAGGGTGTGCACCAACCGCAGGACTCCTCGACGAAGAACTCCATGAAGCTCGCGACGGCCTCGAAGATGTCCCGGCCCGGGCCGAAGACGATGACCGAGCCGCCGGTGGCGAGGTCCGAAAAGCAGACCTTCCGGTCGAAGCCGGCCGGCGAGAGGCAGGTCCCCGAGGGGCCGCCGACCTGGACGGCCTGGGCATCCCCGCCGCCGACCATGTCCAGGAGGTCCCGGACGGTCAGGCCGAACTCGACCTCGTAAACGCCCGGGGCGGCGCAGTCGCCGGAGACGCTGAGGAGCTTCGTCCCGGCCGATTTCGGCGTCCCCATCGAGGTGAACCAGGCCGCGCCGTGGGCGAGGACCTGGGCCGCCGTGGCCAGGGTTTCGACGTTGTTGACGGTCGTCGGCTGGCCCTGGTAGCCGACTTGGACGGGGAAGGGCGGCCTGTCGCGCGGCTCGCCCCTCTTGCCCTCGGCCGATTCGAGGAGGGCCGATTCCTCGCCGCAGACGTAGGCCCCGGCGCCCGACTTGATGATGATGTCGAAATCGAAGTCCGGCGACCCGGCGACGTTCTTGCCCAGCAAGCCCTCCCGGCGCATGGCGTCGAGGACGGACTCGAGGCGGGCTTTGAGATAGGAGTATTCGGCGCGGAGGTAGAGGACGCCTTCCCGGGCCCCGACGGCGTAGCCGGCGACGGCCATGCCCTCGAAGAGGAGGCGGGGGAGCTCGGTCAGGATGACGCGGTCCTTGAACGTGCCCGGCTCGCCCTCGTCCGCGTTGCAGACGACGTAGTGCCGGTCGGCCTTCTCCTTCCGGCAGAGGTCCCACTTGAGGCCGGTCGGGAAGCCCGCCCCGCCGCGGCCGAGGAGGTTCGACCTCCGGACCTCCTCGACGACCTGCTCGGGCTTCAACGAGACGGCCGCCCGGACCGCCGAGCCGGGCTCGAACGGGCCGAAGAGGACGGGCCCCCGGCGGCGGATGTCGTTCATGACCATGGCCCGGACGAGGTCGGACTGGTTGGCGCCGTCGCCGTAAGTCCCGACCAGGTCCCGGGCGGACGCGCCGGCCCGCAGGCCGCGGACGATGTCGCGGGCCCTCTCGGCCGTCAGGCGGGTGAAGACGACTCCGTTGATGATGGCCGAGGGTTCCTGGTCGTTCATGCCGATGCAGGACGTCGGGAAAAGGCCGATGAGCGCGTCGGCGGAGACCTCGCCGAAGCGGCAGCCGGCCTCCTCCTCGAAGGCGCGGGCCACGGCTGCCCGGCCGTTCATCCTCGAGGTGACGGAGTCGTTCAGATAGACGGCCGCCCGTCCCCGCGAGTCGAGCGAGAAGAAGTGGTAGAAGGTGACGACGCCGCGGACCTCGGCCTCCGACAGCTTCAGGGCCCGGGCGATCTCCGCTACCGCCGCCGGGGGGACTCTCCCTTCCCGGGCCTGGACGTCGGCGAGGATGTCCAGGAGGCGTCCCGGGTCCTTCTTGCGCCTGGCGAGGATGTCTTTGAAGTCTTCCATGGTCCTACCCCATCGATGAACGTAGTAGTCTAGCACAATCGGGGCGCCGAACAAAGCCTCAACGGGCCGGAGGGCGGGGCCTGTCCGGCCGGGGAGGAGGAGGCCGCGGCGGGGCATTTTAGGGCTTGCTTTTTTCCTCCGAATGAGGTTAAGATAAGGCAGGAACACTGTCGAGAGAGTTCGAAGGAGGAGGCATCATGAACAGAAAGACACTCGTCCTTTTTGGCATCCTGCTCGCCTTTTTTGTTGTCCAGAGCTGCTCCTCGAATCCGGAGAGGGCGCTCTTGTCCCGCTATTTCAACGCGGTCACGATGAACGACAACGCGACCATGGCCTCCATGGCGCTCGAGCCGGCCCAATGGGAAGTCGCCTCCTGGGAGGTCGTCAGCGTCAGCCCGGAAAAGACCGAGCCCGTGACCCTGCCCGACTTGAATAAAAAGGAGATGGAAGCCAAGAAGGCCCAGGACGCCCAGATCGGCCCGACCATGGACGCCGACGCCGCCCTCGCCAACGCCAAGGACGAGCTCGACCTGGCCCGGACCGCCGGGGCCAAGGCCATCGCCAAGAAGAAGGTCGACGAGGCCCAAGCTAAGTACGACGAAGAAAACGGCAAGATGAAGGAGCTTAAGAAGGCCTACACGGACGCCAAGAACGCCGCCGCGATGGAGGAGCAGGTCACGCTGTTCTCGCTCGGCGAGCGCGAGCTGGCCGGGGTCCGGGACCTGACTGGCACTGTCCATTCCAAGGACGTCGTGGTCAAGATCAAGACGAAGCAGGGCGCGGTCAAGAACTACAAGCTGCCGATGCGGATGTACGAAGTGAAGACCGATTCGGGCATGAGGCACCCGAGCCGCTGGGTCATCATCCGGTTCGAGCCGGTCGCCTGAGGCCGCGGGGGGACGGCTTCCGCGCGACGTGTTGACTCCTTGCCCCTCTCCTGTATAATAAAGCGCTTTTCCGGGCCGTTAGCTCAGAGGGAGAGCACCGGCCTTTTAAGCCGGGTGTCGCTGGTTCGAGTCCAGCACGGCTCATTCTCCTCTTCCGCCCCTGTCGTCTAGAGGCCTAGGACATCGCCCTTTCAAGGCGGCAACACGGGTCCGAATCCCGTCGGGGGCGCTTATCTCGCCGTCGCCCCGGGCCCCCCCTGGCCCCCTTGTTCCCCGGCCTTCCCGCTCCATCCTCGACGGCGCCGCTTGGCAAGCCAGAAGACGAAGACCGCCGGGACCATGTAGAGGGCGAGGATGACCGGGGCCAGGATGATCCCGTAGACGGTGAGGTGGCGCAGGAAGAGATAGCAGAATGCGGCGATTCCCGCCAGGGCCAGGACGATGGAGAGAAGGACGAGCCAGCGGCCCCGATCCCCGAATTCACTCCTCGGGCCAATTTCGGTCATCAGGATCTCCTTCTGGGCGCCCCTCGCCTGTAGTCCCGGGATGCGTTCCGAGCGATTCTCTCAGAGAGAGTGCCCGCCCTTTTGCCTCTTCTTAAGAGACGGGGCGGCGGGACCGCCCGCCGCCCCGCGAGTGACCGCGAAGCCCGCGCCTCTAGAATCAGAAGATGAGCCGGAGGCCGACCCGGGCCTGGCGCGGGTTGATGATGCCGTAGAGCGTGTGCCCGTCGGTCGACGGATAGTCTCCGGGGAGCCAGTCGGCGCCGATGCCGTAGCGCGTCCCCCACGACGTGATGGTGTGGTCGTTGAAGAGGTTGAAGACGTCGACCATCAGCCCCAGCCGGTACTTCTTGGCCATGAGGAACGTCTTTTCCAGCCGCAGATCGAGGGTCTTGGCCATGGGGTAATGGTGTGACCCGCGCGGCTCGATGAAGACCGAAGCCCGGCCCTGGGCGAGAGTGGGCGAGCGATAGATCGTCGTCCAGGCGTTGCCGGTGATGCCCTGGAAATAGGCGTTGAAGTAGATCCCGAACGGGAGGACGTAGGTCGCCTGGACTTTGATCATGTGGGTGGGGTCGTTTTCCAGAGTGCCGCTGGCGTCGACCCACATGTTGGGGTTGTCGACGCTGCCGGCCCAGGCGAGGCCGGAGCCGAAGCTGTTGTTCAACGTTCCGTATGCGTGGGAATAGACGTAGGAGGCCAGCACCTGCCACTTGTTGGAGAATCGCTTGTTAAACAGGAATTCGAAACCCCAGTATCTCTGGCTCGGATTCTGGCCGGGCACGTAATTCTGGATCCAATAGTCGTGCTCGTCGCTGGCCGAGGTCCGCTCGTAGACCGTGACCGGCTGGTCGTTGAGCTCCGAGATGTAGAAGGTCAGGGGGTCCCAGGTCGTAGCCCGGTCGGAATGGAAGAGGAAGTTGTGCCACGACCGCCAGATGCCGGTGACCGTGAACGAGGCGTCCTTGAACAGCTCCCGCTCGACGCTGACCGTGAACTGTTCCATGTAGGGGTGCTTGATGTTGTCGGCGAGGTGGTAGACAGGGGCGGGGCGATCGTCGAACGGGACGTATTGGCCGGATTCATTGTCCCAGTAATACTTGATAAAATGGCTGAAGGCCGAAGGCGGGTTGAGCCGGTCGATCTCCGCCGTCAGCATGGCCTCGGTGAACTGGCCGTAGTGGGCCTTGAGGATGGTCGTCTTGTCGCCGAGGACGTCGAAGGTGAAGCCGATACGGGGGGCCAGGCGGGTCGTCTGGTACACGGAGCCGCTGACGCCCTTGACGAAGCCCCAGTTGTGGCTGAAGCGCAGGCCGACATTGAGGTTGAAGCGCTTGAAGATCTGCCACGAATCCTGGGCGAAGGCCTCGGCCCGGACGTAGCTCGTGTTGATGTCGTACCCGGTGTACTGATAGGCCAGGTACTGACCGGCTGGCCCGGCGCCGTAAAGCTGCCCATTAGGCCCCGTGTAGTCGATGTAGTACATATGGTTCGCGCCCGTATAGCCATCGCGGCTCCGGGCGTGAGAACGCTCGACCTCGACGCCGAACTTGAAGTCGTGATTACCCTTGATGAAGTCGTCGGCGTAGTGGGTCAGGCTGGCGTTGACCTGGATGCGGTCACGGTCGGCCTGGTAGTAATACGAGGCGTTGTCGTAGAGCCTGTTCGTGCCGATGTCGAAGTGGGAATTGACGCCGCGCCCCATCTCCGGCTCGAGGTAGTAATAGCCCCAGAAGTAGGCGGCCTTGACGTCGATGAAGGTCTTGGGGTTGAAGATGTGGGTCAGTGTGAAGTTGGCCACGACCTCGGGCGATTTCTGCCGGACCGTGGCCACGGGCTCGGTCGTGGCGTTGCCTCCCCGGTGGATGCCATTATAGGTGTCGACCTCGACCGACAGGGTCATCGGCGTCGAGGGCGAGGGCTGGGCCGACAGCTTGAAAAAGGAGTGCGGCTGCTTGTAGTCGACGGCGGCCGGGAAGCCCGTCGGGTAGTCCTGGGTCCGGTACCACTGCAGTCCGACGTAGAACCAGAGCTTGTCTTTCTTGATCGGCCCGCCGAGGTGGACGTCGGCGTCGAAGAGCTTGGACAGAGGCGCGCTCAGGTCGGGGAAATCCTGCAGGCCCGTGAAGGCCTGGTTGTTGGTCGTTTGCCAGAAGCCCTTGGGGAAGTCCCCCTTCTTGCCCTGGAAATCGACCTCCATGTGGCCGGAGAAGTCGTTGCCGCCGGACTTCGTGACGATGTTGAAGATGACGCCGGTGAAGTTCCCGTACTCGGCCGGCAGGCCGACGCCCATGACCTTGGCTTCCTCGACGATGTTGTGATCGAGGAAGACCCAGGCCGAGCCCGCCTCGGGGTCGGCGACGTTGACGCCGTCCATGGAATAGGCGATGCCCGTGTCCTGGGAGGCGCCGTAGGCGACGTTGTTCGTGACGCCGGGGGCCAGGTTGACGATGTCGGCCGTGAACTGGTTGTAGGGGATGTTGCGCAGGATATCGTCGCTCAGCGTGACCGAGGCCGTCTCCGAGGACTTGACGTCGACGGTCGGCGACTTGGCCACGACCGTGATCTTCTCCTCGAGCGTGCTCGGGGTCATGACGATGCTGAGCGTCAGGCTCACCGTCGTCTCCAGACGGATGTTCTGCTGGATGTAGGTCTTGAAACCCTGGAGCTCGGCCTTGGCCTCGTAGGTCCCCGGCGGCAGGGCCGGGAAGCGGAAGCCGCCCGAGGCGTCGGTGACCGCGCTTCTCGTGCCCATCATCTTGGGGCTCGAGATGGTCACGGTGACGCCGGGCAAGGGGACCTTATCCTTGTCGGTCACCGTGCCCTGGATGGCGCCCGTTTCCTTGGACTGGGGAAAGCCCCAGGCCACGAACGTCAGGAGCAGGACGGCGGCGAGAAGAACACTCTTAGCTCTCATGACACCTCCTCTGCTGGACGCCGTCACGCGGACACCGGCCCGCGCGGCGCTCTTTGAATCTCTATGAAGAAAGATATAGAACCGAATTTCCGGCAATGTCAAGGGGTTCTTCGAGGCGGGGAAGGCCGCTGGTGGGCGGTGCAGGGTTCGAACCTGCGACCCCCGGTTTGTAAGACCGATACTCTGCCGCTGAGCTAACCGCCCGTCCGGCGCCGCGAGGGGCGGGCCGCGACCCCAGCGTAGGGAAAAGGCGGTCCCGTGTCAAGCCGCGCCAGCGTCATCTGAATTTGACTTTGGCGGGGCCCTATGCTAAATTTGACGTTCCACTTTCATCTCTCGACAAGGGTACAAGCGATGCACGCAGTGATCCTGACAGGCGGAAAACAATATCGCGTCAAGCCGGGTGACGTCCTCTCGGTCGAGAAGCTCGAAACCGAGGCCGGCCGGAAGGTCAGCTTCAGCCGGGTCCTCCTCATCGAGGAGGACGGCGGGAACGTCCTCCTCGGCACGCCCGTTCTCGAGGACGCCCTGGTCCGGGCCGAGGTCCTCGAGCTCTACAAGGACGAGAAGGTCCTCGTTTTCAAGAAGAAGAGAAGGAAGCAGTACCGCCGGACCCGCGGCCACCGCCAGCAGCTGACCCGGATCCGCGTCGAGGGCATCTACCCCGATAAGAGCCAGGCCCCGGCCGAGGAAGCGCCCGAGGCGAAGCCCGCCCCTGTCCCGGCTCCGGCGCCGAAGGCCGAGCCCAAGGGCCCGGTCAAGGCGGAGGCTCCGGCAAAGAAGCCGGCCGGAAAGCCCAGGAAACCGGCCAAGAGGACGACCCAGGCCCCCCAGGCCAAGACCGTCGGCAAGAAGACGGCGGGCGCCAAGCCGGGCGCGAAGCCGAAGAAAGCGGCGAAGGAGTGACCCATGGCCCACAAGAAGGCAGGCGGCGGCGCGCGGAACGGCAGGGACAGCGGCGGCCAGCGGCTCGGCGTCAAGCGCCACGGCGGCCAGAAGGTCAGTGCGGGCTCGATCCTTGTCCGCCAGAGGGGGACGCCCTTCAAGCCCGGGCTGAACGTCGGGCGGGGCAAGGATGACACGCTCTTCGCCATGATCACGGGCGTCGTCCGCTTCGTCGACAAGGGGAAGGGGAACAAGGTCGTTTCCGTCCTGCCCGCTTGAGGCCGACATCAAAGCGCCCGATTCCCTCACGCCGCCCGCTTCCCGAACGACCGCTCCACTCCTGACAGCCGGGGCGTCCCATGTTCGTTGACCAGGTCCAGGTCAAGCTCAAGGCTGGCCGCGGCGGGGACGGCTGCGTCAGCTTCCGGCGCGAGGCCAAGGTCCCCCGGGGAGGCCCGGACGGCGGGCACGGCGGCAACGGGGGGAGCGTCGTCTTCGTCTCGGACGCGAGCGTCCATTCCCTGTCCTATTTCCGCTTCCACCCGCTCCTCCGGGCCCGGAACGGGGCGCCCGGCGAGGGTGGCAACCGCACCGGCGCCCGCGGCGCGGAGATGAGGCTCCCCGTGCCGGTCGGGACCGTCGTCAAGGACGCCGCGACGGGCGACCTCCTGTTCGATTTCGTCCGGCCAGGTCAGGCCCTCACGGCGGCCAAGGGGGGCAAGGGCGGCCGCGGCAACGCCTCCTACGCCACCGCGACCCACCAAGCCCCCCGCGAGTGGGAGCCCGGGCGGCCGGGGGAGGAGAAGGAGCTCTCCCTCGAGCTCAAGCTCATCGCCGACGTCGGCCTCGTCGGCTTCCCCAACGCCGGCAAGTCGACGCTCATCTCGAAGATCTCGGCGGCCCGGCCGCTCATCGCGGATTACCCGTTCACGACCCTGACGCCCAACCTCGGCGTCGTGGACGCGGGGGCGATGAAGAGCTTCATCGTGGCCGACATCCCCGGGCTCATCGAGGGCGCTCACCTCGGCCAGGGGCTCGGCGACCGGTTCCTGCGGCACATCGAGCGGACCCGGGTCCTCGTCCATGTCGTCGACGTCTCGCCGTACACGGGACGCGACCCCGTCCAGGATTTCGACGTCGTCATGCGGGAGCTCGCGTCGTTCGACGCGCGCCTCGCTAGGCGGACCATGATCGTCGCCGCCAACAAGGTCGACCTCCTCGGCCGGGACAAGTCCCGGCTGACCGGGATCAAGCGCCTGGCCGCGCGGAGGAAGATGCCCTTCTTCGCCATCTCCGCCATCAAGGCCGAGGGGCTCAAGCCGCTCGTCCGGGCCATGGCGGAAACGCTCGCGCGCCTGGAGGAGGACGGCCCGGGAGGTGTCTCGTGAGGGAGCGTGTCGGCCTTTTCGGCGGCACCTTCAACCCCGTCCACCTCGGCCACCTCAAGGCCGCGGCCGACGTCCGGGCGGCCTTCGGCCTCGACCGCGTGCTCTTCGTTCCGTCCGACATCCCGCCGCACAAGGCCTCCGCGGACCTCGCCCCGGCCGCCGACCGGCTCCGCATGGTCGAGCTCGCCTGCCGGGGCCTCGACGGCTTCATCGCCTCGCCCCTCGAGGTCGAATCGCCCGGGAGGTCGTATTCGGTCGTAACACTGGCCAAGGTCCGGGAGCTCTATCCGGGCGCCTGGGTCTTCTTCATCCTCGGCGTCGACGCCTTCCTCGAGATCGGGACGTGGCGCGAGTACGAGCGGGTCCTCGCCGAGAGCCTTTTCATCGTCACGTCGCGGCCGGGCTGCGACCTGGACGCCGCCGCCGGGGTCCTGGGCGGCCGGCTGCGCGACCGGACCTGCCGCGTCCCGGAAGGCGGGCCCGTGGACGAGGCCCTGCTCGGGCGTTTCGACGTCTTCCTGCTGCCCATCGAGGCGCTCGACGTCTCGGCCACGGACATCCGGGAGAGAGTCCGGAGAGGCGAGCGTCCGGACGGCCTCGTCCCGGCGGCCGTCGCGGACTACATCCGGGATCACCAACTCTATTCGGACCGGTAGGAACCATGCCACAAGAGAAGAAAAAGACGTTTACCAAGCGGAACCTGCCCCGCGAGGTCCGGCTGGCCGTCGAGGCCTGTCTGGCGAAAAAAGCGGAGGGCCTCTGCGTCCTCGACCTCTCGGGCCTGTCGTCGTTCACCGACTATTTCCTCATCATGCAGGGGAACTCCTCCCGGCAGAACTCGGCCATCGCCGACGGCGTCGAGGCCGAGATGAAGGCGGCCGGGCTGAGGCCGCTCAGCCTCGAAGGTCGCGAGACCGGCGACTGGGTCCTCCTCGACTACGGGTCCTTCATCGTCCACGTCTTCTCGCCCAAGGCGCGCGACCACTTCTCGCTCGAGAAGCTGTGGGGCGACGCTCCCCGCCTCGACTACTAAAAAAAGGGTTCATCTCCCATTTCCGGGATTTCCTCCCGTGGCGGCGATGGGCGTTGCCTCCAAGACCCCCGTTGCCGGAGAGGGGGACCGGCTGGGAGCGGAGGGCGAAGCACACCGGAGCGACCATCAGATGCGCGACGGAGCGGCTCGGAGGAGCGCTTCTGAGAAATATCATCGAAAGTCCCTCTCCTCGGATATTTCGCAGAAATCCCCTCCGTGTCTCTCCGGGGATATCCGCCCTCCGCTCACGTTGGTTCGCTTCGGTCGGACGGCCGGGGAGCTGGAGGCGATGCCCTGAGCGAAGCCGGGAAGAGAGATTCTCCCGGAATCGGGAGAAGAACCAAAAAAGAGGGACTGTCCCGCTTCGGAGCGATCCCTCTTGATTGTGCGCGGCGCCCGGCGGGCGTCCTCGTCTCTTTTCTCTACCAAGGGTTGACAACGCGCCGTCGAATCATTATTGTTTATGGGCATTTTCGGCGATGCGCCTGAAATTCCTCTGGCCGGGAAAGACCAAGAGCCCCGAGATGCGCGGGCTCGTGGACTTCTATGCCGGCCGGATCGGGACCATGGCCCAGGTCGAGATCGTCGAGACGCGCGAGGCCCGGGGGCTCGACGAGAGGTCGCCGGACAAGGTCATGGAAACGGAGGCGCGGGGCCTTGAAAAACACCTCGAAGGTGTTTATAGTATCTGCCTTCTTGACGATGGGAAGGAAATGGCGTCCGGCGAATTCGCCCGGTTCCTCCGGGCCCGGGCCGAGGACGCGGCGCGGCCGCCCGTCTTCGTCGTCGGCGGATTCCTCGGCCTGGCCGAGAGGATCGCGGAGAGGGCCGACCTGCGGCTGTCGCTGTCGCGGCTGACCTTCTCCCACGAGCTGTGCCGCGTCGTGCTGCTCGAGCAGGTCTACCGGGCCCTGACGATCATCCGGGGCCGACATTACGCGAAGTGAGGGAGTGGACAGTGGGAAAGAAAATGAACAAGAAGGAACGGGAGGAGTTCCGGAAGAAACTCCTCGACAAGAAAGAGACGATCCTCCGGAAGCTCAACGAGCTGACCACGGAGAGCAAGGAAATGGAGACCAACGTCGCCCAGGATGTCGTGGACAAGGCGGAGACGTCATACACGAAGGAATTCCTTCTGAGCCTGTCGGACGCGGACCGCGAGCAGCTCCTCCTCATCGACGAGGCCATCCGGCGCCTCGACCGCGACGAATTCGGCGTCTGCCAGCTCTGCCACCAGGAGATCGGCCGCAAGAGGATCGAGGCCATCCCCTGGACGCCGTACTGCATCAATTGCCAGGAGAAGGCCGAGGAGGAATCGAGAGGCCAATGAGGGCCGGGCTGCGGGCCCGGGCCGCGTCCCTGGCCCGCCATGTCGAGCTCCTCGTCTTCCCTTCGTTCTGCCGCCTCTGCTCCCGCCCGCTCGGCCGGCCCGGGGAGAAGGTCGTCTGCCGCGAGTGCTGGGAGGCCCTGGCGCCGCGCCGGGGTCCGGCTTGCCTGTGCTGCGGCCGGTTCTTCGAGGGCGCCGGCGGGGACCACCTCTGCGGGCGCTGTCTCGAGCGCGTTCCGCCCTATACGGTCCACAGGTCCTGCGGCCGCTACGATGGCGTCCTCAGGGACATCATCCTCCTCTTCAAATACGGCCGCGTCTCGGCCCTGGGCCGTCCCCTGGCGCGCTTCGCCGCGGCGGCGCTCGAAGCGGAGGAGGGGCTCTGGGAGGGAGCGGACGGCCTCGTCCCGGTGCCGCTCCACCCGAAGAGGAAGCGGGAGCGGGGCTTCAACCAGTCGCAGGTCCTAGCCCGCGAGCTGGCCAGGATGCGGGGGCTCGCTGTCGTCGACAACGGGCTGGTCAAAGTCCGCAATGTCCCGCCGCAGGCCTCGCTCGAGGCGGCCGGCCGGGAGGCCAATGTTCGCGGGGCCTACACGGTCAGGCGGCGGGCGCGCGTCGAGGGCCGGGTCCTCGTCCTCGTCGACGACGTGTTCACGACCGGCTCGACGCTCGGCGAGTGCGGCCTGGCCTTGAAGCGAGCCGGGGCGCGAGAGGTCCGCGCCCTGACGCTGGCCCAGGCCTAAAAAAAAGGCGGCCCCCCGACCGGGGACCGCCTTTCTCGAGTCGACGCCGGGCCCTTACTTCTTCGGTTTATCGGGCGGCGCGGCCGGCTTCACGATCTTGACCTTCCGCGGTTTGAGCTCCGCCTTCTTCGGCATCCGGATCCGGAGGACGCCGTTCTCGTGCTCGGCTTCGATCTCGTCGTGGTCGACATACGAGGGCAGGGCGAACGACCTGAAGAACGACCCGTACGCCCGCTCGATGCGATGGAAGTTCTCTTCTTTCGTCTCCTTCTCGAACTTCCGCTCGCCCCGGATGGTCAGGGTGTCGTCCTCGACCTTGATCTCGATGTCCTTCTCGTCGACCCCGGGGATCTCGGCCGTCAGGACGACCTCGTTCTCCGTTTCATAGATATCGACGGCCGGGGCCCAGGCGCTGGCGGCCAGATCCTTCTCCTCGCCGCGGAGCGTGGGCATGTCCTCGAAGAGGCGGTTCATCCTGTCCCTGAGCGTGACGATATCCCTGTAGGGATCCCATTTGATGATAGCCATAACGGCCTCCTTTCATTATCTTAGTGTAACATTAATATAATATATGAGCGCCCACTTGTCAAGTAATTGATAAAAAAATATGATCGGCCTTCCTGGGCCGGCCTCTTAGTTCTTCCCCTCGACCAGGACCGTCGCCTCGCCCTTAAGTACGCGGTCCCCGAGCCCTTCCAAGAGCTCCCCGCCCGTACCGCGCATGAACTCCTCGTGGACCTTCGTCAGCTCCCGGGCGATGACGACCCGCCTCTCTCCCAGGACCGACCGGACGGCCTCCAGGAATTCCCGGACCCGCCGGGTCGGAAGAAAGAAGACGAGCGTCACCTTCTCTTCGCCGAGCGAGGCGAGGAGCTTCCGCAACCCCTCCTTTTTCGGCGGCGGAAAACCGGCGAAGAAGAAGCGGTGGGTCGGCAGGCCCGCGGCGGAGAGGGCCGCCGCCGCGGCCGACGGCCCGGGGACCGGCACGACGGGGATCCCCGCCCTGAGCGCCTCTCGGATGAGCGGGAAGCCCGGGTCGGAGATGGCCGGCGTCCCGGCGTCCGAGACGAGGGCAACGTCGCGGCCCGCCTCGAGCAGCCCGATGATCTCCGGAACCTTCCGGCCCTCGCGCGGGTGGAAATAGCTGATCAGGCGCTTCTTCAGCCCGTATCGGTTGAGGAGCTTTAAAGTCTGGCGGGTGTCCTCGCAGGCGACGGCCTCGACCTCGCCGAGGACGCGGAGGGCGCGGAGGGTGATGTCCTCGAGGTTGCCGATGGGGGTCGCAACGACGAACAACCGTCCCTTCGGCGCCGTCCCGGCGCCCTGTCCGTTCACGGCCTACCGGCCCCAGTCGTAGGGATAGAGGAAATCGTGGCCGACGGAGCGGGACGAGATCTTGGCGATCGGCGGCATCTTCCTCTTGAACTCCGAGCCCCGGACGAGGGCGGCGACCCGCCGGACCTTGGCCGCCGCGAAGCCCGCCCGGATCGTCTCCGGGACCGTCCGGCGGCCCTCGACCATGGTATCGAGGATGCGGTCGAGCTCGGAGTAGGCCATGCCGATCTCCGCCTCGTCGGTCTGGCCGGACCATAAGCCGGCCGTGGGGGGCTTGTCCACGATGGAGGCCGGCAGGCCGAGGTGGCGGGCGAGCTCCCGGACCTGGGTCTTGTAGAGGTCGCCCATGGGGTTGACGGCGCAAGCCATATCGCCATGGACCGTCCCGTAGCCGATGAGGAGCTCGGTCTTGTTGCTCGTGCCCAGGATGAGCGCCTTCGCGCGGGCCGACCAGTCGTAGAGGATGGACATGCGCTCGCGGGCCATCTTGTTGCCGCGGAGGACGCGGCTGCGGGTCGGGCAGGCGGCGAAATAGGCGTCGACCTGCGGCGCGATGTCGATCGTCCGGGTCCGGAGGCCGAGCTCGCGGGCGACCTTCTCCGCGTCCCGGACATCCGCGGCGAAGGAGTCGCCGTAGGGCATGATCAGACCGAGGACGTTCTTCGGACCGAGGGCCCGGACGGCGAGGGCGGCGCAGACCGAGGAATCGAGCCCGCCCGACAGGCCGAGGGCGGCCTTCCGGAAGCCGTGCTTGCCCAGCTCCTCGCGGATGAAGCGGACGAGGACCTTCTCCGTAAAGACCGGGTTAATCTTCAGGGGCACGGAGGACCCTCTCGAGCGAGCGGAAAATGACCTCGGGCTTCTCGTCGCGCCGGAAAAGCCAGCGCGCCCGGGCCTCCCGGACGGCCGTGAGGTCCAGGCTGTGGACGAGGAACTCGGGGTCGAGATAGGCAGCGCGGGCCAGGAGGCGGCCGGCCGGGCCGTAGATGAACGAGCCGCCGGCGAACGAGACGCCGTCCTCGAGGCCGACCCGGTTCGCGTAGAGGACGAAGGCCGTTGAGAAGTAGGAGATGGCCTCGCCCATGAGCTCCCACATTCGGCTCGTTTCGAAGCCGTCGTCGGTCCCGGCCACGCCGCGGCCGGGCGCGGCCGAGATGGTGATGATTATTTCGGCGCCCCCCGAGAACAGGACGTAGCTCGCCCCGTAGTGGAGGAAATCCCGGCAGATGAGCAGGCCGACGCGGCCGAAGGGGGTCGGGAAGACCCGGAAGTCGCGGCCCTGGGCGAAGAACTTGGCCTCCTCGAACAGCCCGTTCGTCGGGAGATAGACCTTGCGGTGGACGTGGAGGACCTTGCCGCCGGAGACGAAGGCGGCGGCGTTGTAGAACAGGCCGCGGGCCGCGGGGCTCTCCTCCATGAAGCCGAGGACGACCGACAGGCCGCGGCTGTGCTCGACGATGCGGCGGAAACGGCGGTCGGAAGCGGGGTCGAGGGCAACGTCCGCGGCCAGGTCCTTCAGGGTGTAGCCGGTCAGGCTGAGCTCGGGGAATACGACGAGGTCGGCCTTGGCCCGGCGGGCCTTGTCCATGAGATCAAGGTGGGTCTCGAGATTCCGGCCGACGTCCCCGAGAACCGGGGCGAACTGCGCCAGGGCGACTTTCATGCCCCAGAACTACCACAAACGGGGGGCGTTTTCAATCCGGCCCGGCCGGCGCTGACTCAACCTTTGTGGGTGGCGCGGCGGGTTGATATTTCGACGCGTTTTGATTATAGTCTTTTATTGACCCTCGATTGAAGGATGGCTCTTGGCCATGACTCATATCGCGCTCAGCCTGCGGGACATTTATTTCAACAAGCGGACCGGCCGACTCGTCTACAAGCGGGGCGAGGTCCTGAAGTATTTTTTCTTCCAGAAGGGGACGCTCATCCAGGTCAAAACGAACGTCCCGGACGAGCGGCTGGGCGAGGTCCTCTACAAGCTCGAGCGCATCTCCAAGGACGCCCACGCGACCATGGACGAGTTTGTCGAGCCCAACCAGAACATCGGCGAGGTCCTGCGAAGCCGCGGCGTCATTTCCGAGCAGGACCTCTCGGACGCGCTGACCTACCAGCTGCGGGAGACGACCCTCAACGTCTTCCCCTTCTTCGACGCCGAGATCGCCTTCCAGGAGCGCGAGGACGCGACGAACCAGGCTGCTGAGTCCAAGATCAGCATTCCCTTCATCATCGAGTACGGCATTCGCCGCATGCAGCCGAACCCGGCCCTCAAATCCTTCCTGGCCCAGCAGGTTCCGTTCCTGAAGCGCAAGTCGTTCGCCTATCTCCTGACCCCGGACGAGAAGGAGATCCTGGACCGCATCAGCGGCCGCGACACGGCCGAGGTCGTCCTGCGGACGCTGACCTCGCCGCCGGACTTCTTCTGGAAGAGCCTCTACCTCTTCTACTGCCTGGATCTCGTCGACCTCAAGGCGGCAGAGGAGCCGAAGGCGGCCGCCGCGAGCGCGGCGCCGCGGGCCGCCGGGGGCCGCCTGCCCGTCGAGATCACCGAGATCCTCGCCTTCCGCGAGGCCATGCCCCAGAAGAACTTCTACCAGCTCCTCGAGGTCGCCCGGACGGCCACGGAAGAGGATATCAAGAAGGCGTACTTCCAGATGGCCCGCCGCTTCCACCCCGACCGGTTCGACCGCAAGGCGGCCGCGGAATACAAGAGCCAGATCGACGAGGTCTTCGACGCCATCACCAACGCCTATCGCGTCCTCAGCAACAAGGACAAGCGGGCGGCCTACGACTCCGGCGCCCAGACGGGGGAGCAGGAGGAGGCCCAGGACTCCGTCAAGAAGGCCGAGATCAAGTTCCGCCAGGGGAAGACCCTCTACGGCATGGACCGCTTCGACGACGCGGTGACCTACCTCGAGGAGGCCGTGCGCCTGAGGCGGGACAAGGCCGATTACTGGCTCCTCCTGGCCATGGTCGAAGCCCGCATCCCGAGCTACGTGCGCAAGGCCGAGGGGGATTTCCTCAAGGCCATCGCCCTCGAACCCTGGAACCCGGAGGGCTACGTCGGGCTCGGTGTCCTTTACAAGGCCGAGGGCCTGCAGACCAAGGCCATCCGGCAATTCGAGAAGGCACTGGAGGCCGACGCGGAGCATGCCAAGGCCCGCCAGGAGCTGGCCGACCTCGGCGTCGGCGTGAAGAAAAAGACGGGGCTCCAGGGCCTGCTTTCGTTGGATTTCTTCGGCGCGAAGAAGAAGGGCCAGACGAAGAAGAAATGATCACCCGCCGGCGGCGATCTTTAGAAACTCCTTTTCCCCGACGATCCTGACGCCGAGCTCCCTGGCCTTGTCGAGCTTGGCGCCCGGCGATTCCCCGGCGATGAGGCAGGTCGTCTTGCGGGTCACCGCAGCGCCGACCTCAGCGCCCAGGGCTTCGAGCCTCTCCCGGGCCTCGTCCCGCGTGCAGCACGACAGGGTGCCGGTGATGACGAAGACCTGGCCCGCGAGCGGCCGCGCCGCGCCGCGCTTCTCCTTCGCCGACATGTTCACTCCCGCCTCCGCCAGACGCCGGACGAGCGCCCTGTTCTCCGGCTGGGAGAAGAAGAAGCGGATGCTCTCGGCGACCTTGGGGCCGATGTCGGCGACCTCCGTCAGCTCGGCCTCGGGCGCGGCGGCCAGGGCCTCGAGCGTCCGGAACCGTCCGGCCAGGGCCTGGGCCGTCCTCTCGCCGACATGGCGGATGCCCAGGGCGAAGACGAGCCGGTCGAGGTCCCGATCCTTCGACGCGGCGATCTCGCCGAGGAGATTGTCGGCGCTCTTCTCGCCCATCCGCTCGAGGGCGACCAGGCGCCCGCGGTCGAGACGGTAGAGGTCCGGGAGGGAACGGACGAGGCCCGAGGCGAGGAGCTGGTCGACGAGGGCCTCGCCGAGCCCGTCGATATCCATGGCCCGCCGTGAGGCGAAATGGAGGATGGACTCGCGGACCCGGGCCGGGCAGGATGGGTTGACGCAGCGGGAGATGACCTCGCCCTCGGGCCGGAACACGGCCGCGCCGCAGGCCGGGCATTTCGAGGGCCAGGCGAACGGCTTCTCCCGTCCGGTCCGGCGCTCCTTCATCACGGAGACGACCTGGGGGATGACGTCGCCGCTGCGCTCGATGAGGACGTGGTCGCCGACCCGGACATCCTTGCGCCGGAGCTCCTCCTCGTTGTGGAGGGTCGAGCGGCTGATGGTCGTCCCGGAGAGCTTGACCGGCTCGAGCACGGCCACGGGCGTCAGGGCGCCGGTCCGGCCGACCTGGACGACGATGTCCCTGACCCGGGTCGTCGCCTGGCGCGCGGGGAACTTGAAGGCCGCGGCCCAGCGGGGCGACTTGGCCGTGAAGCCCAGGGCCTCCCGCTGGGCGGCCGAGTCGACCTTGAGGACGATGCCGTCGGCGTCGTAGTCGAGGCGGTCCCGCTTCTCCGTCCATTCCCGGAAATAGGCCAGGCCCTCGTCGAGCGTCCGGCAGAGGCGCGAATGGGGGTTGGTCCGGAAGCCCAATCGCCTCATCCTCTGCAGGGCCTCCCACTGGGTCGGCTCCTCGCGGCCGTCGGTGAAGAGGTAGTAGAGAAAGACGCTGAGGTTCCGTGAGGCCACGAGGCGCGGGTCGAGGAGGCGCAGGGAGCCCGCGGCGGCGTTGCGGGCGTTGGCGAAGAGCGGCTCGCCGGCCTCCTCGCGCTCGCGGTTGAGGGCCCGGAAGGATTCGAAGGGCAGGTAGACCTCGCCGCGGACCTCGACCTCCCGGCGGTCGTCGATGACGAGGGGCAACGACCGCAGGGTCTTGACGTTGGCCGTGACGTCGTCCCCGCGGACGCCGTCGCCGCGGGTCACGGCCCGGGCGAAGCGGCCGTCGCGGTAGAGGATGGAGATGCTGAGGCCGTCGATCTTGAGCTCGGCGACGTATTCAACGGCCTGGCCGGGGAGAAGCTTCGAGACGCGCTCGCCGAACTCCCTGAGCTCGTCCTCGTTGTAGACGTTGTCGATGCTGAGCATCGGCGTCCGGTGGGCGACGGTGGCGAACCCCTCGACCGGCTTCTCGCCGACGCGCTGGGTCGGGGACTCGGGGGTGACGAGGGCGGGGAAGCGGGCCTCGATCTCCCCGAGCTCTCGCATGAGCCGGTCGAACTCGGCGTCGGAGACCTGGGGGTCATTGTCGACGTAATACTTCTTCTCGTGGTAGGCGATCTCGCGCCGGAGCTTCTCGGCCCGGGCCCTCGCCTGCCTGGCGGATAGAGAGGACGCCACCCTTTCCCTCCGACCCCGGAGAATCCGCGCCCCGCGGCCGGGCCGCGCGGCGGTCTTACTTGCCCAGCCGCGCCCTGGCCTGGGCCACGAGCTGGTTGAACTTCTCCTGGACGCCCGACTGCGAGGCCTTGATCTGCTCGATGGCCGCCTTCTCCGCCTCGATGGCGTTGGTCAGCTTCTTCATCGAGACCTTCTCGGCGCCCGTGAGCTCGTCCTCGCTCTTCGTGCCGTAGCGGTCGTTGTAGGTCTTGGTCAGGTCCTCGATGTTCTTGTTGTGCTCCTGGATCTTGGCGTTGATGTCGGCGAGGTCGGGGTTGTTGCTGACGTAGAGGTTGAAGGCGGCCTGGAAGTAGGCCTTCTGCTGGGCCGGGTTGAGGAGTCCGGCCTCGATGAGGGCGTCGATGGCCTGGGCCCTGACGGCGGGCTTGGTCTTGGCCTCGTTGTTGAGGATGATGGCGATATTCTCGGCGAGCTTGCCGGTCTTCTTCCGGGCATAGGCTTCCTTGTAGATGGCGAGGGCCTCGTCGACCTTGCCTTCCTTATAGAGAGTCTGTCCGAGGAGGGCCGCGCTCTCGGGCCCCTTGTCGGAGGCGTAGTATTGGCGGAAGACCTGCTCTGCGTCGGCGTACCGCTGGCTCTTATAGAGGGTGTTGGCGAGCCCGTTGAGGAGCTTCTGGATGCCCGGGTCCTTGAGGACGCCGTAGGCGGCGATGTAAGAGTTGGCGGCGGCGCCGTAGTCGCCGGACTTCTCCGCGAACTGGCCGAGGAGGATGTAGCCGGAGGCCTGCAGCCTGGGGCCCATGGCCGCGTCGCCGCTGGCCTTGCCGAGGTCGATGATCTTCTGGGCCGCGGCCTTGGCCTTGTCCGTCTGGCCGGCCCCGGCGTAGAGCTGAGGGATGGCGAAATAGATCTTGAGCTTCGTATCGTTGTCGGTGGCCGGCATGGCCAGGGCCTTCTCGCCGTAGGAGATGGCCTTGTCGAGCCCCTTTGTCGCGCAGCCGGACAGGCAATAGTACGCGTAGGCATAGTTGTCGTACTGGCCGCCCTTGCCCGCGAAATTCGTGATGTAGGCGTCGAGCGCCTGAGCCTGCTGGCAGGGGTCCTTGATCTGCACGGCCTTGAGGTATTCTTCGTCCGGCGTCTGGGCCGCGACGAGGCCGGCCATGAACAGGAATAACAGGGGCACCGAGATGCCGATGGTTTTTCTCATGCGCAACCTCTCCACAAAATTTGTTGAATCATAGCGACTATCTTCCCAATTGTCAATATCATGCCTGACGCCGTTCATTATAGCAATTCGCGTGCCAAGAGACGATAACGGGGACACCGCATTTTACATCCCAGGCGGCGTTGCCCTATAATAATGAGCACCGTGACCAACCGGGAATTCCAGGCGCTCTTCCTCGGGTCCGTCGGCGGGCCTCTCCCCCAAAACGCGCCGCTCGACCGGTTCTCGAGCTTCCGCATCGGCGGCCCGGCCGACCTCCTCTTCGAGGCCCGGACCGAGAATGACCTCGCCCGCGCCGTCGCCCTGGCCTGCCGCGAGAGATTCCCGTTCTACGTCGTCGGCGGCGGATACAACATGCTCTTCGACGACGAAGGCTACCGCGGCCTGCTCATCCGGAACCGCGCCGAGGGGGTCTCCCGCGGCCACGGGCGCCTGACCGCATCCTCCGGCACGGCCCTGTCCGCCCTGCTCCAGGAGGCCCTGGCCGACGGCCTCTCCGGGCTCGAGTTCCTGGCCGGGATCCCCGGCACCGTGGGCGGCGCCCTCTTCAGCAACGCCGGGGCCTTCGGCCGGAGCATCGGCGATGTCCTCGAAGAGGCCGTCCTCCTCAGGCCGGACGGCGGCGAGGAACGGCGGACCGCGGCGGACCTGGCCTTCGGCTACAGGCGCTCCTCCCTCCAGCGCGACCACGGCCTCGTCCTGCGGGCCGTCGTCAGGGCCGAGCCCGGCGACCGCAAGGCCTCGGAGGCGAAGGTCCGCGAGCACATGGACGAGCGGCGAGCCAAGCATCCTCCCTGGGGCACGGCCTGCGCCGGGAGCTTCTTCAAGAACCCCTGCTCGCCGGACGGTCGGCGGGTCGCCGCCGGGCGGCTCCTCGAGCAGGCGGGCGCGCGCGGCATGAGGGTCGGCGGCGCGGCCGTCTACGAGGGCCACTGCAATTTCCTCATCAACACGGGGAACGCCCGGGCGCGCGACGTCCTCGCCCTGGCCCGGGAGCTCAAGGAGCGGGTCTTCGCGACGTCCGGCGTGCGCCTCGAAGAGGAGGTCGTTTACCTCCCAGCGACCGCCTCAATGCTCTGACGTTCGCGGCCGGGACCTTGCCCGGCTCGACGAGCGCCAGGGCCTGCCTCGCCAGGGCCCGGTAGACCCCGTCCGCGAGCGGCCGGCCGGACAGGGCCTCGAGATGGCGGCGGACCGTCCGGACATCCCCCCGCGCCACCGGCCCGGTGAGGGCCTTCGCCCAGCCAAGTTCCTTTACATTCCGTAAAGTTCCTTGGATGAGAGGGAAGAGGGCCCGGGCCGCCGTGGCCCGGCCGACGCCCGCCTCGCTCAGGAGGCCCGCCGCGGCCGCTTCGAGGGCGACGAGGAAGTTCGAGGCGACGCAGCACGCGGCGTGGTAGAGGGGCTTGGCCTCCACGCTCAGCCGGATGGGCCGGCCGCCGAGCGAGCGGGCGATCCTCGCCCCGAGCCGGACGGCATCGGCGTCGCCCTCGACGGCCCAGACGATGCCGCGGAAAAGGCGCGGGCCGCCCGTCCTCTCCGGGAACGACCGGACGGGATGGAGCGAGGCGACACGGGCGCCCCGGCGTCGCAGCGGCTCCAGGGCGGCGGACGGGAGCAGGCCGCTCGTGTGGAAGACGGTCCGGCCGGCCCAGTCCGCGCCCGACCGGGCGAGCGCCCGCGCGACAGTCTCCACGGCGTCGTCGGGGACGCAGACGAAGACGACGCCGGCGCCGCGGGCCGCCGCCAGCCGGATGTCCGTGCCCGCGTGCCCGCGGCCGACGATGCGGCGCGCCTCCCGGGCCGCGGCCGGGTCTCGGTCGACGAGAGCCTCTAGGCCCCATCCCCTGCGGGTCAGGGCCCGGGCGAGCGACGTGCCCAGCCGCCCGGCGCCGACGACGGAGAACGCGTTCATGGCTTGACCTTGAAGACCTCGCCCCAGAGGTCGACCTCGAGCGGGGAAGGGTTCCTCACGTGCTTCTCCAACTCCTTCTGCTTCTTCCGCTCCTTGAGCGCCGCCTTGAGGTCCTTCGCGAACTCCTCCGAGGTCACGGCCGCGACGCCGTTCTCCTTGGCGAACTCCCGGACGGCTCGGTCGGAGCTGACGACGAAGAACCGCCTCCGGTCGGTCAGCCGCCGGACGACGTCCTCGATGACGTCGTCGGCCGTCTGCCCCTCGCCGGGGTAGAGGATGGTGAACTTCGGATTGACGGGGACCTCGCTCCGCTCCCGTTCGGGGTTGCCGTCGAAGACGAGATGGATGCGCGTGCGCGTGACCTTCTGGAAGGCGAGGAGCTTCACGACGAGGGTATCGCGGCCGGACCTCTGGCGCAGCTCCTCGGGCGCGACCCGGCCGAGGAGGTTGTTCCCGTCGATGAGGTAGGCCATGTGACCCCGCGGTCCCCGCCCCCGCTCAGCCCGGCGGCCAGGTCATCCGGCGGCCGCCGAGAAGGTGGAAATGGATGTGGAAGACCTCCTGGCCGGAGTCGCGGGCGGTGTTGAGGACGATCCGGTAGCCGCTCGTCCCGACGCCCTTGGCCCGGGCGATCTCGCGGGCCCGCAGCAGGGCCTCGCCGAGCAAGGCCTCAGCCCCCTCGGGCGCCTCGTTGAGCGAGGCGATGTGCCGCTTGGGGATGATCAGGACGTGGACCGGAGCCTGCGGCCGGATGTCCTCGAAGGCGAGGAACTGCTCGTCCTCGAGGACGATCTTCGCCGGGATCTCCCTTTTCGCGATGCGGCAGAAGAGGCAGTCGCCCATGGTCCCTCCTAGGCTTCGAACCGGTCGATGGACGCGCCGAGGCCGCGGAGCTTCTCCTCGATCCGCTCGTAGCCCCGGTCGAGGTGGTCGAGCTCGCTGAGGACGGTCTCGCCGCCGGCGACGAGGCCGGCCAGGACGAGCGCGGCCGAGGCCCGCAGGTCCGTCGCCGTGACCTCGGCCCCGGAGAGCGGCGTCCTGCCTCGGACGACGGCCTTGTCGCCCTGGACCTCGATCGAGGCGCCGAGGCGGAGGAGCTCGTTGACGTGCGAGAAGCGCCGGTCGAAGATCGTCTCGGTGATGATGGACGTCCCGTTCGCCTGGGTCATGAGGACCATGAACGGGGCCTGCAGGTCGGTCGGGAACCCGGGGTAGGGCGAGGTGGTGATGTCCTGGGCCTTGAGCTCCAGCGGGCCGGCGACGCGGATCCCGTGCGGCCCCTCGGGCTCGACCGCGGCGCCCGAGGCCCGGAGCCTGTCCATGGCCGCGCCGACATGGGGCGGCTCGGCTCCGGCGACGAGGACGTCGCCGCCGGTCAGGGCGCCGGCGATGAGGAAGGTCCCCGTCTCGATGCGGTCGGGGATGATGTCGTGCGCCGCCCCGCCGAGCTCCCGGACGCCCTGGACGCGGAGGGTCTCTTCGCCGACGCCCTCGATCTTCGCCCCCATCTTGATGAG
Source organism: Terriglobales bacterium (assembly GCA_035543515.1). Taxonomy (GTDB): domain Bacteria; phylum Acidobacteriota; class Aminicenantia; order Aminicenantales; family Saccharicenantaceae; genus DATKJS01. The sequence continues at coordinate 7,529 of DATKJS010000059.1, read as the reverse complement.
GAGGGCGGCCAGATCGCCGACCTCGGGCTCGAGGGCGCAGTTCCGCAGGACCGTTTCGCCCTTGGCCAGGGTCGCGGCCATGAGCAGGTTCTCCGTGCCGGTGACCGTCTTCTTCTCGAACTCGATGACGGCGCCGCGGAGCCGGTCGGCCCGGGCCTGGATGTAGCCGTGCTCGAGGGAGATCTTCGCCCCGAGCTTCTCCAGCCCGGCGATGTGGAGGTCGACCGGGCGGGACCCGATGGCGCAGCCGCCGGGCAGGGCCACGGCCGCCTTGCCGAAGCGGGCCACGAGCGGGCCGAGGACGAGGACGGAGGCGCGCATGGCCCGGACGAGATCGTAGGAGGCCTCGTCGGAAACCAGCCGCGGCACGCGCAGGGAGACCGCGTCGTCCTGGAGCGTGAACGTGCCGCCGAGGTCGGCGACGAGGGTCAGGATGGTGCGGACGTCCTTGACCCGCGGCACGTTCCGCAGCCGGACCTCCTCGCTCGTCAGCAGGCCGGCGGCGATGGCCGGCAGGACGGCGTTCTTGGCGCCGCTCGCCCGGACCTCGCCCTTCAGCCGGACGCCGGGGCCGCCGCGGATGCGGATCTTCTCCACGGGCCGATTCTAAGGGAACTCAGAGGAGAATTCAACCGACGCCCTCTTTCTTCGGATGTTCCCCGGCGGCGCCAAAGCCGTCCTTATCCCCCGGCCCCGGGAACCTGTCCCGGTTCCCCCGTCGTAAAGCCCGCCGGGTCCCCCTCCAAACGGGGGCTTTCGGACGGCCTTCGCACCGCCCTAGGAACCTGAGGGGCCTTGGGGATGACCCCCGCTCCAGACTGCGGTTTGCGCTAATCCGCACATGACGTTCCGGCCATTCCCCTTCAGCCCTCTTTAGCCGGAACGAGGCCGTCGCGCGACCAGCCCCAGGCGTCGTAGTAGGCATCGAGGACGGCGTGATAGAAGGCCTCGTCGACGGCCCGGCCCCGGTGGGCGCCGCGCGTCATCGGGACCTTGAGCTTGGGGGGGACGTAGGCGTCGTAGCTCCGGTCTCGCCCCTGGATGTTGTTCAGGCGGCGCTCGAGGGCGTAGATGCGGCGGCCGCAAGCCTTCAGGGATTCGGCGGTGTAGTCGACGCCCGTCAGGGCGCGGTAGAGGGACAGAAAGGGCTCGGCGGTGATGTCGCCGGTGAAGAAGTCGCAGAGGCCCAGCGAGTCGACGAGGGCCTTGCCGGCCTGGCCCTCGGCCACGTAGGCGGCGAGGTCGCGGGCGTCCTTGAGCCCGCCCTCCTCCGCCTGGATCGTCCAGGCGTAGGTGTGGTCGCCGCGGCCGCGGTTGGAGGTGCCGTAGGCCGTGAACATGCCGGGGAACGATTTGGGGTTGATGCCGGCGTAGCCCAGCCCGCCGCGGGCCGTCGTCGCGCAGTAGGCGAGGTCGCCGGCGGCGCCCGCGCCGGCCCGGTCCGCCGCCTCGGCGATGACGCGGTCGGTGTGGCGCCCGAGCAGCCGGCCGAGGTCGGTTGCGGCATAGGCGATGTCCTTCAGGGCCTGGATCATCTCCGGCGCGTCGCCGAACCGCAGGCGGCTGCCGTACTTGTCGAGCAGGCCCTTCTCCGACATCTCCATGGCCCCGGCCATGACGCTGCCGAAGGTCATGGTGTCGACGCCGAGCTCATTGCAGAGATAGTTCATGTGGAAGATGGCGTCCCGATTGAGGATGCAGCAGTTGATCCATAGGGCGATCGTCTCGAACTCGGGGCGGACGCCGGCGCCGGCATAGGGCCCGGACTCGACCCGAGCCGAGCGGGTGCAGAAGATGTGCCGGCACTTGTTGCAGACGTTGTGCTTGCCGGCGATCTCAAGGAAGGCGTCCGTCGAAACCTGGGCGTAGTCGGCGGGGTCGAAGGAGCCCTCGTCGAAATTATGCCAGGGGAGGTAGCCGCCCTTGAGGCCCAGGTAGCGGCCGTTGAAGGCGCGGTCGAGCCACCACGTCGTGCCCGTCGTCGGCCGGAACGAGGCCGTCCGGGCGGGGTCATCGACCGAGGCCTTGATGAGCCGGTCGAGCTCAGCGCCGAGCTTCTTGAAGCCCTCGGGGTCGGCGTAGGCGACGGGGGCCTTGCCATAGGCGGTGACGGCGACGAGGTTCTTGGAGCCGAAGACGGCCCCGGCCCCGCCGCGGCCGAAGTTCCGATGGTAGTCGGCCGTGAGGCAGGCGAAATCGACGAGGTTCCAGCCGGCCGGGCCGACGCACAGGGTCGAAGAGCCCTTGAGCTTGCGGGACAGCTCGTCGGTGATCGCAGAGGCCGTCCGGGGGACGGTGCGGCCGCCGACCGTCTGGAAGAGGGACGGTTCCGCGTCGATGATGCGGACGGACCCTTCGACCGCCTCGATCCGGACCGGGCGCTCGGCCCGGCCGTCGATGATGAGCTGGTCGATCCCGGCGCGCTTGAGCATGTTGTGGAAGAGGCCGCCGGCGCTCGAGTGGGTGACCATGCCGTAAAGCGGTTTCCCGCCCGGCGCCCAGCCGACGGGCTCCGGCGAGCGGGCCATCGTGCCGAAGAAGGAGCAGGAGCCGCGGCCGGCCGTCGGGATGGCCGTGTCGTTGACGGCGGCGCTGCCGATGACGATGCGGTTCGCGGGCCCGAGCGGGTCCTCGAGAGGGGCGCCCGACGCCAGCCGATCGGAGAGGAGGCGGGCCTGCAGGCCCCGGCCGCCGACGTAGTCCCGGCAGAGGTCCGGGTCGGCTTCCGCCAGGCGGACGGTGCGCTTCGTGAGGTTGACCCAGGCCCAGCGCCCGCGGTAACCTGAGGTGATGGGTTTCGAGTTCGGCATCGGGGTTCTCCTCAAGGGGCCGGCGCCTAGGCGCGCATCAGGGCCCCGGTCCGGTCCATTGAACCATCTATAGGGAATTCAGCGCCTGGCCGAGGTCGGCGATGACGTCGTCCGGGTGCTCGCCGCCGACGCAGAGCCGGATGAGCTGGGGCGGGACGTCGGCCGCCCTCCGGGCCTCCTCGCCCTGCTGCTGGTGGGTCGAGATGGCGGGGATGGTGGCGACGCTCTTGATCCGGCCGAGGTCCGTGGCTCGATAGATCATCTTGAAGCGGTCGAAGACCTTCCGCGCGTTCTCCGGCGGGCCGTCGACGCGGAAGCTCATCAGGTGGCCGTAGCGGTTGACCTCGCTCCCCCGTCCGTCGTCGGAGTCCACGAGCTTCATGTACCTCTTGGCCAGCCCATGGAGATGATAGCTGGGCAGGCCCAGGTAGTCGACCTGGTAGACCTTCGGGTGCTTCTGCAGGAACTCCGCGACGGCCTGGCAGTTTGCGCTGACGAGGTCCATCTTGGAGCGCAGGGTCCGGAGGTCGTTCAGGGCGAAGATGGCGTTGACGGGCGAGGCGGCCGGCCCGTTGTCCCGGTAGGGCAGGAATTTCACGTATTCGGCGAAGCTGTCCTTGAACAGGGGGCTGTCGTTCTTGACCTTGGTCGTGATCGGGTTCCGGCTGATGAGGGCGCCGCCGATGGCGAAGCCGCCCGCCGTGATCGACTTGGTCAGGGAGTGGACGACGATATCGGCGCCGTGGGCGATGGGCCGCATCAGAGCCGGTGTGGCGCACGTGGCGTCGATGATGAGGGGGATCTCCCAGGCATGGGCCAGGTCGGCCAGGGCCTTGACGTCGGCGAAGGACTGCTGTGGATTGGACGGCATCTCCATGTAGAGGAAGCGGGTGTCCTCGTCGATTCTCGATTTCCAGTCCTCGATGTCCCAGGGATGCTGGACCCAGCGGCACTCGACGCCGCGCTCCTTCATCTTGCGGATGGAGAAATGCTGGAAGGTGCCGCCGTAGACCTGGATGCATGAGACGAAATTGATCCGCTCCGGGCCGTCCTTCTGCTTGACGAGGAAGGGGTCCACCGAGGACATGATCGCGGACATCCCCGAGGACGTCACGAGGCAGGACGTGTCGCAGCCCGTCCGATATCCCTCGAGCAGGGCCAGGACCCATTCGAGGTAATAGGTGGTCGGATTGGCGATCCGTGTGTAGCACCAGGTCGGGACGAGGTAGGCGAGCGCCGCCTCCAGCTCGTCGGAGTCGGCGTACGCCTGGGAGGCCGACAGATAGAGAGGCTCGATAACGGCCCCCTGGTTCCTGGCGAGGGCCTCCTCGACCGTGTAGAGGCCGTGGACGGCGATGGTGTCGAACTTCATCGCCTTCATCCGCGTCACGGCGGCTTTCCGCTCGGCCAGGAGCTTCTGGGCGGCGTCGATATACCTCTGGACTCCGGGCTTGTGCGCCTGGTTGGCGGTCATGATTCCTCCAAAGACGATAAGGATCGGGGGAAAGTCGGGGATGAAACGGTTATTGAGGGCAACCGCATGACACGGAATGAGTCCTTAGCATATAAAGGAACCGGGGGGCGAGTCAAGCCGGATCAAGGAGGGGTCAGGTCTACTTTCTATCAGTTTCTCTGCAAGAAAGCAGACCTGACCCCCTCCGGCTGTCAGCCGCAGCGATGAATGGCCAGCATGTCGGAGAGGATGGCGAATCCCGTCTCCGTCTTGCCGGCGCCGGCGCCCTGGATGGTGACCGTGCCCAGGAGGTCCGTCTCGAGGCTCAGGGCGTTCTGGGCGCCCATGACGCCCGCCAGCGGGTCGGCGAGCGGGAGCCTCCGCGGCGCGACGGTCGCGGCGACCCCGCCCGCCCCCTTCTTCGCCTGGGCGATGAGCTTGTAGCGAAAGCCCTCTTTCGCCGCGGCCTTGACGTCGGCCAGGCCGATCTTCGAGATGCCCTGGCGCGCCACATCCGACGTCTTGACCGACCCGCCCATGAGGACGTTCGAGAGGATGACGATCTTGGCCAGGGCGTCGAAGCCCTCGACGTCGGCCGTGGGGTCGGCCTCGGCGTAGCCGAGCTTCTGGGCGAGCCTGAGCGCGTCGCCGTAGTCCATTCCGTCGGTCTCCATCTTGCTCAGGATGAAGTTCGTCGTCCCGTTGAGGATGCCCTTGACCTCGCGGACCTCGTTGCCGGCTAGGCCGCACTCGGCGAGGTGGAAAACCGGGGTGCCGCTCATGACCGTTCCCTCGATCCGGAACTGGAGGCCGTTCTTGCGGGCCAGGTCCTGGAGCTCGCGGTAGTGGAGGGCCGCCGGGCCCTTATTGGAGGTGACGACGTGCTTGCCCGTGCGCAGGGCCTTCTTGATGTAGCTCGTCGCGGGCTCGCCGGTCTCGATATTCGTGTAGGTCAGCTCGGCGATGATGTCCGCGTCGGTCTTCTCGATCATGTCCAGCGGGTCGAGCGGCTCGGCCTGGCCGGGCAAGGCCTTCGGATAGTCCGCCAGGCTGCCGCCCCGGCCGAGGACGCCGAGGACGGCGGGGATGTCGATCCCTTCGGGGACGAGGAGCGTGCCCTTGATCTTATCCGAGATGGCCACGACCCGGGCCTCGAAGCCGTAGGCGTCCCGGAGGAAGTCCCTCTTCTTATCGAGGATCTCGAGGAGCCCCTGCCCGACCGTGCCGCAGCCGATGAGCCCGATGCAATGTTCCATGGTCGTCTCTCCTTGCGCACGTTGACGAGAAAATCACTATAACACATCCGGTCGGCCGACGGAACGGGGCGCCGAGGTCCTGGCGGACGTCGCAGCGGACGAAGAGGACGTAAGCCGCGGCGAAGACCGGAAACCGCTTAGGGCGGCACAATACTCTGTCCCTCATGGTCAATAGAGATGGGCGCCCGCACCCGGGGATATGCTTCTCCCGAAAGAGGGACAGAGCATTGTGCCGCCCTATAAAGAAAAGGGCCGCCGTCCTTGGGGACGGCGGCCCTTGGCGTGCGTTCGGTGCGCGGCGCTCACTGCTTCGGCGCCGGAGGGTTCTCCTTGACGAAGTTCTCGAGCCATTCGGTCGTGACGGACTTCGGCCGCTCGATGGGCAGGCCGAGGGCGCGGTCCCAGACGAGCTGGGCCAGGACGCCGAGGGCGCGGGAGACGCCGAAGAACACGGTGTAGAAGTCGTACTGGGTAACGCCGTAGTGGTAGAGGAGGACGCCGGAATGTGCGTCGACGTTGGGCCACGGGTTCTTGGTCTTGCCGTGCTTGGTCAGGACGTCGGGGGCGACCTCGTAAACCAGGCTGACGACCTTGAACAGGTCGTCGTCCGGCAGGTGCTTGAGGGCGAACTCGCGCTGGGCGATGTACCGCGGGTCGGTCTTGCGCAGGACGGCGTGGCCGTAGCCCGGGATGACGCGGCCGCCGTTCAGGGTGTCCCACATGTACTTCTCGAGCTGCTCCTTGGTCGGGACGCCGCCGAGTTCCTTCATGAGGTCCTGGATCCAGCCGAGCACTTCCTGGTTGGCCAGGCCGTGGAGCGGGCCGGCCAGGCCGTCCATGCCCGCCGACAGGGAGTAGTAGGCGTCGGACAGGGCCGAGCCGACGAGATGCGTCGTGTGGGCCGAGACGTTGCCGCCCTCGTGGTCACTGTGGATGCAGAGGTAGAGCCGCATGAGCTCTTTGAACGCCGGGTCATTGGAGATGCCCAGCATGTGGGCCAGGTTGCCGCCCCAATCGAGCTTCGGGTCGGGGGAGATGTGCTTGCCGCCGAAGTAGGTCCGGCGGAAGATATAGGCGGCGATGTTCGGGAGCTTGGCGACGAGGTTCATGACGTCCTCGTACGTCGCGTCCCAATACTGGGCCTTCGGCATCTTCTCCTTGTACTTTTGGGCGAAGATGGACTCGCGCTGGAGCTGGAGGATGGCCAGCGAGAACTGGGTCATCGGGTGCGTGTCCTTGGGGACGGCGTTCATGACGTCGATGAGGTACTGGGGCAGGACGCTCCGCTTCTGCCATTCCTCGGTGACGGCCTTGCAGTCCTCGGCCGTCGGGATCTCGCCGATCAGGAGCAGGTAGAAAATGCCCTCGGGCAGGGGCTCGGTGCCGCCGGGGGCCTTGGGCAGCTTCTCGCGGAGCTCCGGGATGGAGAAGCCGCGGAAGCGGATGCCCTCGAACTTGTCGAGGAGCGAGGTATCCCAGAGCATCGAGATGATGTCCCGGGCGCCGCCGATGACCTGGCCGACGTCGACCTTGGAGACGTTGACCGTGCCGTACTCTTTGTTGAGCTTCTGGACCCGCTCCTTCATCGGGCCCATTTTGGCCGCAAATTTCTCTTTCAGCGTGGCCATTGGATCGTAACCTCCTTGTGGTGCGGATATATGATTTTCCCCCTTGCGGGGGTCATTCATCTTAACACGGGTGCGCCGGGGTGTCAACCGGAAAATGGCCCGGTTTCCCCCTGCCATCTCAGTAATTTACGCGGCACGCGGGAGTCGCTCATGGCCGCGCCGTAGGCGAAGGCGGCCATGACCACGGCGTTTTTCATCAGGTCCTCGGGCGAGAGCGTATCTCGGAGTTCGTGAGGCGGGCGGGGCGAGCGACAGGGCGATGACGGGGGCCAGGATGGCCTTGCGGGAGTTTCTCATCGGCGACCTCCAGACTCGACGAGGCCCTATTCTGCCCGAATTCGCTGGGGGCACAATGCTCCGTCCCCCAATAGAACCTTGACAG
>DATKJS010000058.1:0-12154 GCA_035543515.1 Terriglobales bacterium | reverse complement strand
AATCGCTCCGGACGAAGGAGACGACGGTCCGCAACGTCACGGGCCATCCGATCGGCTATCGGATCTACCCCGCCGGCAAGCCCGGGCAGGCCGAATCGCGAGAGATCGCGCCCGGGGCCGTCGACCGCTTCAAGACCGCCGCCGCCCTGGAGATCGAGTTCTACACGGGCCAGAAGGACGCCGTCTATTCCCTGGATCCGGGCAGCCCCTATTCGTTCCGGATCGACGAGCCCAACACGATCGACCTCTTCCTCGGCTCGCACGGCCGCTCGGACGCCGTCGATCTGGCGCCCTGGGTGCCGACGCCCCAGCCGGTCGTCGACCGCATGCTTGAGCTCGCGGCCGTCACCGGAAGGGACGTCCTCTATGACATCGGCTGCGGCGACGGCCGCATCGTCATCACCGCCGCCCGGAAATACGGCGCCCGCGGCGTCGGCATCGACATCGACAAGGCCATGGTCGCGCGGTCCGCGGCCAACGCCAGGGCCGCCGGGGTCGGCGGCCGCGTCCGCTTCGTCTGCATGGACGCGACGAAGGCCGACGTGTCCGCGGCCACGGTCGTCACCCTCTACCTCCTCCCCGAGTCGAACGCCCTCCTCCGGCCCCTCCTCGAGAAGCAGCTCCGGCCGGGGTCGCGTGTCGTCTCCCACAACTACGAGATTCCGGGCTGGGAGGACAGGCGCAAGGGCGAGGCCTCGCTCGACGACGAGCGGGGCACGGAGCACACGATCTATCTTTATATCCGCTAGCGGCGCGCCGGCGGGCTTCGCTCAGGAAGCGGCGGACTCGATGATCCCGCCGCCGAGGACGAGGTCGTCCCGGTAGAAGACGGCGGACTGCCCCGGTGTCACGGCGGCGAGCGCCGCCGCGAACGCGACCTGGAAGCGGCCGTCCGGAAGGGGCGAGACGAGAGCCGCAGCCGGCCGGCCGCCCGAGCGGACCTTGACCTCGGCCTCTGCCGCTCCCTCCAGCCGCTCGACGGCGACCCACGCGCAATCGGACACGACGCAGGAGCGGCGGAGCGTCTCGCTCTCGGGGCCGACGACGACCCGGTTCCGCGCGGCGTCGACGGCGATGACGTAGAGCGGGGCGGCCGCGGCGATGCCCAGCCCCTTGCGCTGGCCGATGGTGTAATGCCAGATGCCCCGGTGCCGGCCGAGGACGCGGCCCGCGGCGTCGACGATATCCCCCTCGGCCTCCGGTCCGCCGACGAGCTCGGTCCAGTCGCCGTCGTAGAAGTCCTGGCTTTCCCGATGGTCTTGGACCGGGAGGGCCGCCTCGCGGGCGATCTCCCGGACCCGGCTTTTCAGGAGGCCGCCCAGGGGGAAGAGGGCCGTCGCGAGCTGGGCCTGGGACAGCCGAAAGAGGAAGTAGGACTGGTCCTTGCGCGGGTCGACGGCCTTCTTCAGGAGATGCCGGCCCGAGGCGGGGTCGAACCCGGTCCGGGCGTAATGCCCGGTGGCGAGGCGGTCGAAGAGAAGTCCGGCACGCCGGGCCGCTTCGGGCAGAACGCCGAACTTGACCATCGGGTTGCAGCGGACGCACGGGTTCGGCGTCCGGCCGGCCCGGTACTCCTCGCGGAAATCGCGGAGCACGGCCCGTTCGTAGTCCTCCGCGCAGTCGAAGACGTGATGCGGGATGCCGAGGCGGGCGCAGACGAGCGCGGCGGCGCGGACGTCCTCCTCCTCGCCCGGCCCGTAGCAGGCGTTCCGGCCCCTGCCGCCGACCGGGGAACCCTCGCGCCAGAGGGTCATGGTCACGCCCATGACCTGGTGTCCTTCGTTCTTCAGGAGGAGGGCGGCGACCGAGGAGTCGACCCCCCCGCTCATCCCGACGGCGATTCTCATAGCGGGGAGATTATACATCAGCCGGGAGCGATCGACGAAGGCGCGACGGGGGCCGCCCGGCCTCAGAGCCGGCAGCGCTCCTGCATGATGTCCTGCACGGTGATGACGCCCGAAAGGATGTTCTCGGCGTCGACGACGGGGAGCATCAGGAACTTGTACTTGCCGAAGAGCTCGGCGACCTCGTCGACCGTGTCCCCGGTCTCGACCTTGAAGAGGTGGGGGTTCATGATCGTGCGGACCGGCGTCTCCTTCTCCATGAGCAGGAGGTGGCGGAGGGTGATGACGCCGAGAAGGTGGCCCGCGGCATCCGTGACGTAGATGTAGGCGACGGACTCCAGCGGGTGCGTCGTCTGCTTGAATTCCCGGACGGCGTCGCCGACCGTCTGGTCGTCGCGGACGGCGATGAAATCCGTGGTCATGATGCTGCCCGCCGTTCCCTCCTTGTGGGCGAGGAGCTCCTGGATGACCTCCCGGCTGGGCTTCTCCATGGTCTGGATGAGCTTGCGCTTCCGCTCCTCGGGCAGCTCGGCCAGGAGGTCCGTGGCCTCGTCGGGTTCCATCTCCTCGAGGAGGTCCGAGGCCTTCTCGACCGGCGCGGCCTCAATGAGGGACCGCTGGAGCCAAGGCTCGGCCTCCTGGAGCGTGTCGGCCGCCGTCTCGAGGTCCAGCGTCCTGAAGATCCTCTTCTGGTTCTCCCGGTCGAGGTCCTCCAGGATGTCCGCCAGGTCGGAGGGATGGAGGTCGCGGAGGCCGTGCACGCCGACATTCAGCTTGAGGTCGGCGCGGTGGAGGTCGGAGCCGAGCGGCTGGATGTACTTCCAGGAGACGAGGACCTCTGGGAACTCGTACTCGAAGAACCACCGGGTCATCGCCTCGACCGAGCGGAGGAGCCCCAGCCGCCGGAGGATGCCGCGCTTGCCGATATCGACGTGGACGAGGCGGAGGTCGCGGCCGATGACGAGGAGGTGGACGTCGTTGACCCGCTCGATCTTCGCCCCGTAGGTGTCGACGACCTGCTTATCGAGGAGCTCCTCCTTGAGGAGCATCTCCTCGGTCTTGACCTCCGGCCGGCAGCCCTTGTCCTCGGCGCCTGCCCTGAGGATGAGCTTCCCCCCCGAGAAGCTCGCCACCTCGGGCCAGCCGAGGGAGACGACCTTCTTCCATCCGAGGCGGACGTGGAGCGCAACAACCTCCGGGAAGCGCTCTCCTAGTCGGACCTTCAGGTCGGCCAGGCGTCCGAGCCGCCGGCCGTCGGCCCGGGCGACGGGGTGTCCCAGCAGCTTGGAGACATAGACGAACCCCCGCTCCTCCCTGTCCAGCCCGCATGCGGCGGGAGCTCCAGCGCCGTTCTTGGCCTTGTCGGACTCTCGCATCGTCGCCACGGGATTCACTTCTTGACGACCATTTGGACGACCTGGGTGACGAGCATGGTTGCCGTCAGGGCCAGCAAGACGGCCGTGCTCGTCCAGCCCACGGTGTTCTGGAAACCGTTGTTGACGTGCGTCCCCATGATCTTCGGGTTATTGACGATCTTGATCATGGAGATGAGGACGACCGGCAGCAACATGGCGTTTAGGACCTGCGTCCAGATGGTGATGCCGATGAGCGGCGCGCCGGGAATGAGGATAATGAGGACGGCCAGGCCTATGATGAAGCCGAACAGTGCGTAGAACTGCGGCGCCTCGCGGATCCGCTTGTTGATGCCCGCTTCGAAGCCGAAGGCCTCGCAAACGTAAAAGGCCGTAGCCAGGGGGAGGATGGCCGCGGAAAATACCGACGCGACGAAGAGGCCGAAGGCGAAGAGCTGCGCCGCCAGGTGCCCGGCGAAGGGCTTGAGGGCCATGGCCGCGTCCTTGGCCTCGTTGATGACGATCCCGTTGACGTTCAGCGTCGCGGCGCAGGCGACCATGATGAAGAAGGCCACGACGACCGTGGCCACGCACCCGATGATGACATCCCAGACGGCGTACCGGTAGTTCTCGACCTTGATGCCCTTCTCGATGACGGCCGATTGCATGTAGAACTGCATCCAAGGGGCGATCGTCGTGCCGACGATGCCGAGGACCATGCTCAGGTAGGGGACGTCGAAGCGCATCTCCGGCCGGACGAGGGCGGCGCCGACCTTCCCCCAGTCGGGCTTGGCCAGGATGGCCGAAATGACGTAGGAAAGCAGGCAGAAGCTGAAGAAGAGGAAGATCCGCTCGGCCGTCCGGTAGTTCCCTTTGGAAATGAGAAGCCAGACGCCGACCGCGACGGCGGGGACCGAGACGTACTTGCTGACGCCGAAGATCATCATGCTCCCGGCGACGCCGGCGAACTCGGTCGCCGTGTTGCCGATGTCGGCGATGACGAGCCCGATGAAGATGATGAAGGTGACCTTGAGCCCGAAGTTCTCCCGGATCAGGTCGGCCAGCCCCTTGCCCGTGACCGTGCCCATGCGGGCGTTCATCTCCTGGACCACGAGGAGGAGGACGAAAGATGGAATGAGGGTCCAGAGAAGGTGGTAGCCGTAGGACGCGCCGGCCACGGAGTAGGTCGTGATGCCGCCGGCGTCGTTATCGACGCTGCCGGTGATGAGTCCGGGGCCGGCCACGGCCAGGAACAGGAGGACGTTCCTCAGGAAGCGGTTCTGCTTGAGCTTTTCCTTGAGCGTCATGCCCATCCGCCCCGGGCCGCCGCCGCGGCCGTGACGCCGGCCGAGTTCCGACAAGGCTTCCCGCTTATAGCACAGACAATGGAGAGTGTCAAAGAATCCGGCGGCCGCGGGGCCGGCTCACCCGGCCACGACGCGGTGGACGCGCTTTTTCCCCGCCTTGAGAAGCATGCCGCCGTCGGGGCCGAGGTCCTTCGCGGTCAGGAGCCGCTCGGGGCTGTCGATGCGCTCGTCATTGACGTAGAGGCCGCCCTGCTCGATGAGGCGCTTGGCCTCCTTGCGCGAGGGCGTCAGGCCGACATCGGTGAAGAGCTCGGCCGGCGGGATGCCAGCCTCGAGGCGGGCGCGGGCGACGGAAGTCGTGGGGAGGACGGTGGCATCAGCAGTGATATTCGATTTTGCGTCCACGGTCCCAACCGCGCCGATGGCCTGCACGCCCGTTAGGGCGACCGTCCTGCCGAAAGCCGCAGCGGACGCCGCCCGGGCCTCCTCGGCCGCCTTCTCGCCGTGGGTGATCTTCGTCGCTTCGAAGGCCAGGACGCGCTTGGCCTCGTTGATGCCGCTCCCCTCGAGGGCCTCCAAGCGCTTGGTCTCCTCAAGTGGCAGCAGGGTGAAGAGTCTGAGGAAGCGGCCCACGTCCCGGTCGTCGCAATCGACCCAGTACTGGTAGAACTTGTACGGCTCGAAGAGCTCCTTGTCGAGCCACACCGCGCCCTGGGCGGTCTTGCCCATCTTGGCCCGGGAGGCCGTGGTCATGAGCGGGAACGTCAGAGCCTCGGCCGCCCCGCCCTCGACCCGGCGGATGAGATCGACCCCGGCCAGGATGTTCCCCCACTGATCGTCGCCGCCCATCTGGAGCGTGCAGCCATACGTCCGGTAGAGGGTCAGGTAGTCGTAGGCCTGGAGCAGCTGGTAGTTGAACTCGATGAACGACAAGCCCTTCTCGAGCCGGAGCTTGTAGGCCTCGGCGGCCAGCATCCGGTTGACGCTGAAGTGGCGGCCGATGTCGCGAAGGAAGGCGATATAGTTCAGGGGGAGGAGCCAGTCGGCGTTGTCGAGGGCGATGGCCGTCTTGCCGTCGAAGTGGAGGTAGCGGGCGAGCTGAAAGTGGATGGCCTGGCCCTGGGCGCGAATGGTGTCTTCGTCGAGCATCTGGCGCATCTCGGTCTTGCCGCTCGGGTCGCCGACCATGGTCGTGCCGCCGCCGACGACGGCGATGGCCCGGTGGCCGGCCCGCCGGAGGTGGACCATGGCCATGATCGGGACGAGGCTCCCGGCGTGGAGGCTCATGGCGGTGCTGTCGAAGCCGACATAGAAGGTGATGGGCTCGCCGCCCAGCATCTTGCGGACGGCAGCCTCGTCGGAGACCTGGGCAACGAATCCCCGCTCCTTCAGCTCGTCGTAGACGTTGCCGCTCATGTCCGCTCCACGGGGGCTTTATACCACACCCCGGCGCGCCCGTCCAGGAAGCGCGGCCGGCCGCCGTTCAGTCCAGCCCCCGCTTCTTGAGCAGCGGCTCGATCCGCGGCTCGCGGCCGCGGAATCTCTTGTAGAGGACCATGGGGTCCTCGCTGTCGCCCTTCTCCAGGATGTTCGTGCGGAAGGCGCTGGCCGTGGCCGGGTCGAACAGGCTCGTTTCCTTGAAGGCCTGGAAGGCGTCGGAATCGAGGACGGCCGCCCAGATGTAGCTGTAGTAGCCGGCCGAGTAGCCGCCGCTGAAGATGTGGTTGAAATAGGTCGTCCGGTAGCGGCTGACGATCTCCGGGATGAGCCCGATCCGGGCCATGGCCTCGGCCTCGAACTTCAGCGGGTCGACCGGCTTGGCCTCGGTGATCGTGTGCCAGTCCATGTCCAGGAAGCAGGCGGCGACGTACTCCACGGTCTCAAAGCCCTGGTTGAAGAAGCGGCTCTTCTCGATCTTCTCGACGAGCGCGTCCGGGATGGGCTCCCCCGTCTTCCAGTGGCGGGCGTACATCTTGAGGACGGCCGGGTCGGTCGCCCAGTTCTCCATGACCTGGGAGCAGAGCTCGACGTAGTCGCGCCGGACGTTGGTCCCCGACAGGCTCTCGTAAGTGCACTTCGAGAGCAGGCCCTGGAGGGCGTGGCCGAACTCGTGGAAGAGCGTCGTCGCCTCCTCGAACGAGATGAGGGCCGGCTCCCCCGCCGTCGGCTTGGAGAAGTTGCCGTTGTTGACGATGACGGGCCGGATATCCGTGCCGTCGCGGACAGACTGCTCGCGGTAGTTGCTCATCCAGGCCCCGCCCTCCTTGTTCGGCCGCGGGTAGTAGTCGACGTAGAGGATGCCGAGGAGCGAGCCGTCGGCGTCCTTGACCTCGAAGACGCGGACGTCCTCCTGGTACTTGGGCATGCCGCTGAGCTCGGTGAACGTGATCCCGTAGAGCCGGTGGGCGACGTCATAGGCGCCGTTGCGGACGTTCTCGAGGGAGAAGTAGGGCCTGAGGGCGCTGTCGTCGAGGTCGTACTTGGCCTTCCGGACCTTCTCGGCGTAGTACCACCAGTCCCAGGGCCGGAGCTTGAACGCCCCTCCCTCCTTCCGGATCATGGCCTGCATTTCCGCGGCCTCGGCCTTGGCCCGGGCCAGGGCCGGCTTCCAGATCTTGTCGAGGAAGTCGACGACGGTCTCCGGCGTCTTGGCCATGTTCTCCTCGAGGACGTAAGCGGCGTGGGTCGCATAGCCCAGGAGGTTGGCCCGCTCCAGGCGGAGCGCGGCGATGCGGACCGCGTTGCCCTTGTTGTCGAGGGCGTTGCTGTTGTTGCCGCGCATGATGTAGGCCTGGAACATCCTCTCCCGCAGGTCGCGGCGCTCGGAGTATTGGAGGAACGGGATGAGGCTCGGCTTGGCCAGGGTGAAGGCCCATTTCCCGGGCTTGCCCCGGTCCTTGGCCGTCTCCGCGGCGGCCGCGACCACGGCGGGCGGCAGCCCGCTGAGGTCCGCCTCCTTGTCGATGACGAGCTCGAAGGCGTCGTTCTCCTTGAGGATGTTCTCGCCGAACTTGACGGTCAGGACCGAGAGCTCCTCATTGATCTGGCGCAGCCGGGCCTGTTTCCCCGGGGGGAGGTTGGCACCGCCCCGGACGAAGCCCTTATAGGTCTTTTCGAGGAGGCGGGCCTGCTCGGGGGGGAGCGTCAGCTTGTTGCGGCCGTCGTAGACGGCCTTGACGCGGGCGAAGAGGGCCGGGTCGAGGGCGATGTCGTCGCCGTGCTTGGCCAGCTTGGGCGCGACGTCCTTGGCGATCTGCTGGAGGGCGTCGCTCGTGTTCGAAGAGTTGAGGTTGCTGAAGACGGCGTCGACCTTCTTGAGGAGCGCGCCGCTGCGCTCGAAGGCCTCGAGGGTATTGGCGAAGGTTGGCGGCGCGGCGTTCTTGTCGATCGCCTCGACCTCCTTCTTCTGCTCCGTCATCCCCTGCTCGTAGGCCGGCATGAAGTGCTCGGGCTTGATCAGGTCGAAAGGCGGCACTCCGAAGGTAGTGCGGAATTCGGCGACCAGCGGGTTCGGGGGTGCGGCCGGGGCCATGGGCTTCTTAGCGCATCCCGGAGTCGCCGCCAGGGCGGCCAGGACGGCGGTCAGGACAAGGACGGTTCTTTTCATCAGGGGGCCTCCTCGGATACGGGACGCCGGCCGCGCCGCGGGGCGCCGCGAGACGTCCTGGGATCGGATGGGTCATGTCCGGAGGCGCCAATCTAGCATAGGCCTCCGGCCAAGTCAAAGCGCGGCCGGGACGGCGGGCCGCCGGCCGCCCTACTTCTTGCGCCGGAGCTCGATGACGTTGGAGTTTCCGTTTGGGTCCGCCCAGCCGCCCTTCAGCATATCGTTCTCGAACTTCAGCTCGATTTTGATCGGCTGGGGCCCGGAGGAGTCCGGAAAATCGACCGCGAAGTCGAGAAGGAGGTCCCTGAAAGTGACGTCCCTGATCGGCATGTCCGGGATCATGCCGCTCTCGCTGGTGATCTTGCCCGAGTAACCCGGTCCCTCTTTTTCCAGGATCAGGCTGAATTCGGCCCGGGTGCCATCGCCGAGGACAGTGTAGCCGGTCCAAGTCCCTGTCAGGTCAACTTTCCCGGCGTTTTGGGCGAAGGCGGGGGCGAAGGCCAGGGCCAGTGTCAGGACCGAGGGAATCAGCACGTAGGCGGTTCTTCTCATGTCTTCTCCCTTCAGCCCTATTATACGCAACTCCGGGGAGGGAAGTTCCCGCGCGGACCGGACCGCGGCCCCGCGGGAGCCAGGCCCGGATTGCTTTCGCGGCGGCGATGGATTAACGTAGGGCGGGCGGTCGCTCCGGACGACCGGAATGAGGCAATCAATGGGCGAAAACAGCTACCTCAGTCATCTCGAATGCGGCGCCTGCGGCGAGCGGCTCGAGGCCGACCGGCTGTGGAACCTCTGCCCGAAGTGCGGCAAGCCCCTCCTCGCCCGCTACGACCTCGAGGCCGCCCGGGCCGCCGTCGGCCGGGACGCCCTGGCTTGCCGCGAGCCGACGATGTGGCGGTACCGCGAGCTTCTGCCCATCCGTGACCTCCGCTTCAAGCTCTGCCTGGGCGAGGGCTTCACCCCGCTCGTCCAGGCCCGCCGGCTGGGCGCCGAGACGGGCTTCGACACTCTCTACGTCAAGGACGAGGGCCTGAACCCGACCGGCTCGTTCAAGGCCCGCGGCCTGGCGGCGGCCGTCTCACGGGCCTTCGAGCTCGGCGTCCGGGCCGTGTCCATCCCCACGGCCGGGAACGCCGGCTGCGCCATGAGCGCCTACGCCGCCCTGGCCGGGATCGAGGCCCATGTCTTCATGCCGGCGGATGTCCCCAGGCCCTTCATCAACGAGTGCCGGGTCCTCGGAGCGCGGGTGACCTTGATCGACGGGCTCATTACCGACTGCGGGAAAGCGGCCCGGGAAGGGGTGGAAAAGCACGGCCGCTTCGATGTCTCGACGCTCAAGGAGCCGTACCGGATCGAAGGGAAGAAGACGATGGGCTACGAGCTGGCCGAACAGCTGGGCTGGCGCCTGCCCGACGTCGTCATCTACCCGACCGGCGGCGGGACGGGGCTCGTCGGGATGTGGAAGGCCTTCGACGAAATGGAGAAGCTGGGCTGGATCGGCCCCGAGCGGCCGCGCATGGTGACGGTCCAGTCGGACGGCTGCGCGCCCATGGTCAAGGCCTTCCGTGAGGGGAAGGAATTCGCCGAGCCGTGGCCGGACGCCCGGACGGTCGCCGACGGCCTGCGTGTCCCGGCGGCGGTCGGCGATTTCCTCATCCTCCGCGCCCTCCGGGAGAGCGGCGGGACGGCCGTGGCCGTCCCCGACGCGGCCATCCTCGAGGGGACGCGCCTCCTGGGCCGGACGCAGGGCATCTGGCCGGCTCCGGAGGGCGGGGCCACGGTCGCCGCGTTCCTCGAGCTCCGCCGGCAGGGTTGGGTCCGGGACGGCGAGACCGTCGTCCTCTTCAACACCGGCAATGGCGCCAAGTACTCCCACGTCTGGGACTGAAGGGCCCGTCCCCGGGCTTGCCTTCCCTTCCGGAGGGGAAGTAGATCAGTCACGCGTGAGAACGAGCCTCAGGGAGGGGGAAGACCGTGAAAAACATGATAAAAAGCGTTCTCCTGGCCGCCGGCCTCTGCGCGGTCCTGGCCGTCCCGGCCGCCCTCGGCCAGGGCGCGAAGGTCCTGGCGAACCAGGTCGGCTATGAAGCCGCGGGGCCGAAACTCGCCGTCATTGAAGGGCATCCGGGCGACGCCTTCACCAGGTTCGACGTCGTCGACCCGGCGACCGGGGAGAAGCTCCTGACCGGCGTCCCCCGCCACGACGGGCCGGTCGAGAAGTGGAAGGACTGGGACTTCTGGACGATCGACTGGAGCCCCGTCGGCCGGGAGGGGACGTACGTCATCGAATGCGCCTCGGCCAAAGGGGTCGTCCGCTCCCATCCGGTCTCCGTCTTGAAGAACGCGCTCGAACGGAACACGCTGTCCGATGTCATCTATTATTTCAAGGGCCAGCGCTCTTCGGGCCCGTGGGACAAGGCCGACCGGGCCCTGGGGTTCGAGGGGAAGCCGGGCCGGGTCGACGTCCACGGCGGCTGGTTCGACGCCACGGGCGATTACGGCAAGCACCTCTCCCACCTCTCCTTCGCCACCTACTTCAACCCCCAGCAGATTCCGCTTGTGGCCTGGAGCCTCCTCCAGTCCCTGCGGGAGCTCCGGCGGCGGAACGAACCCGTCTTCAGGCAATACGAGAAGCGGCTCCTCGACGAGGCCCTATTCGGCGCGGACTACCTTGTCCGCATCAAGGACCCGGCCGGTTCCTTCTATATCACCGTCTCGGGACGGGGCCCGGAAAAGAAGCCGGAGGACCGGCTCATCTCGCCCAAGGCGGAGCGGCACATCATCCTGACCCCCGAGACGAAGGACAAGTTCCGCGACTACGGCCGGGAGCGGATCGCGGGCGACGCCGCCTACGAGGCGGCCTGGCGGGAAGGCGCGGGCCTCGCCGTCGCCGCGCTGGCCATGGCCTCGAAGGAGAAGGTATCGGGCGACTTCGCCGCCGCCGATTACCTCAAGGCCGCCGAGGACGCCTTCGCCTTCCTCGAAAAGAACAACGGGCACCTCACGAACGACGGGAAGGAGAACATCCTCGACGACTACTCCGCCCTGACCGCGGCGACCGAGCTCTTCCGGGCCACGGGAAAGCCGGCCTACAAGGCCGCCGCCGACCGCAGGGCGGCGAGCCTCGTCGCCAGGCTGCACACGAGCGGGCCCTACCGCGATTATTGGCGGGCGGACGACGGCGACCGCCCCTTCTTCCATCCCGTCGACGCCGGGCTGCCGGTCGGGAGCCTCCTCCTCTATCTCGACATCGCGGACGAGGCCTCCCGGGGCCGCGTTCTCGACGCGGTGAGACGGTCCATGGCCTTTGAGCTGGGCGTGACCGGCGAGATCGCGAACCCCTTCGGCTACAGCCGCCAGCTCGTCCAGAGCAAGGGCGGCGGCCGGCGGACGAGCTTCTTTTTCCCCCACGGCACGGAAACGGCGCCCTGGTGGCAGGGCGAGAACGCCCGGCTCGGCTCGATGGCGGCGGCGGTGCGACTAGCGGCCCGCCTCTTCGCCCAGGACGCGGAGTTCCGGGCGAAACTCGTCGCCTTCGGCGAGCGCCAGCTCGATTGGATCCTCGGCCTCAACCCCTTCGATGCCTGCATGCTCCACGGCCACGGCCGGAACAACCTGGCCTATATGTTCTTCAACTCCTACGAGTATACGAACGCTCCCGGCGGCATCCCGAACGGGATCACGGCCGGCTACACGGATGAGAAGGACATCGATTTCGGGCTCCACTACGCCCAGACGGGCAAGGACGACGACTGGCGCTGGGCCGAGGAGTGGCTGCCCCATGCGGCATGGTACCTCTATGCCGTATCCCTGGGCGGGCGCTGAAGGGAAAGCGGCCGCGGTGGTGGAATGGCTCCCGTATACCGGTGCTCGCATTTCTATGCTGGGCGGCTGCTCAGGGCTTTTCTTCTGAAAGCGACTGCCGCGCGCCCAATCTCAAGAAAACTAGAACTTCAGGGTAGCTTTAATTTGCGTCCAGCGAGGGAGCTGCCGAGCCCAGACCTGTCCGAACAGAGGATTATCCCCCTTGACAAATGAAAGGGG
>DATKJS010000057.1:0-7650 GCA_035543515.1 Terriglobales bacterium | reverse complement strand
ATTATTATCAAGAGCCCCCGGGGGGATCGGCCAAAAGGTCAGAGGCTATTGACAAGGCGTCCAAGACTTATAATAAGCTGACGAACAATGAAAAATAGGAATTCCATCCCAATCTTTGTATCTCTAGTATTACTCGCCTTTTGCGCGCCTAAACAACCAATTCCCGAGAGTCTCTCAGTGGGGAAAGAAGGATCTCCGGACAAGTCCTTGGTCGTTACGGGAGACGCTGTATTATTCCTTACTCTTACTCAATCTGAGTTGGACTCGTCCGGTCCCAAAAAGTATGATCAAGCGAGTGAAACGTTATGGGATTTTTATGCTAACGCCAAGAGAGTGACGGACATAATCGAGAAGCATGGTCTGAATTACCAATATTCAGATGCCAAGAACCTAGAATTTCAATCTTCCAAAGGCAGAATAACAAAGATCTCTTTTGATACCTCAAAACATATCGTAGCAGTGGTTTTGTATAAAACGGGAAAGGAACCCAAGATCTGCTACGGATTAATAGGCGTGAATGAAACGTTGCGTGAGATATCCGACTATTTCGGCGTTGACTTCAAATGAGATGCGCTATTCCTCGGAATCCCAGTCGTTCCAATTGAGCTCGTCGGGAGTGCCGGTTCAAGTTGACAGAAAAATGGGCCTACCGGCGACGGCGCCCTTCGGGACGAGCGACGGGACGTTCGCCATCGTAGCGCACGCCTTAACTCAAGCGTAGGACAGCGTCGACCATGGCAAAGTTCAGGGAAAAAGACTGGCAGGCGTTCTATATTAACAACTTGACAATTATAATATACAAGTGTTATTATGCGGGCCGGAGGCTGAAGAGATGCCAATCCATAAAGAGGTGCTTCGGACGGCGCGGCGGATCTGCCGGGAGCGCGGTGAAAAGACATTCCATGTCATGGATGTGGTCCGTGCCCTGCCCCATTTGAAAGAGAACTCGGTCCGTACACATATCGTCAGCCGGTGTTGCGTCAACGCGCCGAAGAACCATCCGCACAGATGGCCCTATTTCCGCCGGCTGGCCCGCGGGGAATACGAGATCCTCCCGGCCTGGCGGGCCGAACGGACGCCGCGTGGGCGCGTCGAAGAGAGCCCGGTGGCTTACGCTCACCCGGACCCGCCCCATGACACGATCCACGTCGCTGTCCGGCGGTCGGCCGGCTTCTACGTGGCCGAGGGACTCGAGCTGGCCCTGGTGACCCAGGGGAGGTCGCTCGACGAGCTCCTGGTCAACCTGAAGGAAGCAATCCTGCTCCATCTCGAGGGCGAGGAGCCGGGCTTATTCGGGCTCACGAAGTCGCCGAGGATCGCCCTCACGTTCGAGGACTCTCTCTCCGCCGATGCCGAGGCTTAAGCGCCTGTCGGCCAGGCAGATCCTCCGGATTCTCCACGGGTTCGGGTTCTCGGTCGCCTCGACCCGCGGCAGCCACGCCAAACTGAAGCGCGAGGCCGAAGGCCGGCCTCCTCAGGTGCTGACCGTTCCCCTTCATCGCGAGCTCGCCCCGGGCACGATCCAAGCCATCTACCGTCAGGCCCTCCGTTTCGTCCCGGAAAAGGACCTCCGCGCTCATTTCTTCGGGGAGGATTAGCGGGCTTATATACTCAAGAACTCAAGAAAAGAGGGACAGCCCCCTTCGGGAGCAGTCCCTCCCCGCACTCACTTCTTAACCGGCAGCACGATGTGCGACGGGTGCGCCTTGGAGCGGAAGACGCGCTGGGTGGCCGGCCGGTAATCCGAGGCCTTGGCCAGGAAGATGTTGTCGACGAAGGTCTGCGGGTTGCGGTCGATGAGCGGGAACCAGGTGCTCTGGACCTGGACCATGATCCGGTGGCCTTTGAGGAAGCGGTGGTCGGCCGCGTGGAGGTCGATCGTGTAGTCCGTGACCTCGCCCGGGACGAGGGGCTCTGGACGCTCGAAGCTCGTCCGGAACCGGCCGCGCAGGACCTCGTTCGCGACCATCAGCTGGTAGCCGCCCATGGCCGGCTCGGCCGGATAGTCCTCGGGATAGACGTCGATGAGCTTGACGACCCAGTCGCTGTCCGTGCCCGTCGTCGAGGCGAAGAGCCGGGCCGCGATTCTCCCGGTCACCGTGACGTCCGCGGCGAGCGGCGCCGTCTCCCAGCTCAGGACGTCCGGCCGCAAGTGGACGAAACGCTGGTCGCCGACGAGCCAGGTGTACCAGCCGGTGCCGCGCGGGTCGTAGGTCGGCTCGACCGGCCGCGGCCGGTAGGGCACCGGGCGGGCCGGGTCGGAGACGTAGCTATCGGCCGCCCGGCCCTCGTCCGCGTCCCCGGGCGCTTCGAACGAGAGCGTCCCGTCCTCGCGGAAGTAGAGGTTCCGGTCCTCGGTCAGGTCCCGGGGAGGCCACCTGTCATAGCGCTGCCAGGCGTTCGTCCCCGTCTCAAACGTGATCGCTTCGCGGACGTCCCAGCCGCCCTTGTCCTTGAGGTAATGGGCGAAGAACGGCGCCTGGATCTTCTCCCGGAAATACTGCGAGGTGTCGGCGCCGAACTTGATCCGGCCCAGGTGGTCGCCGCCGGTCCGCATCCAGCCGCCGTGGTTCCAGGGCCCGGCGACGAAAAAGCTCTTCGCGTCCCGGTCCTGCGGCTCGAGCGTCTCGTAGATCTTCTGGGGCCCGTAGAAATCCTCCTGGTCCCACCAGCCGGCGACGTCGAGCGTCGGCACCGTGACCCGGACGAGGTAGCCGGCCATGGCCTGCTTCCGCCAGAAGGCGTCATAGTTCGGGTGGGCGGCGAAATCGTTCCAGCTCGGGATCCGGCCGTGGAGGTAGCGCTCGTTCACGACCGAGAGCGGCCCCATGCGGAGGTACCACTCGTACGTATCGTAGGTGTCGAAACGGAAGGCCGCGTTCTCCTTGGACGTTTCCATCATGGCCGCGTACTCAAAGCCGTAGCTCAGGCGAAAGGCGCCGTTGTGGTGGAAGTCGTCGCCGAGGTACATGTCGGCCGGCGAGGCCTGGGGCGAGACGGCCCTCACGGCCGGGTGCGGGTCGAGCATGGCCATGGCGGCGAGCCAGCCGTCGTAGGAGACGCCCCGGAGGCCGACACGGCCGTTGTTTCCCGGCACGTTCTTGAGCAGCCAGTCAACGGTGTCGTAGGCGTCCGTCGATTCGTCGATGGCCCGCGGGTCGCTCCTATCGCGCGGCGGCCGCTGCATGACGAAGCGGCCCTCCGAGCGATAGCGGCCCCGGATGTCCTGGAAGACGAAAATGTAGCCGTCGGCCACGAGCTCCCGGTAGGGCTCGCCCTTGAGAAGGACGTCCGACGCGGGCGTCCCGTACGGGGTCCGCAGCATCAGAAAGGGCAGGGGGCCCGAGGCTTTCTTCGGCGTGAAGATGGCGGTGTGGAGCTTGACCCCGTCCCGCATGGGGATCATGGCATGGGTGATGGCGAATTCGGGCCCGGCCGGGCGCGGGCCGGCGGGACCTGACAGGGCGATGGCGACCAACGCGGCGGCCAGGGCCTGCCCCACGGCGATCATGGTCGTTCTTGAGATGGCGATCTTCATGACGGGCTCCTCCGTTAGGGTCGCATGGGATGATATCTCCGCTCGTCTCCCGCCGTCAACGCCATCGACGCCGCCGTGGGCATGGATGGCGTTGACGCGGCCCGTGCCGCTGTCGGATACTAGGTCCAGGCGCCCGCCGCGGCGCGAACGGAAAGGAGCCGTGACATGGGGATCGAGGTCAAGACGCAAGCCGTCTTCAAAGGCGGGATGAAGTTCGAGGGGACGTCGGACCGGTCCGGCCGGACCGTGGACATCGATTTCGCCAAGGAGGGGTTGCCGGTCGAGGGCTTCACTCCGGTCGAGCTGCTCATGGCGAGCCTCTGCGGCTGCAGCGGCCAGGTCGTCGTCGGCCTGCTCGGACGGATGGGGCAGGAGGTCCGGGAGCTGACCGTCCGGGCCCGCGGCACGAAGAAGGAGGTCCACCCGACCGTCCTCACCTCGCTCGAGCTCCTCTTCGAGTTCCGCGGCGGCCGGGTCGACGGCGCCTCGGTCGAAAAAGCCCTGGCCCTTTCGGAGGAGCGCTTCTGCCCGGTCTGGGTCATGCTTCGGGCGAGCGTTCCCATCACGGCGAGATACGAAATCGTTGCGGAGGTTTGAGCATGTCCAAGCGTCAAGGGCTTCTCGGAGCTGCAGCCCTGGTCGCCGCGGTCCTCATGGTCGCGGCCGCGCCGGCGAAGCCCGACTTCTCCGGCGTGTGGGTGGTCAACGTCCAGAAGAGCCAACTGGCCGCCTGGGCCAGGTTCGACTCGACGACGATCACCATCGAGCACAAGGAGCCGAAGTTCCGCTTTCATCGCGTCTCGGTCAAAGCGGGGAAGACCGACGAGGTCAGCTGGGAGCTGACGACGGACGGCGTCGAGAAAGTCGAAAAAGAGGGCGGCGGGGCGAGCCACAGCTGGCTGACATGGGACGGCGAGGTCCTTGTCTATTTCTCCCACAAGGTGCTTCCCAACGGACGCGAGGCGAGGGACATCGTGCGCTACACTCTTAGAGACGGCGGCAAGACCTTCGTCGCCGAAGAGAAGTTCCGCGGCCCGCTCGTCAAGTACGACAACCTCTGGGTCGCCGATAAGAAAGACTGACCGTCAGGGCGTGACGAGGGCCTTGATGACCCCGTCGCGGTAGTGGAGGGCCGTGTCGAAGGCGACCTGGACCTCGGCGAGCGGGAAGGTGTGCGTGGCCATGAAATCGACCTGGACCGCTCCCTCCGAGATCATCCGCAGGGCCGGCTCGACGCATCTGTTCTGCCGCCGGACGTTCTGGAGGCGGACCTCGCGGCGCCGCAGCCGGCTGATGTTGAAGGATACCCGCTCCTCGAGCGGGATGCCGACGAGGACCAGCGTCCCGCCGGGCTTGAGCAGGTCGACGGCCTGGTCGAGGGCCTCCTGCTTCCCGCAGCACTCGAAGACGACATCAAGGCCCTCGGGCGCCCGCTCGAGGACGTCCCGGACGATATCCGTTTCGAGGGCGTTCCCGACCCAGCGGGCGCCGGCCTCCCGGGACGCAGCGCGGACGCGCGACGCGACCTTGTCCGTCATGTAGGTCGCCGCGGCCCCCGCTCGAAGGGCGATGAGCCCGACGCCGAGGCCGATCGGCCCGGAGCCGAGGACGCCTATGGCGCGACCCGCGAGGTCCCCGGCAAGGTTCACGGCGTGGAGGGAGATCGAGAGGGGCTCGGCCAGGGTCGCCCGGTTGAAAGTCATGTCCCGGGGGAGCACGTAGCAATTCTCCTCGGGCATGACGACGAGCTCGGCCAGGGCGCCGCTCCGCTCCTTGGGATGGCCGAGGAATTCGAGCCTGCGGCAGGTGTTGGGGCGGCCGCTCAGGCATTGGTCGCACGCTCCGCACGAGACGGCCGGTTCGACGGCGACGCGGTCCCCCGGCCGCAGGCCCCGGACGCTCGGCCCCGTCTCTTCGACGACGGCCGCGCACTCGTGACCGAGGACGACCGGGTAGCGCATGACCGTGTCGCCGACCCGCTCCTCGCTGAAGTAATGGAGGTCGCTGCCGCAAATGCCGGCCGTCTTGACGCGGAGGAGGACGTCGCTGGCGTTCTTGAGCGTGGGCTCCGGCCGGTCTTGGACCTCGATCCTTCCCGGCCCGACGAGGACGGCGGCTTTCATGGCTCCCTCATTATAAAGCATCACGTCCGGATTTCGAAGCGGGGAGGCCGGGCATTGACCCGTTCGCCGACGCTAGGCCCCCGCCTTTCAAGGCGTGGACAAGAAGCGAGGCTCAGGGTTAACCCCGAACAAGCCCCGGCATTCATGCTGGGGACTCGAGGGGTTGACTTCGAAACCCGTTCTGAGCGTCAATAGCCCCATGGATTCGACGAACCACCCCGGCCGCCGTCCGGAGGCAGCTCCTCCGGCGCTCGTCCCTGCCGTCCCTGACCTCACGGCCCGGTTCGTGACGCTCTGGAACGAGGGCGGCCCGGGCCGGCCCGACCTTGGCCGGACGTTCACCGGGCGCGAACGATCGTCACGAGAGAAGGCGCTGGCCGGCTTCGTCGACGTCCTCCGTGAGGAGGCCGGACGGCCGTCCGCGGTCGGGGAAGAGGCCGAGGCCGGCCGGCAACGCATCTTCGACGCCTTCGCGCGCTTCGCCAGGGCGGGGCTCGACTGGCAGGACCGGCACGTCGACATCCTCTTCGGCGGCGGCTTCGACCGGGCGGCGGCGGAGTTCGTCCGCAAGGCCAGGGCGTTCGACCCGGCCCTCGGCGGCGCCGATGTCTTCCAGGCCTGCCGCAACGTCTGGGTGGCGAACGGCCTCCAGCGGCTCCTCGGGCTGCCCGTCCGGCTGACGCCGGGGATCTTCGCCTACAGCCTGCTCTATCCCTACACCGACAACTATCTCGACGACCCGGCCGTGCCCGGCGGGACGAAGCGGTCTTTCGACGGCCGGCTCCGCTCGCGGCTCGAGGGCGGGGCGCCGGCGCCCGCCAATACTCGCGAAAAGACGATCTTCGACCTCGTGGGCATGATCGAAGGGGACTTCGACCGGGCCTCTTCTCCCCAGGTCTTCGAGAGCCTGCTGGCGATCCAGGAGGGCCAGGCGAAGAGCCTGCGCCTGCTCGGCCCCGACGCGCCGCGGGCCGAGGAGGCGATCGCCGCGATCAGCCTGGAGAAGGGGGGGACGTCGGTCCTCGCCGACGGATGCCTCGCCGCGGGCCGGCTCGGCCCGGACCAGGTCGAGTTCCTGTTCGGCTTCGGGGCCTTCCTCCAGCTCATGGACGACCTCGAGGACGTCGCCGAGGACAGGGAAGCTGGCCTGAGGACGGTCTTCTCGAGGGCCATCGCGGACGTGGAGACACTCGACGCTGTCACGGACCGGACCTTCCGCTTCGGCGTCCGGGTGCTCGGGGGACTGGGCGGCTTCGGGGTGCCCGACGCCGCGCCGCTCCGGGAGCTCATCCGTTCGAGCCTCGTCCAGGGGGTTGTTTCGACCGCGGGCCGCTTCACCCGCCTTTATTCACGAGCCTACCTGAGGGCGCTCGAGGCACACTCGCCCTTCCGCTTCTCGTTTGCCAAGAAGCAGCGGCGCCGTCTCGAGCGCCGCCGGGCCGGCCTGGCGCGCCTCTTCGATTCCCTCTCCTAATTTGGGGACACAATACTCATTTCCGAATTTCGGGACGTGGTGCCTTTGCCCTGATTCGGGTCGGGAGCCGACTGCCCCCCGCCATCGGCTGGAAATTCGGAAATGAGTATTGTGTCCCCGATTAATAGGGACTTTCGGTCGGGTAGAGCATCCCGGCCGGCCGGTTGAACGAGAGGTCGTCGACCCCGAGCATCCGCATCGCCGCCCAGAGGGTCCTCCCGGCGTGCTGAAAGGCCACCGCCGTGTGGTGGGGGAAGCGCTTCTCGATGAGGACGTGGCGGTAGAACCGCCCCATCTCCCTGACGCCGATGACGCCGATCCCGCCGAACGACTTCGGGTCGATGTCGAGGACTTCGCCCTCGGCCATGTAGGAGCGCAGGACCGCGTCGGCCGTGGACTGGAGCCGGAAGATCGTGACCTCGCCCGTCCGGATGCGGCCCTCGAGCGTGCCGCGGGTGATGTCGGGCGTCTTCCCGTGCTCCATGAGCCGGTGCATGATGAGCTGGTAGCGGAGC
>DATKJS010000056.1:0-24181 GCA_035543515.1 Terriglobales bacterium | reverse complement strand
CTGCTGGGCGAACAGGGCCGCGGCGGGCACGAGGACGAGGACGGCCGCGAGGACGGCGATGGTTCTGGCGTTTCTCATGACAACCTCCTGTGTGTTCCGTATCGTTAAACTCATTCCTCGGGGGAATGGATTCTCGATTCTACCACGTTCAGCGGATTTTATTAAGCAAATCTTCGACCCGGGCCAGGGCCTCGAGGAGATAGCCTTTCTCCGGGCCGTAGCCGAAGCGGAGATGGCCGTCCATCTCGAAGTGGTCGCCGGGGACGAGGAGGACGCTCTTTTCCCTGATCAGGCGCTCGACCAGGGCCGTCGAGCCGGTCTTTAGGCCGTAGCGGGCGAAGCAGATGGCCCCCGCCTGGGGCGACCGGTACTCGAAGAGCCCGTCCTGGTTCTTGAGCCAGCCGTCGAGGAGGGGGAAATTTGACGTCAGGATGCCTCGCGTACGCCGAAGGATGCGCTCTCGCCGGCCCGGGGCCAGCGCCAGGGTGGCCAGCCGGTCGCTCAGGGCCGAGGGAGAGATCGTCGTGTAGTCGTGATAGGGCCATGTCCTTCTGATGACCTCCTCAGGGCCGACGACCCAGCCGATGCGCAGCCCGGGAAGGCCGTAGGCCTTGGACAGGCCGTTCGTGATGAGGACCTTGTCATAGCGCCCCCAGAAGCTCGGCGTCCTCTCGCCCGAGAGCTCGGCCCCCTGGTAGACCTCGTCGGCCAGGATCCAGGCGCCGGCGGTCGAGGCGATCTCGAGGATGCCGTTCATGGCCTCCGGGGAGAGGACCGCGCCGGTCGGGTTGTTGGGGTTGGTCAGGACGATGAGCTTTGTCTTCCGAGTGACGAGCTTGCGTACTTCGTCGAGGTCGGGCTGCCAGTCCAGGCCCTGGCGGAGGTGGAAAGGCTTGACGCGGGCGCCGAAAGCCCGCAGGAGCCCCCACATTTGCATGTAGTTCGGGACCTCGAAGAGGACCTCGTCACCCGGCTCGATGCGGCTCCATATGAGAAGGAAGTTCGCCTCCGAGGAGCCGGCCGTGGCCAGGATCTGGTCCGGGCCGATGCCGGAGTAGAGCCGGGCGATCTCGGCCCGCAGGCCGGCCGTGCCGTTGGTCTGCGTGTAGCCGATCCCGACGCGCGTCAGGTCCTCGACCTCATCGGCCGTCAGAAGCTCCCTCAGGTCCAAGGGATGGACGCCGCTCTCCGAAAGGTTGTAGTCGACGACGTTCTCCCACGTCGATTGCATCCGCTCCATCTTGAACGTTTCGATGTTCATTCGCTCTCTCCCCAGGTTTGAAAGGAAATCATCCGATTCGCTTGAGGCCCTCTTCGGCGAGCCCTGCGGCCGTCCTTATCCCCCGACCCCGGGAACCTGTCCCGGTTCCCCCGTTCCGTTCCGCAGCGGAACGGAACGGGTCCCCTTCCAAACGGGGTCTTGCGGACGGCCACCGGGCCGCCCTTCGAGATCCAAATCGGTTTCCGGGTATCCCGTCATTCTTATTCCCCGGACCCAGGCTGGCCGCCGCTTGGAACCGGGCCTCCCGCATGCACGTTCGGAGAATCCGTGCCTATATTTCAACTCTGAACAGTCCCTTGAGGGCGAAGCCGAAGACGATGGACAGGAGGAAATAGGCCACGAGCCAATTGACGGCGAGGCCGAACAGTCGCAGCCCGCCGGACGGGTAGAGGACCTCGATCGAGGTCACGGGCGCGCCCGCGGGCAGGATGTCGGCGCCGGGGTACAGGAGCTCCCGGAGGACCGAATGCCCGACAGCCTGGGCCGGGACCTTTGTCAGGCGGCGGGCGGCCACGGCCACGGGCATGACCAGGGTCTTTTCGGCCACGCGGAACGTCAGCGAAGCCGGCCCCTTTTCCGGGGCCCGGATGCGCCAGGCGACCTCGCCGAGGTCGGAGATGCGCACGGCCGGCGTTTCGACGGCGAGACCCGGCGACGGCACGATCGCGATGTCCGTGCCGACCGGGTCCGCCGGCTTGGCCAGCTTGAGCTTGACGAGCGTCGCTTGGCCGGGCCGCAGGGGCGAGGCGCCGAACCAGAGATTGACCTGGGCCAGGATGAGGACGAGGGGCACGATCATGACCAGCAGGGGCTTGGTGTTGCAGGCGAGGTAGCGTCCGTTGGCCCGCAGGATGCGGCCCTGGGCCCGGAGCGAGACGCGCATGTTGTCCTGGAAGAGCCGGAGCTCCAGGAGGTGGGCCTTGATGGCGTTCTTGGCGGCCCGGATGCCGCCCTGGTTCGAGGTTAGCTTAAAGACCCAAAGCATGAGCAGGGCCGTGAGGAGCGAGATAAAGGCCATCCCGAACCACGGCGAGAGGCCGCGGAAAAGATAGAGCAGGACGTTGAAGATCCCGCCCATGACCGAGTTGATGACGCCCATGGCCCTCAGGAGATGTAGCCCAGGCCCTTGAGCTTCTTCTTGATCTCCTCCTCGGAATCCGCCTCCTCGATCTTGGCGACCTCCTTCTCCAGGCAGTGGGTGATGAACTCGTCGGCCGAGGAGTAGCCGCAGATCTCCGCATACTTCTTGACTTTGGCGTAGAGGTCCTTGCTGATCCTGACCTTCGCGCTTCCCATGTCGCTGCTCCTTATCAGAGGATTGTCGTGCCGATGATCTCTTTCGGCTTTTCGGCCCCAAAGAGGTCGAGGACCGTGGCCGTCAGGTCGTAGAGGGCCGGCGCCTCCGCCCGGATCTTCCGGTTGGCGAAGACGATGCCGGGAATGACATCCGGGGCCGTCATGTGGTCGCCGCTCCACTTCTTGGTGTTGTCTTCGAGGATCTCCTTGGGGAAGCCTCCCAAGGGAGACTGCCAGGAGATCCGATAGTTGCGGTTAAACCCGAGGACGATGTCCGGGGCCTTGTCGACATAGGGGCCGTGGTAAATATCTTTGGCGACATAGGCATGAAGGATGGCCGGTTCCCCCGTCTTGGGGTCGGTCAGGGCCTCGAGTTTGCGGGCGATCTCGCGGACGAGGTTATCTTTTTCGGGACCGGGGGCCACGATCCCTTCGTGCTCGCGGCCTCTCTCGTTGATGTAGAGGCCGTTGAGGCCCACTCCGAAAGCCCGGGTCTTAGCCCAGTCCGTGTTATCAAAAAGGAGCGACTCCTCCTGCTTCCAGGGCTTGACCAGGCGGTGGTAGCCGTTCTGAAGAAGCCAGGTGTTGAGGTTGAAAGCCCGGCGGAAGGGATTGAAACCGTGATCCGACATGCACAATAAGAGAGTGTCCTTGTCGACTTTCCGCAGGACCTTGTCCAGGACCTGATCCATCTCGATGTAGATATTCTCGATGACGTTTCCATAGCGGGCCGCGAGCTTCGGGTCATAGCTCGGATGGTCCGGGTCGATCAGCCTCCAGAACATGTGTTGACGCTGGTCCGTGCTCGAGAAGTAATAAAAGAACAGGCCTTCATTGAAGCGCCCGAGCTCATAGTCGAGCTGCTCCAGGCTTTCTCGAAGGACGAAGTCGTCCTGGCCCAGGAATTCTTCCTCATCCAGGATGTCATTATCCAGGGCGGCCGTGTCCGCCGGCAGCCCCTTGGTGAAGAACGGGCCGAAGCGCCGCTCGAGCTCCCGGCTGTAGGATTCCGGCGTCGAGATCGGCAGCGCCGGCCGGCCCGGGTCGATATGGATCGAACCGATGTAGAGTTTGAACTTGGGGCGAACTTCCTTGAGATAAAACTGGCAAATCCCATTCACCGATTGGGTGGGGAAGAGGCTGAAGCTGACTCTCTTCCAGCCGCTCCATTCCTTTTCCTTGAGAATGAACTCCTGGTCCTGGATGACGATCTTGGCCGCGGCGTTGGCGGGGTCGATGAAGACCTGAAAGTCGATTTCCATTTCAGGATTGTCGGCGCGGAAGCTGTTGTTCGGGCCCGGGAGCTTGGCCTCGACGCGGTTGCCGACGACAAAGACGTCATGAACGTATCCGCCGTTGCCGGCGTCCTCTGTGACGGACTTGCTTTCATTCGTGTAGTAATTGAATGTGTTGTACCTTCCCTTGATGTCGGGCGTGTTCATGCCGGCGAGGGTCCTTTGGCGCGTCCCCGAAGGCGGATAGTTGGAGGGCATCCTGATCACGGCGGACGGGATCTCACGCTCTTCGAGGACCTGCCAGAAGGCCCGGCCGCCCCTGAGGTTCCGGACCGTGCCGCCGGACAGCGGCAGGACGGCCCGGCCGATCCGGACGGTGTGCTTGGATCCCGTGGTCTCCGTCGCCGAAAAGTTGAGGATATGGGCGGGGTCGAGGTTCCGGGGGTCCCGCAGGAAGAAATCGAAGATCCCATGGCCGCCGGGGTCCGTGCCGGTGATGAAATTCGACCAGGCCACGGGAGTCTGGGGCGGAATGCTCGTCCGCAGCGGCCGGAAGTCGCCGCCCTCGGCGAGGAGCCGGCGGAAGGTCGGCAGCTTCCCCTCGTCCATCCATCTCCCGACGAGGCCGTGGTCGAGCCCGTCCATGCCGAGGACGATGACTTTCTTCGTCGCCCGGGCCCTGCCATAGACCTTGGGGACGAAGGACCTCGCCCCGGCGCTCAGCGCGGCCGTGGCCGCGGCGCCGACCTTCATGAAATCCCGGCGGCTCATCGGCCTCGAAAGGCTGCGTTGGCTCATGTCTGCCTCTTTCCTGCGGCGGTCCCGAACGGGTCGGCGGCGTCAACGAGAAGGCTCTTGCCGTCCATGTGGGCCGGCGGCCGCAGGCCGAAAAGCTCGAGCGCGGTCGGGGCGATGTCCATGATCGAGGGGTCCGCGGTCCGGGTCTTCAGGTTCGAGAAGAGGACGCCGGGGACGAGGGCCGGGTCGATGCAGTGGTCGCCGCTCCAGGCCTTGTCGTTGTCTTCGATGACGATGTCGTTGACGATGCCCGTGACGCCGTCCCAGGAGGCCCGGTATCCGATGTTGTACCCGATGATGAGGTCCGGGGCGTTTGCCTTGTAGGGCCCCGCGTAGACCGCGTCCGCGTCGTAGACCCTGGTGATGGCCACGGCCCCCTTGGCCTCGTCCCTGAGGCCGTTGAGCCTCGCGGCCAGCTCGGCCTTGAGGCGGCGCGCCTCCTCGCCGGGCTTGACCACGCCTTTCGCCTCCCGGCCGGCGAGGTTGAGGTAGAGGCCGCCCAGGCCGAGGCCGTAGGCCCGCGTCCTCTCCCAATCGACGTCCTTGAACCACTCGCCGCTTCGGTCCGCCCCGTCCTTGAGGGCGAGGAAGCCGTTCTTCCACAGCCACGAGTTGAGGTTGACGCCGCGGCGGAAGGACTTGAAGCCGTGGTCGGACATGACCACGAGGACGCTCCGGCCGCCGAGCTCCTTGCGGACCCGGCCGACGAGGTCGTCCATCTTGGCGTAAAGGTCCTCGATGACCTTGGCGCTCAGCGTCGACTGGCCGGGCTTCCGGAGCGCCGGGTGGTCCTTCTCGAGGTAGCGGAGGAACATGTGCTGGATGCTGTCGGTCGTCTCGAAGACGATGGCGACGAGGCCGCGCGGCGTTTTCTCCATGGCGTTGCGGAGCATCGCTTCCCACTCGGCGTGGTTGGAGTAGGTGAGCTCGAGGAAGTCCTGCTCGCCCAGGGCGCCCTCGTTCAGGGCCCAAGTGTCGTTGGCCTCGCCCAGCGTGACGTAGCGGCCGAGGAGCTTCGCCAGGTAGACGGCGTAGATGAACGGGTGCGAGATCGGCAGGGCCGGCTTGTCCGGGTCGATATTGAGGGGCGTGACGTACAGCTCGAAGTGCGGCTCGAGGGAGTTGATGCGGAAGCGGCAGATGGCCCGGACCTTGACCCCGAGCCCGGGCCGGAAGGCGACTTGGACCCAGGGGCTGAACGTGCCCTGCTCGAGGAAGAACTTCCCGCCCGACACCTCCACCCACGCGCCGCGCCTCCTGGCGTCGACGGTCAGGACGAGCGGCAGGCGGCACTCCTCGGGCTTCGCGAGCAGGGTGTTCTCGGGCCCGGAAAGGATGGTGCGGATGGTGTCGCCCTCGCGCCGGATGGGGATGGCGACGCCGCCCTCGTGCTTGCGAACCTTGTCCTCGTCCGTGGTGTAGAAGGAGAAGGTGCCCTGGCTGCCCTTCATGTCGGGAGTGCACATGCCCGAGAGGAGGTGGCCCTTGAACTTCTCCGGCGGGAAGGTGATGGGGACGCGGAGGACGGTGCTGAAGATGCCCTTCTCGCCGAGGATCTTCCAGAAGGGGACGCTCTTGCGCAGGCCGCGGACCTCGGGCTTGCCAAGCGGGATGCGGTATTTTCCGACGGACAGGACGCGGCGGGGCCTCCCGACACGGGCCGAGGAGAGGTCCGGGAGATAGGTCCGCGGGTCTCGGCTGAGGAAGTCGAAGATGTTGTGCTTGGACGGCTCGGACCCGGTCATGAAGGACGACCAGGCCACCGGCGAGATGGCCGGCGTCGTCGTCCGCAGCCGGGCGTAGGTCCCTTCCTTGCGGAGCCGGGCCAGGTTCGGAAGCTTGCCCTCGGCCATGAACTTCTCGGCCAGGGTCGGCTCCATGCCGTCGAGGCCGAGGATGACCATCCGGTCGATCTTGCTGTTCTTATAGGCCCTCTGGCCGCGCAGGAGCTTCCACAGGAAGCGGAACGGCCAGGCGACGAACGAGAAGAGGGCCATGAAGAAGGTCAGGAAGAGGACGAGGAACGACGAGAGGAAGGCGAAGCCGGCGCCCGGGCCGACGTACGCCTGGAGCGGCGCTGCCAGTCCGGCGAGGAGGAGGACGAAGAGCGGGGCGGCGAGGCGGGGGAGGCGCGCCGGCGGGCGTCTCATGAGAACCTCCCGAGGATGATCGCGGCCAGGTCCTCGATGGCGAGGTCCGGGCCCTGGTCGTCGGCGGCCCAGAAGAAGGCGTCATCCCAGGTGTGCATGCCCTGGAGACTCGTCCGGCCGAAGACCTCCTTCTTCTTGACCGAGCCTTTCATGTCGAAACCCGGCTCGCCCAGGACGAGGAGGTCCGGGCCGCGCGAAGCGAACGGCCCGGAGTAGATCTCTTCGCGCTCGAAGACTCTGCGCACGGCCTTTCGTCCCCCGTGCTCGAGCCCGGCCAGGCCGGCGGCGACCTCGCGCCTGAGGGCGGGGACCTCCGACGGCTCGACCGCTCCCTTCGGGAAACGGCCCTTGACGTTGAGATAGACCCGGTTCGGGTCGAGGGCGAAGGCGCGGCTGCCGGCCGAGAGGTCTTCGAGCCCGGCCGGGTCGGGCCGGTCGAAGGCGAGGTAGCCGTTCCGCTCCAGCCAGGCGTTGAGGGCGACCTCCTGGACGATGCCGGTGAAGCCGTGGTCGGAGAGGAGGTAGAGCCCGGCCCTCCCTCCGGTCTCCTCTTCGTAAGCCGTGGCGACCTTGTCGATGACCCGGTCGGCCATTCGGTAATATTCGAGGAAGCGCTCGTGGAAGGGGTGCGCCTCTTTCTCATAGGCGTCCCAGAGATAATGATGGAGCCGGTCGGTGCCGGTGATGATGAACTCGAAGTAGTCCCAGGGCTCGGCCCACAGGAGGTCCAGGGCCCTGACGTGGCCGGCCAGGGTCTCGGAGAGCTCGCGCCAGAGGAATTCGGGATCCTCCCTGGACCTCATGGTGTCGATGTCCGTCCGGTAGCCGATCCTCTCCAGGGTCTCCCGGAAGGCCGGCGGATGGACGGCCTTGGCCAGCTCGACGGCCACGAACCCGGAGATGAGGACGCCCTCGATGGGCCGGGCCGGGTAGGTCGAGGGCTGGTTGATGACGATGCTGCGCCGGCCGGAGCCGCGGAGCTTGTCCCAGATGGCCGGGGATTGGACGTCCAGCGAATTGGGGAAGCGGACGGCGTAGGAGCCCGGCCGGAAGTCGGTGAAGCCGAAGATGCCGTGGGTGCCGGGGTTGCGGCCGGTCATGAAGTTCGTCCAGGACACCGCGGAGATCTCAGGCAGGCTGGCCTTCATTTTGTGGAGATGCCCGGCGGCGATGAGCCGGGCCGCGGCCGGCATGACCCCCCGGGCGGCCAGGCCGGCGATCATGCCGTAGGGGACGCCGTCGAGGCCGATGACGCAGGCCCGTGTCCTTTTCCGCGGCTTGAGGAGCGACATGTCAAAAACACATTATTATAAGCATATGCCGCCGGAAGGCAACAGGGGAGGCTTCTCCTCCCGGCGGAGGTCCATTCAAGCCTTCACCGCGGCGGCGGCCGCCTCGAGGACCTGGGCCAGGAAAGCGTCCTCCGCCACGGCGCCGTCGAGGGAGGCCGCGTCGTTGAAGAGGGTCCTGGGCACGCCGTACACCCCGTATTTCTGGACGAGATGCGGGAATTCCGTGGCCTCGATCATGTCGCAGCGGACGTGCGGAGATTCGACGGCCATCTGGTGGCCGAGCCGGACAGCGACGGTGCAGTACGGGCAGGTCGGGGTGACGAAGACCTGGACATGGACATCCCCGTTGAGCGCAGCCAGGGATTCCTTGGTCTTCTCGCCGAGCCCGGTCGCGCCCCGGGAGACG
Source organism: Terriglobales bacterium (assembly GCA_035543515.1). Lineage (GTDB taxonomy): Bacteria > Acidobacteriota > Aminicenantia > Aminicenantales > Saccharicenantaceae > DATKJS01. The sequence goes on along the minus strand of DATKJS010000056.1, from coordinate 15,722 downwards.
TCGACGACGGCCTCGACGAGGCTCGTGTACTCGTAGCCCGAGGGGATGCCGTAGAAGCGGATGCCGTTCGGCTTCGCGCCGAGGACGAGGAGGGCCGGGATCTTATCGACGCCGTATTGGGCGGCCAGATCCTTCCGGGCGACGAAGTCGGCGACCTCGAGCTCGATCTTGTCCGAGAGGGCCTTGAGTTCCTCGACAAGCCGTCGGGTTTCCCGGCAGTAAAGGCACTCCTGGCCGGGGACCTCGCCGGGGAGGACGAGGAGCCGCGGCTCCTGGGTGAAGAGGAGAAGCCGGACGTTGCCGGCCATTTCGGCCTCGAGCTTCTTCCGGGTGGCGTCCCGGATCTCCTGATTGAGGAGGTCCATCGGCATCCTCCTGCGAACCGAATGATGGCACTTCTATCTTAACACGTCCGCCGAGCCCGCGGAAAAGGGGACAGTCCCCCCCCGGGGGGACTGTCCCCTTTGGCAAAGGTTGACATTGGCCGGCCCAGGTTGTTAAATGAGGGTCCCGAGAGGTCCCATGGACGCCATCGACAAGCTCATCGACCACCTCGTCCTCGAATACCGGAAGAAGACGCCGAAGAGCGGGCGGGTCTTCGCCCGCGCCTCCAAGGTCATGATCTCCGGCGGCAGCCACAGCATCCGCCTCTGGCACCCCTATCCTTTCCTGGCCACCCGGGCCGAGGGCCCTTCTGTTCGCGACGCCGACGGCCGTTCCTACGTCGATTACTGGCAGGGCCATTACGCCAACATCCTCGGCCACAACCCGCGGCTCGTCCGCCGCGGGATGGGCGCCTCGCTCGAGCGGGGCTGCCTCCACACCGGCTTCGAGTCGGCCGGCCAGATCGAGCTGGCCGAGCTCATCCTCCGCCAGCTCGGCGCCGCGGACGGCCGCGTCCGCTTCACGACCTCGGGGACGCTGGCGACGATGTACTCCGTCATGCTGGCCGAGGGCTTTACCGGCCGCGACCTCGTTCTCAAGGTCGGCGGCGGCTGGCACGGCGCCTCGCCCTATCTCCTCAAGGGCGTCAGGTTCAAGCCGGGCGCGGGGTTCGAGGCCGACCGGCCGGCCGGCGTCCTCGAGGACATCCTGAAGCGGACCCTCATCACCCGTTTCAACGACGGCGACGACCTCGAACGCATCTTTAAGGCCAAGGGCGACCGCATCGCCTGCTTCATCCTCGAGCCGTTCCTCGGCGTCGGCGGCTTCCTGCCGGCCTCGCGCGAGTACCTGGCCCTGGCCCGCGAGCTGACCCGCCGGCACGATGCCGTCCTCATCTTCGACGAGGTCATCTCCGGCTTCCGCTTCGCCCCGGCCGGCGTCCAAACGCTCTACGGCGTCAGCCCCGACCTCTCGGTCTTCGGCAAGATCATCGGCGGCGGGCACGCCGTGGCCGCCGTCGTCGGCCGGCGCGACATCATGGAGGGCTGCGAGACCGGGCGAGGCCTGCGGGGCCGCGTCCCCTTCGACGGCGGGACCTTCTCCGCCCACTCCGAGTACATGAAGGCCGGCCTGGTCATGCTCCGCCACCTCGTTCGGCACGCCGGCTCGGTCTATCCGCGGCTGGCCCGCTCGGGCGAGACGCTGAGAGAGGGCGTCGTCCGCGCCTTCGCTTCCGAGGGCGTCCCGGCCGTGTGCACCGGCGCCGGCAACGACGCCCTCCCCGGGAGCTCCATGGTCATGGCCCACTTTCCCATCGACGGGGCCCGCCCCGCGCGCCCCGAGGACCTCCATGACGGGCGCCGCTTCCGCATCCGGCTGAGGGAGGAGGCCCTGAAGCTGGCCCTGCTCGTCCACGGCGTCAACGTCGTCCACGGCGGCGGGGCCGTCTCGACGGCCCACGGCCCGGCCGACCTCGAACGCACCATCGCGGCCTACGGCGAGGCCGCCCGCCTGTTCAAGAAGTTCCTTTTTTGAGCCCCGCTCAGCCCGCTTTTCTGAGCTCGAACCTGTAGGCGCCGCCGGCGACGTCGAAGACCCACGACCCCTCCTCGCGCCCCGCGGGCGTGACGCCCGGGACCTCGTCCGGCTTCCTCAAGCCCCGCCAGAGGACCCGGCCGGATTCGAGGAGCAGGCCTTCGGGGAAGACGGGAGGCACGAAGACCCGGGCCTCCGCGCCGACCGGGACGAGGACCTCGAGGGCGAACTCGGCCTCGCTCTTTTTCCAAGCGGCCCGGAGCGGGCCGCGGACGGTCTTGAGGCCGGCCTCGGCCGAGACGAGGTCGCCGAGGACGCGGGGCCTGACCTCGAACCTCTTCCATCCGGGCTCGAGCGGGGCCAGCCCGGCGAGCGTCCGGTAGAACCAGGCGTCGACGCTGCCGAACATGATGTGGTTCTGCGAGTTCATGGATGGGCCCGTCAGCTTCTCCCACCGCTCCCAGAGGGTCGTCGCCCCCTCCTCGATCATGTAGGCCCACCCCGGGTAGCTCCTCTGCGTCGCCACCCGATAGGCCGTCTCCGCGTGCCCGTTCGCGGTCAGGACGTCGAGGAGGTAGCGCGTGCCGAGGATGCCCGTGTCGACGTGGCCGTCCTGCTGGCGGACGACGGACCGGAGCAGGCTCTCGAGGACCTTCGGCTTCCTGTCCGGCGGGGCCATGTCCAGGTAGAGCGGCAGGATGTTGGAGGTCTGGTTGGGATAGTTGTCGATGCGGCTGACGCGGATCGCGGCGTACTGGTCCTCGCCGAGGAAGACGGCGTTGAAGGCGTCGCGCACGCTTTCGGCGAGCCGGGCGTATTCCTTCGCGTCATCGCCCCGGCCCAGAGCCCGGGCGATCTTCGAGACGATGAGGAGGTCGTGATAGTAGCACCAGGTCGAGGTCAGCTCGACCGGAGTCTTCTTCGGCACGATGCTTCCCGGCGGGCACCAATCGCCGTACTTGCCCAGCCCCTTGATGATGTTCCCGCCCGCGTTCTTGCCCAGGAATTCCACGTATTTCCGCAGGTTGGGATAGTGGCGGGCCAGGACCTTCGGGTCGTCGTAATGCTCGAAGTGGAGCCAGGCGAGCGCGGCGTAGGCCGAGCCCCAAGCCGGGTCTGCGGGGTAGAGGCGGGCGAGGTAGGGAGGGGCGACGTCGGCGAGGCTCCCGTCCTCCTTCTGGGAGAGGCGGATGTCCTCCAGGAACTTGGCATAGAAGCCCGACATGTCGAAATTGAAGACGGCTTCCTCCGCCGAGAGGTGGGCGTCGCCGAGCCAGCCGTGGCGCTCGTCCCGCTGCGGGCAGTCCGTGGGGATGCTCATGAGGTTCGAGAGCTGTCCCCAGAGGACGTTGGTATGGATGCGGTTGACGAGCTCGTTCGAGCAGGCGAACGTCCCCGCCGCCTCGACGTCCGAGTGGACAAAGCGGCCGGTCAGGGCGTCCGCCGCCGGCTCGCCCGGCCAGCCCGTGACCTCGACGTAGCGGAAGCCGTGGTAGGTGAAGCGCGGCTCCCAGGTCTCCTCGCCCCCGCCCTTGAGGATGTAGGCGTCGGTGGCCTCGGCGTTCTCGGTCGGCCCCATGTTGACCGTCCCGTCCTCGTGGAGGAGCTCGGCGTGGCGCAGCCGGATCTCGGCGCCGGCGGGGCCGCTGACCCTGAGCCGGACCCAGCCGGAGAAGTTCTGCCCGAAGTCAAAGACCCAAGTCCCCGGCGACGGCGAGTGCCGGGCGACCGGGGCCAGGTCCTGGCAGACCCGGATGGGCGGCATCACCTGCGACAGGAGGGGCGGCCCGGGCACGGTCACGGCCGCCTCCCAGCCCGCGTCGTCGAACCCGGGCGCGTCCCAGCCGGCCTGCTCGAGGCGGGCATCGTAGCGCTCTCCGAAATAGAGCCCGTTCTCCCGGAGGGGGCCGGGCGAGGTCCGCCAGGACTCGTCCGAGAGGACGACCTTGCGCTCGCCGCTCTCGGTCTCGACCTCGATACGGCAGGTCATGCGGGGCGCGCCGTAGCCGAAGGACTTGACATGCCGGCCGTTGCCGAGGATGACGCCCGCGGCGTTCTTCGCCCGAATGAGGCCGGTGACGTCGTAGGTCGAGTAGAGGGCGCGCTTCTTGTAATCGGTCCAGCCCGGGTCGAGAACGCGGTCGCCGGCCTTGGCGCCGTTGAGCCGGAGCTCGGCGTGCCCGAGGCCGGAGATGAAGGCCAGGGCCATGACGGGCCTGTCGCGGACCTCGAATTCCTTCCTGAGGTAGACGGCATGGGCCTGGACGTCGTCGCCGCCGGCCTCGCCGAGCAGGACGCTGCTGCGCGAGGTGAACTCGGCGACGGCGCGGGCGGCGACCCAGCGGGCCTTCCAGTCTCCCTCGTAGAGGAACCCGGTCACGAACGAGGCGATGCCGCTCCACGGGCTCTCGGCGCCGTCCTTGTCGCGCCAGCGGACCCGCCAGAAATATCGCGTGCAGCTGAGGAGCGGGTCGCCCCCGTACCCGACGTTATGGAATCCGTCGCCATCCCGGGGGCCGCTCTCCCAGAAATCCCCGTGCTCCCTCTCGCAGAGTTCCCGGGCCGAGGAGACGATGATCGACCAGCCCGTCTGCCGCTCGCCGCGGGCGGTCGCCGGGGGGAGCCAGGAGAAGCGCGGCGACGGGGCGTCGATGCCCAGGGGCTCGGGGAGGGATTCGCACCTCAGCTCGATGGGGGGCAAAGGCGGCATGGAAACTCTCCGTTGCCGATCGCGGGGCGGCCTCGCGGCCGGTCCTCACGCGCCCATCATAAAGGAATCGCGGGCAGGTGACAAGGGAGTCGCGAGCGGGTCATTGGGCCTGGGCCAGGAAGTAGTCGGAGACCTCGATGCCGTAGGCGGTCGGGTCCAGGACCTTGACGATGGTCCTGGGGAATTTCCCGGTGTCGGGGTTCCGGTCCGAAAGGTCCACCGTGTCCCCATCGACGAGGTTCCCGCCGACGTCCGCGATCAGCTTGACCTTTGGCCTGAGCATCAGCTTGGCGTCCGGGTTGATATCGGCGACGATGCCCAGCTCGCCCGTGCTCAAGGCGACCATCGTCCCGATGGGGTAGACGCCCATGAGATTGACGAAGGCCTTGAGGATGGCGGGGTTGAACTCGGTCCCGCTCTGCTCGAGCATCAGCCCCAGGGCCTCGGTCCGGGTGAAGGCCTTCTTCCGGTAGACCCGCCGGGTCGTCAGAGCGTCGAAGTAGTCCACGACCTTGACGATCTTGCTGAACAGGTTGACGTCCTCTTTCCTGAGGCGGCTGGGATACCCGGTGAGGTCCTCCCGGATATGATGCTCGAGGGCGACGTGGATGGCCCGGATCGGCAGATGCCGGAATTCCTTGAGGTGGATGAGCTTCTCCGCGCCCTGGTAGGGGTGCTGCTCCATGATCTCCCGCTCCTCCGGGTCCAGCGTCGCCGGCTTGTTGAGGATATCGAGCGGCGTTTCGAGTTTGCCGAGGTCATGGAAAAAGGCGGCGATCCCGAGCTCCACGAGCTCGCTCCGGCTGAGGCCGAGCCGCCGGCCGAGGGCGAGGGACAGGACGCAGACATTGACGGAGTGGTTGAGGGTGTACTCGTCATAGTTCTTGAGGTTGGTCAGGCCGACCAAGAAGGACTCGTCGTCGACGATGTGGTTGAAGATCGACTGCATGAGGCGTCGGGTCGTGTTGACCGGGAGCCCTTCCCCCTTCTTTTCCCGTTCGAAGATCTCCTTGAGGTGGATGATCCCCAGGAAGAACATCCGGGCCGTGTCCTCGTGGGTGCTGGCGAAGGTCTCCGCGCCGAAGGCCGTCCGGACGATGACGTGGCCGACGTCCGCCTTTTCAAGGCTGGCCAGGAGCTTCGGGAAGGGCTCCGCCTCCTTCTTTTCCTGCTGGCTGAAGGCGACGGCGAAGCGGACGAGCTCCTCTCTCGTCAGGCCGTTGAGGAAGGACAGAAAGCTGACGTTCCGCCTCCGGAATTCCTCGAGGATGAACTTGTAGATGGGATAGGTGGACAGGACGAACTTGAAGCGGAGGCCGTTGAAGAACAGGGCGCTCTGGCGGACCTGGAACGAGGCCTCGCCCTTCTCCTTCAGGAAGTGCTCGATCAATTCGAACAGCAGCCGGGCCTGTTCCTGGAACATCTCGTTGTTGGCTTCGTAGAGCTTGGCGTTCTTGATGACGACGTGGAGACGGATGAGGAGCTCGACGGCCTCCTTGGGCAGGGCCTTGACGTCCGGCCGCGTGTCGGGCCTCCTCTCGGCAGGCCGCTGTTCCTTGGCTTCTGGATCGCTCATCGTTCCGACTCGCCGGCCCCGGAGGCCGGCCGCGCCAGACGGGCCAGCGCCTGTGAGCTCGCTTCCCGGACCTCCTTGTCGCGCGACCCCGCGGCCTTCTCGAGCACGCGGGAGGCGGCCTCGGTGCCGTGGCTCTCCAGCCCCGACACGGCGGCGAGCTTCATCTCCCTGGACTTGGCTGTCATCCACAGGCCTCTCTTCAGGGCGATCCGCCGGAGGAAGTCCAGCGCCTCCTCGGTCCTGGTGCGGCCGAGGAAGGTGAGGATGGCCTGTTTTTCTTTGAGGCTCTTGGCCTTGAACGACCGGGAGCCGGCTTCCTCGATGAGGTGCCGGACCCGCGAACGCTCCTCGACGGGATTGAGCCTCATGGCCGCCTGGATCCTGAGGTCCTCGTCCGCGTCGTTCAGGAACCCGAGCAAGATCTTATTAGCCATTTCGTCCTGGACCCGTCCGAGGGCCTGGATGGCCTCGAGCTTGATGTCCTTCCTCTTGAACCCCAGGAAGACCGCGAAATGGGGGAGCCCCTTCTTCCCGACGTCGCCGCTGAGGAAGCCGATGATGGCCTTGGACAGGAGCGGTCGCTCATCGGCCGCCAGGCTGGCCAGGACGCCAATGTCCTGGAGCGCGACGGTCCTCATGAACTCCAGCATCTTCTTCCGGGACTCCGGGTCGGGCACGGATTCGTAGATGTCGGCGGCCAGGGGGAGGGCGGAGTTGCCGAGGAGCCTGAAGAACTCGACCAGTCCGTCCCAGTCCACGAGTTGCCCGCTGTCCATGAGTTCCTTGATCACTTCCAGGGTCCTGGCGCTGCCGATCTTCTTCAGGAACGCCTCGACATGGGCCACCTTCTCGGGATGTCCGGGAGAAAGAAGCGCCCTGAGCTCCCGAAGCTTGTGGACGATCAGGATCGAGAAGGTGAAATTCCCTTGCAGGAGCTGTTCGAGATGGTACTGCATCAGGATCTCGAGGGTCGAGACGAAGTTGTGAGGGTCCTTCTCGAGGTTGAGGATCTCCGTCATGAGGTTGAGGAATTCCTCGTCCGGCGAGATCTTCCGGCTGGAGGAGACCAGGGCCTCGATGTTCAGGACCTCGGGCTCGGTCATGGACAGGTCCATCGTCGCCACGGGGCTAAGCCAGGATTCCCCCTTTTCGCGGGCGACGGCCTTTTCGGGGCTGGGGGAGGACGGCCGGCGTTCTTCTTCCTCCGGCTCTTCGGGCTGGGCCCGGACCTGGGGGGGCTGCTGTCCGGCTTCCCTGGCCGCGCCCGAACCTCGCCCGAATCCCGCACCGCCCCGGGGCCCCCTGGCGTCGGCCACCCTCTCCAGGGCGATGCGCGGTTGCTCGTCCTCCTCGAGCCCCTTGAGCGACGAGCGATTCTGGACCGCCTCGCGGTCGTCCGGATTGAGCTCGATCTTCCCCGTCGAGAATTTCGACGTATCGACCTTGATCTCGATGGCCTTGCTCGAAAACTCCCCGACGTCGGCCGCCGGGCCCTTGGCGGCGGCCGGCGCGCCGCGCTGAGAGAAGCCGCACTCCTGAAGGATTCGGTTCTCCAGGAATTCATCGGGCGCGAAGTACTGGATGTGGGCGAAGTCCTTTTCCCAGAGAGCCGTGATGACGTCACTGTCCCCAGCGGGCTTCTTGGCCTCTCTCTTGATGAGGTTCAGGAAATCCAGGATCTCCTCCCGGTCGAGGCCTTGATAAAAAAAGAGCTTCTGCGTCCCGTCCTTGAAGAAAAAGAAGGGCAGGCTCTTGATGGCCATTTCGTCCGTATAGACCGTCTTCCCGGCGCAGACGAACGAAAATTCCTCGACGTCGAGCTCGAGTTTCCCGTAAACATCGAGAAAACCCAGGATCTTCCGGCTGAGGTCGTCGATGAAAGTCCTGATCGTGGCGTGCTCGGAGGGGAAGATCTTCATGGCCGAGACCGTGTTCCCCATCTGATGGAGGAAGTCCCGGATCTTGTCGATGGCCTTAGCGTCGAGGGTCTGATCCCCCGTCGTCACGAGAGTGACCGGACTGTCCTTGACTTCCATCCGCGTTTCGGTCCCCTGGCGCCGGCTTTGGCGGCCTCTACCGACAGTTTACGGATTTCCGGCCGCGCGTCAACGGGAAACTTCGACCGGCAGGGGGACGGCGCCTAGCGCTTGCTCAGGACCTTTTTTTCGTAGGCCTCGACCTCGCCCAGCCAGAGGTCGGCCGGAGGGACGCCGTTCTTGAGGCAGCAATAGTCCCAGACCGGGCCTGCCGGCATGAGCTTGAGCCGCTCGAGGGCGGCCAGGCGCGGCAGGACCCGGCCGGCCGCCTCGAGTTCCTGGAGCCGCTCCCGGGGCTCGAGGAGGGCCAGGAGCAGGCCCTGGAGCGTGGCCCGGGCCCCGAGGACCCAGGCGCCGACGCGGTTCATGCCGGCGTCGAAGTAGTCGAGGGCGATGTGCGTCCGGTCCAGGGCGCCGCCGCGGACGACCTCCTCGGCCAGGGCCCGGATCTCGTCCGTGAGCAGGACGACGTGGTCGCTGTCCCAGCGCACGCCTCGGCTGACGTGGAGGAGGATCTCGTCCGAGAACTGGAGGACGGACGAGATCTTGTCGGCCACGGACTCCGTCGGATGGAAGTGGCCGAGGTCGAGGCAGACGATCTTGCCCTTGGTGAAGGCGTAGCCCAGATAGAATTCATGGGAGCCGACGACGAACGACTCGCTGCCGATGCCGAAGAGCTTGCTCTCGACGGCGTCTTTCATCTGGAGCGGGCTGTACTCGGTCTCGTAGATCTCGTCGAGCGAGTCCTTGAGCAGGGCGCGAAAGCCCCAGCGGTCGACCGGGACATCCTTGGCGCCGTCGGGGATCCAGAGGTTGTGGAGGCAGGAGGCCTGGAGCTCGCGGCCCATGTAGGCGGCGACCTTGCGGCAGGCCTTGACGTGGTCGATCCAAAAGCGCCGGACGCCGGCGTCCCGGCTGCTGAGGGTGAAGCCGGAAGCGGCCTTGGGATGGGCGAAGCAGGTGGCGTTGAAGTCGAGCTTGAGGTTCTCCTTGCGCGCCCATTCGACCCAGCCGCGGAAATGGCCGGGCTCGATGGCGTTGCGGTCCACGGGCTGGCCGTTGAACTCGCCGTACATAGCGTGGAGGTTGAGCCGGTGCCGGCCGGGGATGAGCCCGAAGGCCAGGCGGAGGTCCGAGCGGAGCTCCTGGACGTTCCGGGCGCGGCCCGGGTAGCTCCCGGTGACCTGGAGCCCGCTTCCCGCCAGGCCCGCCGCCGAATTCTCGAACCCGTTGACGTCGTCGCCCTGCCAGCAGTGGATCGACAGCGGGACGCCCTCGAGCCTGGCGATGGCCTCGTCGGTGTTGACGCCGATCTCGGCGTAGCGCTCCCGGCTCGAGGCATAGGCCTTCTCTATGGCGGTGAAATCCATGACCAACCCTCCTCGGTCGCGACGAGCATGGTTATAGTATGGGCCTCCGCTCCTGTCAAGTAGCGGAGAGGGCGCGGAACCGGTCGTACGCGGCGCGCCAGGCCATGTCCTGCCGGGGCTCGTAGGAGGCGGGGCTGAACGACTCGCGGACGACCGCCCGCAGCTCGGCGAGCGAGCCGATAAGCCCGAGGGCCATGGCCTGGACCAGGACGTTGCCGACGGCGGTGGCCTCGGCCGGGCCGGCGACGACGGGACGGCCCGTGGCGTCGGCCGTGAACTGGCAAAGGAGCCGGTTCCGCGAGCCGCCCCCGATGACGTGGATGCGGCCGACCGGGTGGCCCACGACCTGGTCGATCTGGTCGATGACGAGCCGGTACTTGAGGGCCAGGCTCTCGAGGATGGAGCGGACCAAGGAGGCCTCGGTCGCGGGCGGCGCCTGGCCCGTCCTCCGGCAATAGGCCCGGATGGCCTCCGGCATGTCGGGCGGGCGGAGGAAGCCGGGGTCGTCCGGGTCGACGAGGGCCTGGAACGGCGGCGCCTCGCCGGCCCCGCGGACGAGTTCCTCGTAGCCCGCCTCCCGCGCCTCGGGCCACGCCTTCCGGCACTGCTGGACGAGCCAGAGGCCGGTCACGTTCTTCAGGAACCGTGTCGTGCCGGCCACGCCGCCCTCGTTGGTGAAGTTCCGTTCGAGGGCATCCCTTGTGATGACCGGCGACCTCTCCTCGACGCCGACGAGCGACCAGGTCCCGGAGCTGATGTAAGCCCAATCCCCGCCCACGGCCGGCGCGGCGGCGACGGCCGCGCCCGTGTCGTGGCTGGCCGTGGCCACGACCGGGACCGCGCCGAGGCCCGTCTCGGCCGCGACCGCCGGCAGGAGCGGGCCGAGGACCGTACCCGGCTCGAGGACCTGCTGGAGAATCCGGCGCGAAAAGCCCATGGCCTGGAAGAGGCCCGTCTGCCAGCTCCGCGTCCGCGGGTCGAGCATCTGCGAGGTCGTGGCCATGGTGAATTCGGAGGCCTTTTTCCCCGTCAGCAGGTAATTGAAGAGGTCCGGCATGAAAAGAAGGTCCGAGGCCGCGTCGAGCAGCGGCGAGCGCTCGCGGACCATGGCATAGACCTGGAAGAGCGTGTTGAAGGGCATGAACTGGATGCCCGTGGCCTCGTAGAGCGCCTCGCGCGGCACGAGCTTGAGGTAGGCCTCCATGGCCCCCTCATTCCGCGAATCCCGGTAGCAATAGGGGAGGCCCAGGATGGTCCCGTCGCGAGCGACGAGGCCGAAGTCGACGCCCCAAGTGTCAATGCCGAGGCTCGCCGGGCGCTCCTCGGCGCAGGCCTTCATGGCCTTCTTCATCTCGTCGAGGAGGGCGTAGACGTTCCAGTGGATATGGCCGAAGAGCTTGAGCGGGACGTTCGGGAAGCGGTGGACCTCGCGGACGTCGAGCCGGCCTCCCTCGAGCCGGCCGAAGACGGCCCGGCCGCTCTCCGCGCCGAGGTCGAAGGCCAGGATCTTTGCGGCGGCCATGGTCATCCCTAATATAACCTTCCGCGGCGGCTTTTCAAGCCGCAATTTTCGATGGGCGCGGCTGGCCCGATGTGTTAGAATTGAGTGTGCCCCCTTTCCGAGAGTCATAACCGATGGATATCGACGATAAGCTCAAACACCTCCGCCGGGAGCGGGACGCCCGCCAGCGCGCCCAGAAGGTCGAGCGGACCTGGGAGAAGATCGACGCCGAGGGCGATGGCCTGACGGTCAAGGAGAAGCTCGAGCGGCTCATCTCGCTCACGGGCCAGGCGGGCCGCCCGGGGCACGGCCCCGCCCGTCCGCAGGCCCCGGCGGCGGTCGCGGCCAAGCGCCGCGAGCCCGTCCAGCTCCACGAGAATCCCTACGCGCTCGGCGTCCGCTACGGCCAGATTCCCATCGGCATGGGGCTCCAGGTCCCGGGGAACATCCTGGCCTTCCTCAGCCGCGAGGCGGCCTTCGAGGGGCTCGACCTCGGCTCGGCCGTCTTCCTCGACCTCGAGACGACGGGCCTGGCGGGCGGCACGGGCACCGTGCCCTTCCTCGTCGGGCTCGGCTATTACCGGGGCGACCGGTTCAAGGTCAGCCAGTTCTTCCTGAGCGAGATGGCCGAGGAGGGGCGCCTCGTCCGCGAGGTCGCCCAGTTCTTCACGGACATGGAATTCAAGTCCGTCGTCACCTACAACGGCAAGGCGTTCGACGTGCCGCTGCTCGAGACGCGGTTCGCCCTCCACAGGACGCCGTTCCTCATCCGGGACCTGCCGCATCTGGATTTCCTCTTCTCGGCGCGCCAGCTCTGGAAGCACAAATACGACAGCTGCCGGCTGTTCAACCTGGCCCAGGAGGTCGTCCAGGCCGAGCGGGCCGAGGACATCCCCGGCGCGGAGATCCCCCTGCGCTACTTCCAGTACATCCGGAGCGGCGACTTCTCGCTCATCGAGCCCGTCCTCTACCACAACCAGGAGGACATCCTGTCGCTCCTGGGCGTCGTCGTGGCGGGCGCCGTGCTCGTCGACCGGAACCGGACGCCGGCCGAGCGGGGCGCGACCGACGCCATGGACCTTTACGGTGTGGCCCGGCTCTTCGAGAGCGCGGGCGACGCGGCCCAGGCGGCGGCGCTCCTCGAGCAGGCCCTCGAGGGGCAGCTCTCGTCCCACGCCTCGCAGACGGCGAAGATGAAGCTCTCCCACCATTTCAAGAAGAACCGCGACTGGGACAGGGCCGTCTCGCTCTGGCGTGAATTGAGCGCCGGGGACGAGGCCTTTTCGTTCCGCGAGCTCTCGATGTATTACGAGCACAAGGCCAAGAACTTCGAGGAAGCCATGCGCGCGGCCGAGGAAGGGCTGGCCGTGTCGATGGGGCGTTCGGCCGGCGAGCGGAAGGATTTCGAGAAGCGGATCGAACGGCTGCGGGGGAAGATCCGGAAGCGGGAAGGGAGCGTGCCCAAATGAGAGCGATGATCCTGGCCGGGTTCAAGTCGGCTTCGGAAAGGCCCCTGGCTTCCCGGGACGTCCCCATGCCGGAGCCGGGGCCGGGGGAGATCCTGATCAAGGTCGCGTGCTGCGGCGTCTGCCACACGGACCTTCACATCGCCGAGGGCGACCTCCCCGACATCAAGCTTCCCCGAATCCCGGGCCACGAGGTCATCGGGACCGTCGAGGCGCGCGGGGCCAAGTCCAGGCGGTTCAAGCTCGGCGACCGGGTGGGCGCGGCCTGGCTCCATTCGGCCTGCGGGACCTGCCGGTTCTGCCGGAGCGGCCGGGAGAACCTCTGCGAGAACGCCCGCTTCAACGGCTACCACCATAACGGCGGCTACGCCGAGCACATGACCGTGCCGGAAAAGTTCGCTTACACCGTTCCGCGCCTCTTCAGCGACGAGGAGGCGGCGCCCCTCATGTGCGCGGGCATCGTCGGCTACAGGTCGCTCAAGCTGAGCGGCATCAAGCCGGGCGGGACGCTCGGGCTGTACGGTTTCGGGGCCTCGGCCCATGTCGCCATCCAGATCGCCAGGCACTGGGGCTGCCGCGTTTACGTCTTCACGAGGAGCGAGGAGCACCGGCGGCTGGCGAAGAAGCTCGGGGCGTCCTGGACGGGCCTGGCCGAGGAGGACCCGCGAACGAAGCTCGACAGCGCCATCATCTTCGCCCCGGCCGGCAACCTGTATCTTGAAGCGCTGCGCGTCTTGGAGAGGGGAGGGACGGTCGTCTCGGCCGGCATTCACATGTCGCCCATCCCGGAGATGGACTACAACCGGTACCTCTATCACGAGCGGGTCATGACCAGCGTCGCCAACGCCACCCGCGAGGACGGGGAGGAGCTGCTCAAGGTCGCGGCCGAGATCCCCATCCGGCCGACGGTCCAGGTCTTTCGGCTCGAAGAGGCCAACGAAGCCCTGCGGCGGCTGCGGGCCGGGAAGGTCACCGGCGCGGCGGTGCTCAGGATCGCCTGAGGAATCGAAAGGGGACATGGCGGATGGGGCATGTACCGATTTTCCTGATCGGTACGTGTCCCCTCTGATTGAAATCTCGCGTCCGTTGCGCTATATTATGCCCGCTTAAAAAGCCCCTGCGCGCCCGTAGCTCAGTTGGATAGAGCGTCTGACTACGAATCAGCAGGTCGGGTGTTCGAGTCACCCCGGGCGCGCTCTTTATTCTTCTACCCCCTTCGGTTGACTTCCTCCCTGATGCCTGTTATCTTTAGGCCAACCTAAGAAAGGGAATCTAGCGTGGCCATCAAGTGCCCGAAATGTCACTCCGAGAATCCTGAGACCAAACAGTTCTGCGCCGATTGCGGCACTCAGCTTCCTCCGCCCCAGAGCCGGCCTCCTATCATGACGGAAACCCTTCAAAGACCCGTCCAAGAACTGACAACTGGTTCCAAATTCGCCGGCCGCTACCAGGTCATTGAAGAGCTGGGCCACGGCGGCATGGGGCGGGTATACAAGGTCTTCGATAACGACATCAAGGAGAAAATCGCCCTCAAGCTCCTGCGGCCCGAAATCGGCCTGGACAAGGAGACCGTCGAGCGGTTCTCGAACGAGTTGAAGCTCGCTAGGAAGATTAGGCACAAGAATATCTGTGGTATGTTCGACCTCGGCAAGGCCGAGGGCACGACCTTCATTACCATGGAATTTGTCCCTGGCGAGGACCTGAAGAAGTTCATCCGGAAGTCTGGCCAGCTCGGGGCGTTCCGGGCCGTTTCGATAACGAAGCAAATCTGTGAAGGATTGGCCGAAGCCCATCATCTGGGCATTGTCCACCGGGACCTCAAGCCCCAGAATATCATGATCGACGAGGACGGGAACGTTCGGATCATGGACTTCGGCATCGCCCGATCGCTTTGGGGCAAGGGGATCACTGGCGCCGGAGTAATGATTGGGACTCCGGAGTACATGTCCCCGGAGCAGGTTGAAGGCAAAGAAGTCGACCAGCGCTCGGACATCTATTCGTTAGGTGTGATTCTCTATGAGATGGTAACGGGAAGAGTGCCGTTTGAGGGTGACACAGCGCTCAGCATTGCCATGAAGCATAAGACCGAGGAGCCGGAGAACCCGAAAGACTTCAATCCTCAAATTCCAGAGAGCCTCAGTCGTTTGATAGTAAAATGTTTGGAAAAGAAACCTGAAAGGCGTTATGACTCTGTCCAGAATATGACTCGTGAGCTGGACATTGCGCTAGAAAGAATTTTATCTAGCAGAAACAAGGTCCCAACGATCACAGCGTCTTCTGTCGCCGAATATGATCAGACGTCGTCTAGGTATTCATTAGATCTCAATCATACGGCCATAGAAATGAATCTCGCAAGAAACATCGCATATTCGCAGTTAACGATAAAAGATGATATTGTTCATATCAGTTTCGACCGGACCGATAAGATCGTTGCTGTCATTAATGAAATCGTCAAAAATATCCTCTGGAACCCGGATGAAGTACTCTTTATCAGTCAGGGAGGCGGAGAAATTACTGTTATCCTGGACAGAGAGAAAAGAGCATTATTTCAGAATATCCTCCCTCAGGCCAGAGAGATCCGGGAGAAGGTTGCGGTAATAAGAATCCAAGAGCCAAAAGCCGAGGATATTATTCCTGCCATCGAAATTCCCGGACTTTACGCCTATTTTGTCAATCAAATATCTAAAATCGGCATTAATATTATGAATATAGTGTCGATGGGATCGACACTTATGCTCGTCATTGCAGAGCAAGACCTCATGCAGACCTATGCCGCCCTGAGTAAATCCATTCAGTATCATAGAGAAAAGCTGGAAAGCCAACGGCAGAGAGCATAATCAGCGATTCCTCGATGTGCAGAAGCGTGGCGACATCCCGGCCCGCCCGAAGTTGAGGATGCCAGGAAGCGGCTGGCCGGGCTGACGGGCAGCTGATTACGGCCTCCGGCTGCAGAAGGTCTCGCATAGGGGTTCTTAAGTGGGACAAATGTGGGACAATCGGATAGGCCGTGTCAACCGATGTTCGCAACTTCGGGGCCATCGTAAACCTCTTCAGTTAGCCGCTTGAGCCATCAGCTCATGGAGCCTGTCCAAGGACCCGAGGACCTTGTCCTCTCGGATATAGCTGCGCTCACCTCCCCAGTC
>DATKJS010000055.1:0-33018 GCA_035543515.1 Terriglobales bacterium | reverse complement strand
GCGCTCGCCGGCGGGGACGGCGACCTGGCCCTCATCGTCGCCGACAAGAGGGAGACCGCCCTCAAGGCCCTGGGCGAGGTCCGCCGGACCTGGCCGGTCGAGGACGCCGCCCGGCGGGACAGCCTCGAGTTCTGCTGGGTGACCGACTTCCCGCTCTTCGAGTGGAGCGAGGAGGAAAAGCGGTTCGTCTCGATGCACCACCCGTTCACCTCCCCCCACGACGAGGACCTCGGCTTGCTCGAGACGCAGCCCGACAGGGTCCGGGCCAAGGCCTACGACCTCGTCCTCAACGGCGTCGAGGTCGGCGGCGGATCGATCCGTATCCACCGCATGGACGTCCAGCGCCGCGTCTTCAAGGCCCTGGGCCTCTCGGACCGGGAGACCGAGGAGAAGTTCGGCTATTTCCTCGAGGCCCTCTCCTACGGCGCTCCCCCCCACGGCGGCATCGCCCACGGCTTCGACCGGCTGGTCATGTTCCTGGCCGGCGAGGAATCCATCCGCGAGGTCATCCCCTTCCCCAAGACGACAGGCGCCCTGGACCTCATGACCGGCTCTCCCTCCTCCGTCGGCGAGGGCCAGCTCGACGAGCTGGGGCTGAGATTAAAGAACCTGAAGCCCGACAGCGGCTGAGAAAAGAAGGGGGGCCAGATGGCCGGCGAGTACATCATCATCAAGCAGAACCAGTACATGCGGGTCTTCCGCAAGGCCGGGGCCGTCGACCGCGGACGCGCCCGGACCCTGGCCGACCTGGGCATCCGGGAAAGCGGGATCTTCCGCAGGATGGTCGACAAGGGGGTCTTCGTCGACGCCGGCGGCGGCGCCTATTTCATGGACGAGAACGCGGCCTCGGAGTTCGTCGCCGCGCGCCGCAAGAGGGCCTTTTTCACCCTCGTCCTGATGCTCCTCGTTCTTCTGCTTCTCTGGATGTTCAACGGCAAGCTCTTCCGCTGACGCAGGCTTCGGGAGGCCGCCGTGCGGCTATTCCCGCGTCTCGGCCACGGCGGCGCCGACGACGCCCGCGACGGCGAAAAGGAAGACGTTCCAGAGGCATTTGACCCCCAGCCCGCCCGCCCCTGGCGCCGCCCCGTAGAGCGCGGGGAGCCAGGTGTTGGCCAGGGCGTAGAGCAGGCCCGTCAGGGCGCCTGTCCCCGTCCCGAGCAGGATCCGCCGGCCGAGCCCCGCCCCTCCGGCGGCCCGGGATACGACGGCCGCCACGGCGACGGCGGCCAGGACCGCGGCGCCCCAGACGCTCCGGAGGGCCGGCACCTCGCCCTTGACACGGAACCAGCCGAAATCCAGCCCCGCGAGCA
Source organism: Terriglobales bacterium (assembly GCA_035543515.1). Lineage (GTDB taxonomy): Bacteria > Acidobacteriota > Aminicenantia > Aminicenantales > Saccharicenantaceae > DATKJS01. Next base: position 31,708 of record DATKJS010000055.1, on the reverse strand, counting down.
GGGCCGTCCCGGCCAGGGCGAAGGCCGGCGCGTGGGCGCAGCGCGGCGCGAGCCCCTGCCGTTCGGCGGCCCGACGCTTGACGCGGCGCCGGATGGTCAGCGGGAAGTTGTAGAAGGCGTCGAAGACGAAGTGCTCGAGCCAGGCCCCCTTCTCGCCGAAGACGGGCACGGCGTGGACGGCGCTTGTCGCCCAATGGCCGGCCATGAACCGGGCCAGCTCCGGGTAGCGGTAGGCCATCTGGAGGGGGAAGGCAAGGTAGCCGATGTACTTGAAGAAGCTCAGCCCGAAGGCGACGCTGTAGTCCTTGAAGTCCCGCTCGCGGAGGATGAGGGAGGTCGTGTAGATGCCGCGGGCGAGCGAGCCGGGCGAGACCGGGATGATCTGGAAGAGGCCGAAGATGACGCCCGTGGCCAGCGTCGCTTGCTGCCACGAGAGCTCGGCGTGGAGCCGCACATAGAAGAAGGCCACGATCAGGGCCACGACGTGGGTCGTCGGCATGAGGAGGAGATGGATGGCCAGGCTCTTGAGGTACTTCTGGATGAACGGCTCCCCGAGCTGACCGGTGATGCGGCCCGCCTCCTCCGGCGTGAGCATCCCGTTCCGCTCGCCGGCGGCGACCATGTCCCGCAGCCACTTCTCGCGCTCCGCGGCGTTGAAATAGAGCCGGAAGGGCCGGACGAAGATGCGGGCCAGCCCGGCTTTGAAGACGGCCTTGTCGGTCAGGAAGCGATGGAGCCCGGCCGGGAGGACCGAGAGGGGCAGATGGAGGAGATAACGGCCGGGGGCGGCGCTGAGCCGCAGGGCGCGGGACTCGGAGACGCGGCCGGAGCGGACCCAGCCGACGAGCCGCTCGTCGACCCGGGCCCGGAAGGCATGCAGGAAATAGCCGGGGCTCGAGACGAGCCGGCCGTAGTGACGCCGCAGGTCGGCCCGCCCCCACAGGCGCCGGAGGAAGGGCAGGCCGAGCGGCAGCGCCCAGAGAAGGTAGAGCCCCAACCTCCGGCCCGGCCAGGCGAGGACGAAAAGGAGGGGCGTCGCCAGCGGGACCAGGCCGAGGAGGAAGAAGAGCGCCGAGAGGACGCCGCTTCGCTCCAGCCCGGACGCGGCGGCGGCGTCGGTCATGTTCCGCACCTGCCAGCTCTCCCGGAAGCCGGCCATGACGCTCCGGCGGAGCCGGGCCCCGGCCAGCCGGACGTGGTGGAAGGTGATGTCGATGAGGGAATCGCGATAGGCCGCGTCCTCGCGCACGAGCGTCTCGAGCGCGCCCCACATGTCGGCGAATTCCGCGGCGTGGGCGTCGACGTAGGCCCGGAGCTTGCGGGTGTCGCCCTTGTCGAACTGGACGAGCCGGCCCCGGCCGAGGCCTCTGACGATGAGCTTGACGTCGGCCGGGCATTCGGGCAGGAACGGCAGCAGGGCCATGCCCGCGCGGAAGTCGACGGCGACGAGGCCCGCCATCGCGTCGGGGTCGCTCGAGGTCCGCTTGAGGGCGTTCGGCTGGCTCTTGAGCGACCACCACTCGTACTGGCGGGCCAGCTCCTCGGCGCCGACGTCCCGGATGAGCCGGACTAACCGGTCCATGAACACGCGCTTCGCCCGGTATTCCGGCGAGCCGACGCCGGCCTCGGGCTGGCCCGGCCGCCAGCGGCGGCGGGCGTCGAGGTCGTCGTCAACCTCGAGCCGCCACATCCGGCCGTCGACCCACTCGCTGACCTCCCCGTAGCTGCCGAGCCGGTGGTCGAGGAAGGTGGCGTGGATGTCGACGACAGCCTCTTCCGCGCCGAGCTCGACCCGGGCCGCGCGGCGGATGAACTTCTGCCAGAGGGCCTGGGAGCGGCCGGCCGCGGCCAGCGACTGGAGGGAGAACGGGGCCTGGAAGCCAGCGCCGTAAAAGAGATTGCGGACACGCCGGCCGAAACCGGAGGCCGGGACGAAAAGCTTCAGGGCGTAGGCCTCCCCCGGCGCGAGCCCCTCGACGCGGCCCTCGAGCGGCTCGAGAGAGAGGAGCCTGACCCGGTAGACCTGCCCCGCGTATCCGCCGCCGACGTAGCGGTCGACCTCGAAACGGGCCCGGGCCCGGCCGTCGGGGACGACGCCGCGGACCTCGTATTCGAGGATGTCGCCCGGCTCGTAGCGCAGGACGCGGAGCGGGCGCTCGACCTTCTCTGCGGCGAACGCCCGCTCGAGGGCCCGGACGGTCTCGGGATGCGAGCCCCCGGCCATGCGCCTATTTCACGTCCGCCACGGCGGCGGCGAGAACCTTTTTCGTGACTTCGTCCTGGGCGAAGAAGACGACCCGGAGCCGGCCGCGGTCGATCTTATTGTGCCGCTCGGCGAACTTGAAGCCCGCGAACCGCCTGTTCGTCGTCTCGAAGCCAGTCAGGTACTGGTCGGCTTTCGCCTCGGAGGCGGGAAGGTCGAAGGCAGCCGTTTTGGCCCCGGCCGGGTCGACGTCGACGAGGTCGCGGACGACCATCTTGTGGAAGGCCAGGCCGTTCGAACCCTTGAACTTCTCCTCGCCTTGGACGAGGATAATGCGATAGGCGGCCCCGGCCACGGCCGGCCCGGCGTCAAAGGTCACGTTGACCGTATCGCCGGCCAGGCTCGCGGCGACCTTGAGGGCCGCGCCGGGCGCCTCGGCCAGCCGGGCGTCGACGGCCGCCCTGTACTGCTTGAACTTGGCCTCGGCCAGGCTCCGCATGCCGCCCCCCGAGGTGTCCTTCTCGCCGTCGATGAGGACCGTCGGCGTGCCGTTGACGCCGTAATAGTCCTGCCGGGCCTTGGTCGCGGCGTTGATCATCGGGTCCGGCCGCGGGATGGGCAGGTGGTACTCGAGCACGGCCACGTACTTGGCCGGGACGCTCTCGAGGAGCCCGTCGAAGCCCAAGTCGGCAGCCAGGCAGGGCGAGCACTCCGAGCCGGTGAAGAGCTCGGCCAGAACCGTGCGGCCCTTCCATCCGGCCGGGGCCTTGAAGGGCGCGGGAACGTACGGCAGGGCCTTGAGCTTGGCCTCGAGGGCCGCCTCGAACCCGTCGGGCTTCCCGTTGATCTTGACATAGAGCTCGCGGGCCCTGGCCAGCGCCTCCTCGTGGCCGTCGGCCGCCGCCGATAGGTAGGCCTCGTTGGCCTCCTTGGTCTTGCCCATCAGGGCGTAGGTGCCGCCGAGCGTGTAGTAATAGGGGGCGTCGGGGGTGCCGCCCTCGGCCTTGAAGGCGTCGAGCGCGGCCACGGCCCGGGCCGCGTCCCCGGCGTTGAGGTAGGCCTGGGCGACCAGGATTCCGAAGCCGGTCACGGCGTAGGCCTTGAAGGCGGCCTGCTGGTTGGCCGGGATGCCGTCGAAGGCGCCCGGCTCCTCCGCCGCCTTGACCGTCTTGTCCCGGTAGGCCAGGACGGCGGCCAGGACGGCGGCCTTGTCGAATGTCTTGAGTCTCGGGTGGGTCAGGATCTGGTCGGCCGAGATGAACGGGCCCTGCAGGCGGGCCGGCCCCCTCGCCCCCGCCAGGAACTCCCTCTGGAGGGCGAGGATGGCGTCGAGGGTCTCGGCCAGCTCGACCTTGGCGTTGACGATGGAGCGCTCGATGGCGGCCATGAACTGGCTGGACGGGTAGGCGGCCTTGATCCGCTCGAACTCCTTGAGACGGGCGGCGGCGTCCTTGATCTGACTGGCGGCGACCAGCTCGTTGTATTCGGGCGGCCGCTGCCGGCTCTGGGCCGGGAGCGCGACGGCCAGGGCCAGGACGAGCGACAGGCCGAGCGCGACGAGCGCCGCGCGGCGGATGGCGTTTCTCATGGGGCCTCCAATGGAAGGGCCCTATTATACAAGGCCCGGCGGGAAAAAGAAAAGGCGTGCCGGGCCCGGCGGCCCGGCACGCCTTCGCGTCGAGGGTTACTTGGGTTCCTGGCCGGTCAACGGGTCGGCCAGGGTGAGCCGATGGACCGGGCCCAGCTTGTCGAGGGGGCCCGCCCACTTTTCACTGCCCTTGTTGCAGGGCTCCCAGTCGCCGACGATCATGATCGCCATCTGGTCGGGATGGATGTACTTCTGGGCGACGTCCTGGACCTTGGGCTTGGTCACGGCCTTGATCCGGTCGCGGTAGGTCTTGTAATAATCCATCGGTTTGCCGGTCATCTCGAGGTTGGCGAAGCTCGTCATGGTGGCCTGAGCCGTCTGGAAGCTGTCGGCGAAGCTCTCCAGATAGTAGTTGACGGCCGTCTCCATCTCCGCGTCGGAGACGGGCTCCTTCCGGATGCGGTCGAACTCATCGAGGATGAGCGAGATCGCGTAGCCGACGGTGGCCGACTTGGTCTGGACGTAGCCGGCGAACGTGCCGGGGAAGCCCCAGCGGTAGGTGAACCGGCTGCCCTGGTTGTAGGACAGGCCTTCGTTCGACCGGACCTTGGTCGTGATCCGCGACGAGAAGCTGCCGCCGCCGAGGATGAAGTTCATGACCTGGACGGCATAATAATCGGGGTTGGTGTCCTCTATCCCCAGGTGCCCGAGGCTGATATAGCCCTGGTTCGTGGCCTTCTGGATGAAATAGACGCCGGGCTCGACCTTGGGGAAGGTCTTGACCAGGGCCGGGAATTGGACGGCGTGGTTCTTCCAGCCGCCGATGAGCTTGTTGACCTTGGCCTTGAGGTCGGCCTTGGCGAAGTCGCCCGACGCGGCCAGGATGATGTTCCTGGGAGCGAAGTACGCGGCGTGGGCGGCCTTGAGGTCGGCCGGGGTGAGGCCGTCGTAGGTGGCCTTGGTCGGCTCCCAGGTCAGGGGCTGGTCGCCGTAGAGGAGCCGCTCGTACTCGCGGCTGAGGACGGTTTCCGGCCGGTCATTGGACTGCCGGAGCTGGTCGATGAGGCGGGCCTTGGCCAGCTTGACCGGCTCCTCGCGGAACTCGGGGTTCAAGAGGACGTCGAAGAAGACCTGGAGCCCCTCGTCAAGGTCCTTGCTCAAAACCGAGAGGCTCAGCTGCGAGGTCCGCTCGCCCGCCATGAAATTCAGCGTGCCCCCGAGGAAATCGATGCGCTCTTCGATGGCCGAGCCCTCCCGCGTCTTCGTGCCGCCGCGGATGAGGGTCCCGGATAGGAGCTGTGAGAGTCCCGTCTTGGCCTTGGGCACATCGAGCGCCCCCCAATTGACCAGGGCCGTGATGTTGACGAGGCCCAGGCTCCGGTCCTCCTGGATGTAGGCGCGGAGGCCGTTCGCAAGCTCGACGCGGAAGGCCTTGGGGTCGGGCGGGTCGTACTTGAGCGCGGGGAACTTGAGCTCGGAGGGACGCGTGGCCTGGGCCAGGCCCAGGGCCGCGAAAACGAACGTCAGGGCCAGGATGGTCGTCAGTGCCTTTTTCATGGTCCTCCTCCTTACCGCCCCATCTTCCTCTTGTAGATGGCCGTCAGGCTGTTGTCCTTGACGAAGTACTTGGCCGCGACCCGCTTGATGTCGTCGTTCGTCACCTTCTTCAGGTTTTCGAGGTCGTCGACGATCGACCGCCAGCCGCGGTTGAGCTCGGCCCGGCCGACGCGGCCGGCGAGGCCCATCGTGCTGGCCAGGCTGCGGACGAACATGGCCTCGGCGCGGTTCTTGGCCTTCTGGATCTCCTCGGGCGTCGCGCCGTCCTTCTTGACCTTGTCGATCTCGGTCCAGATCTCTTTCTCGAGGTCCTCGGGCTGGACGTTCTTGTCGAAGCGCGGGGTGGCGCTGAATTGGAACATGCCGACGTACCACTGCGGCCGGCTCGAGGCCGAGGCGTTGACGGCCATCTGCTTGTCGCGGACGAGGACCTTGTAGAGCCGGCCCGTGCCGCCGCCGCCGCCCATCATGCCGCCGCGGAAGCCGCCGCCGCCGGAGCCGAAGACGTCGGCCAGGACGGACAGTGCGGCCGCGTCGGGGTGGCCTTCCTTGGGCGCGTGGAACATCATCTGGAGGCTCGTCGGCGCCGGTCCCTCGCCATACATCCGCTTCTCGCTGTACTGGGGCGGCTCGCCGTCGCGGATGGGCTCGAGGTCCGGGCCCTTGGGGATGCGGCCGAAGTACTTCTCGGCCATGGCCGTGATCGCCGCCGGGTCGAAGTCCCCGACGTAGATCGCTACGCAGTTGTTCGGGACGTAGTAAGTGTTGTGGAAGGCGACGAGGTCCGTCTTGGTGATCTTCCGGATGTCATCCATCCAGCCGACGACGTCCCAGTGGTAGGGCGAGGCGGCGTAGAAAGCCGCGTTGACCTGCTCGTTGAAGAAAAAGCCCGGCTGGTTCTCGCTCAGCCGGCGCTCCTCCATGATGACGTCCTTCTCGGAGTAGAACTCGCGGAAATAGGCGTTGAGCATGCGGTCCGACTCGAGAAGCATCTGGAGCTCGACCTTGTTCGAGGGCAGGGTGACGTAGTAGCCCGTGTTCTCGTTGCCGGTCGAGGCGTTGAGCCCCGTGCCGCCGTTCTTCATGTAGAGGTTCCAGGCCTCGTCCTTGACGACGTACGGCTTCTCCGCGGCGATGAGCTCGTCGGCTCTCTTCTGGAGCTCGGCCAGCCTGGCCGGGTCGCCGCCGTCGGCCTTCCAGTACTTCTCACGGTAGATCCGGTCCATGACCTCGTCGATCTGCCTGTCGATGGCCTCGTCCTTGGCGAAGTCCGTGACGCCCATGACCTGCGTGCCCTTGAACATCATGTGCTCGTGGATGTGGGCGATGCCGGTGATGCCGGGCCGCTCGTTGATCGAGCCCACCTTGAAGTAGATGTGGCAGACGACCCGCGGGACGCCGGGCTTGGGGATCATCAGGATCTTCATGCCGTTCGCAAGAACGTGCTCCTTCACGTCCAGCGTGACCGCCGCGGAGGCGGTGAGGGCCATGAATGCCAGGAGGACACCGATCGCCGGAATGACGCGTTTCTTGGACAAAGACACCTCCTCTCGACTTTTAGACGACGCCGACCGGGGAAAATTCCCTCCCCGTCACAGGTATCGGCGCCTCTTTGCTTTCCGGAGGGCGGCCACGACCTCGCGGACCCGCTGGTCCTGGCCGGCAGGGCAGACGAGGAGGGCCCCGCCGGCCTCGACGACGACGAGGTCGCGGACTCCGACGAGGGCCGTCAGCCGGCCGGGATTGTAGACGAGGCAGCGCTGCGCGTCGAGGGCCAGGAGCTCGCCGCGGGCGACGTTGCCCGCCCCGTCGGCCGGCCAGACGCCGAAGAGCGAGGACCAGGCGCCGACGTCCGACCAGCCGAAGTCGCCCTCGCAGACGAAGACGCCCCGGGCCTTCTCCATCAGGGCGTAATCGATGGAGACGGCCGGCGCCCTTTCAAAGACGCGGCGGAGGGCCGCGGCGTCGCGCCGCCGGAGGGCGTCGACCGTCCCCCGCCACGCCGGCCGGAGCTCGGGAGCGAAACGCTCGAGCTTGGCCGCGAACGCGTCCGCGCGCCAGACGAACATGCCGGCGTTCCACGCGCAGTCCCCGGCCGCGATGAGCCGCTCGGCCGCCTTCCGGGCGGGCTTCTCCTGGAAGGAGCGGACCGGGAAGAAGGCCTCCCCGGCGGCCCGGACGGCGCCCCGCCGGTCGAAGCGGATGTAGCCGTAGCCCGTGGCCGCGGCGGTCGGCCGGATGCCGAAGGTCACGAAAGACCGGCTGGTCGCGGCGAAGGCGGCCGCGGCCCGGAGCTTGCGGCGGAATTCCGCCGGCTTCCGGATGAGATGGTCGGCCGGCAGGACGGCCACGACCGCGGATGGGTCCTCCAGGAAGACTCGAGCCGTGGCCAGCAACAGCGAGGGTGCGGTGTTACGGGCCAGCGGCTCGACCAGGAACGAGGACCGCGGCAGGCCGGGCAGGAGCCGGCGGAGCGTGCGCGTTTGGCCGGCGTCGGCGACGAGGAGCATCCTCGCCGCCGGGACGAGCGGCTTCAGCCGGGCGACGGTGTCCTCGACCATGGTCCTGCGGCCGGCGATCGGCAGGAACTGCTTCGGCCGCGCCTCGCGCCCGAGCGGCCAGAAGCGCGTGCCGCGCCCCCCGGCCAGGATGACGGCGCGGATCCCCGGGTCGCTCACGTCTGCCCCAGATTCCGGAGGACCCGCTCGAGGACGCCGCGGACCTCGGCCTGGATGGCGGCCAGCTCCGCCTCGGTCTCGGCCTCGAAGCGCATGACGATGACGGCCTGAGTGTTCGAGGCCCGGACGAGCCCCCAGCCGCCCGGGAAGATGGCCCGGACGCCGTCGATGTCGATGACCTTGTGGCGCGTCGCAAGCTCCTTGCGGACCTCGTCGACGACGCGGAACTTGACCTCGTCGGAGGCGTAGATGCGGATCTCGGGCGTCGTGAACGTCTTGGGCAGGTCGGCCAGCATCGCCGAGAGCTTTCGGTCCGACCGGGCCAGGACCTCGACCAGCCGGGCCGAGGCGTAGATCGCGTCGTCGAAGCCGAACCAGCGGTCGGCGAAGAAGATGTGGCCGCTCATTTCTCCGGCCAGGACGGCGTTCTCCTCCCGGATCTTTTTCTTGATCAGGGAGTGGCCGGTCCGCCACATGATCGGCCGGCCGCCGAGCCGGGCGATCTCGTCATAGAGGACTTTGGAGGCCTTGACCTCGGAGATGACCGCCGCGCCCGGATGGGACGGGAGGATGTCGCGGGCAAAGATGATCAGGATCTGGTCGCCCCAAATGAGATGGCCCTGGTCGTCGACGACGCCGAGGCGGTCGGCGTCGCCGTCATAGCCGATGCCGACGTCGGCCTTGACCTCGAGGACCTTGGCCGTGAGCGACGCCATGGCCTCGGGCAGCGTCGGGTCGGGATGGTGGTTGGGGAAGCGCCCGTCCATCTCGCAAAAGAGCGGCAGGACCTCGCAGCCGAGCCTCCTGAGGAGCGGCACCCCGACGGCGCCGCCCGTGCCGTTGCCGGCGTCGACGACGACGCGGAGACGGCGGGAGGGCCGGACGCGCGCCGACACGTAGTCCAGGTATTCGGGCACGATGTCCAGGCTGCGGACCTCCCCCCGGCCGGAGACGAAGCGCCCGGCGCGGATGAGTCCGTAGATCGCCTGGATCTCCTCGCCGTAGAGCGTCTCCGTGCCGACCATGATCTTGAAGCCATTGTGCTCCGGGGGGTTGTGGGAGCCGGTGATCATGACCCCCGCCTCCTTCTTCTTCTCGTAGACGGTGAAATAAAGGAGCGGGGTCGGCACGACGCCGATGTCGGTGACTTCGCGGCCCGTGGCCACGAGCCCCCGGGTCATGGCGGCGGCGAAGGCGGGCGAGCTCAGCCGGCAGTCGCGTCCCAGGGCCACGTCCTTTTTCTCGTGGTCGGCGAAATACGTGCCAATGGCCTGGCCCAACAGCTCGACGACCCCCTCGTCGAGGTCCTGGCCGACGATCCCCCGGATGTCGTATTCGCGGAAGATCTTGGCGTTGATGTCCATCGTCCCCTCCTTTGCCCCCGGACGGGGCCGGGCGCGGCGGCGCCCCGGCCGCTTATTTTATCTTAATCATTATCAACTACTTAATAGGAGTTCCCGGCTCAGGCCCCAATTGCCGCGCGGCCCGGCGGAGCCGGTTGGCGTAGCTCGCGGCGATAAAGGACTTGAAGAGGGGATGCGGCTCGAGCGGCTTGCTCTTGAACTCGGGGTGGAACTGGCAGCCCAGGAACCAGGAATGGCCCGGGACCTCGGTGATCTCGACCAGCCCGTAGTCCGGGTTCCGGCCGGAGATGCGCAGCCCAGCCTTGACCAGCGGCGCCTCGTACTGGGGGTTGAACTCGTAGCGGTGGCGGTGGCGCTCGGAGATCCTGAGCCTGCCGTAGGCCTTGTGGGCGAGCGAGCCCCGCTCGAGGTCGCAGCGGTAGGCGCCGAGGCGCATCGTGCCGCCCATGTCGAACTCCTTGCCGAGCTCGCGCCAGCGGACGATGATCTTGTCCGGCGCGTCCGGGACGAACTCGGTGCTGTTGGCCTTGGGCAGGCCGGCCAGGGAGCGGGCGTACTCGATCGCGGCGACCTGCATGCCGAGGCAGATGCCGAAGTACGGGACGCCGTTCTCGCGGGCGTAGGCCGCAGCCCGGATCTTGCCCTCGATCCCCCGCTTGCCGAAGCCGCCCGGGACGAGGATGCCGTCCTTGGCGCCCAGGATGTCGGCCGGGTCGGTTTCCTCGAGGTCCTCGGCCTCGATCCAGTCGATGTTGACCTTGAGCCGGTTCCCGATGCCGCCGTGGATGAGGGCCTGGTTGAGGCTCATGTAGGCGTCGTGGAGCCCGGCGTATTTCCCGACGAGGCCGATGTCGACCTCATCCTTGGGGTTCTTGATGCGGTCGACGAGGGCCTCCCATCGGGCCAGGTTCTTCTTGCGGCGCGGCAGGTGGAGCATGCGGAGGATGATCGCGTCCAGGCCCTCGGCGGCGAAGTAGAGCGGGATCTCATAGATCGACTGGACGTCGCGGGCCGTGATGACGGCCTCGATGGGCACGTTCGTGAACAGGGCGATCTTCGACTTGATATCGTGCGAGAGCGGCCGGTTCGTCCGGCAGAGGAGGATGTCGGGCTGGATGCCGATGGCCCGCAGCTCCTTGACGCTGTGCTGGGTCGGCTTGGTCTTGAGCTCGCCCGAGGTGCCGATGGCCGGGACGAGGGTCAGGTGGACGAAGAGGACGTTATCCGCGCCCAGAGTCAGCCGCAGCTGCCGCGTCGCCTCGAGGAAGGGCAGGCTCTCGATGTCGCCGACCGTGCCGCCGATCTCGCAGATGACGATCTGGTTGCGGTCGGCGACGGCGGTGAAGGCCTTCTTGATCTCGTCGGTCACGTGGGGGATGACCTGGACGGTCTTGCCCAGGTACTCGCCCTTCCTCTCCTTGCGGATGAGCGACTCGTAGATTTTGCCCGCGGTGAAGTTGTGCGCCCGCGTCGTGCGGGTCGAGGTGAACCGCTCGTAGTGCCCGAGGTCGAGGTCGGTCTCGGCGCCGTCGTCCGTCACATAGACCTCGCCGTGCTGGAACGGGCTCATCGTGCCGGGGTCGACGTTGAGGTAGGGGTCGAACTTCTGGATGGTGATCTTGTAGCCGTGGTTCTCGAGGAGCATCCCCATGGACGCCGCCGCGATGCCCTTGCCTAGGCCCGAAATCACCCCGCCCGTGACGAAGATGTACTTGCTCATCGGACCGCCTCGCCCTGATTTTTACCCCTCCGATTATATCCATCGGGGGGGCCAGGCTCAAGAGCGCGGCGCTGAATTCTTCGCGGCGGGCAATATACACTATCCCTATAGGAAATATAGATTACCGGCGGCGACGGGTTGCGGGACGGGCGGCCGTCAGTCCTTCCCCCCGGCGGGGGGTTCCTTGGCCGCGGCGGCGGGCGCCGGCGCCGGCTGGGTCTGGCAGGTCGCCTCGAGCGTCGCCCCTTCCTCGACGACCAGGCGCGGCGACGTGATGGAGCCGTAGACGCGGCCCTTCTCATGGATCTCGATCCGGTCGGTCGCCTGAAGGTTGCCGCGGATCTCGCCGTTGATGACGAGCTGGCCGACCTTGACGTCGGCTTCGACCTTGCCCCTCTCGCCGACGACGAGGAGGGAGTCCGAGGTGATCGTGCCCTTGAAGTGCCCCTCGATGCGGAAGGACCCCCTGAAGACCAGGTCGCCGTTGAACTCCGACTCCATGTCGATCAGCCCGGCGAGCTTGGTCTCGTTCAATTCCCTCGGCTTGTCTTTCATGAGCGGTCTCCTTTGATCCGGGCAAAGACCCGGTTGAGGTCGTCCAGAGAAAAATAGAAGATCTTCAGGACCCCCTTGGCCCGGCTGCCGGCGATGAGGACCTTTGTCCCTAGCAGCTTGAGCATCTCCTCCTGCAGGGCCCGGAGGTCGGGGTCCTCGAGGTGCCGCTGCGCCCGCGGCGCGCGCTCCTTGAGACGGTTGACGAGCTTCTCTGTATTCCTGACCGAGAGGCTCTTGTCCACGATCTGCCGGCAGGCGAAAAGCTGCGCCGCCGCATCCTCGAGGGCCAGCAGGGCCCGGGCGTGTCCCATGGAGAGCGTCCCGTCGTTGACATGGTCCTGGACTTCGGCCGGGAGCTTGAGGAGCCGGACATAGTTCGTGACCGACGTCCTGTCCTTGCCGACCTTCTCCGCCAGCTCCTGTTGGGTCGCCCCCGTCTCGTCGAGCAGCCGCTGGTAGGCCTTGGCGATCTCGAGCGGGTTCAGCTCCTCCCGGTGGATGTTCTCGATGAGCGAGATCTCGAGCTGTTTCTCCCGTGGGATGTTGCGGATGAGCACCGGGACTTTCTTCAGCCCGGCTTTTTGGGCGGCTCGCCATCGCCTCTCTCCGACAATGATCTTATAATGGTCTTCCTCGGGGGTCACGAGGACCGGCTGGACGATGCCGGTCTCCTTGATCGACTGCGCCAGCTCCTCGATGGATTTGTCGTCGAACTTCATCCGCGGTTGAAGCGGGTTCGGCCGCAGTTCGTCGATCTCGACCTCGGCGTACCGTTCGTCCTTGAGGATGCCGAACTCCTCGGGGATGAAGGCCCCGAGGCCCTTGCCAAGCGCTTTCTTGTTCATTTCTGCAGGATCTCCTCGGCGAGTTTTAGATAGGCCTCTGCGCCTTTGGACCTGACGTCATAGAGGACGATGGGCTTGCCGAAGCTAGGCGCTTCCGCCAGCCGGATGCTGCGCGGGACGATAGTCTCGAAGGTGATGTTATGGAGCGATTTCCGGACCTCATCGGCCACCTGCTTGGACAGATTGGTCCGCTCGTCGTACATGGTGAGCAAGATGCCCTCGACGGCCAGCCGGGGATTGAAGTAGGTTCGGACGGTCTCGAGCGTCTGGAAGAGGTCCGGGATGCCCTCCATGCAGAAGAACTCCGTCTGCACCGGGATGATCAAGGAATCGGCGGCGGCTAAGGCGTTGATCGTCAGGAAGCCGAGGGAAGGGGGGCAGTCGATAAGGATGAAGTTGAAGAACCGTCGGTTCTTCTCCAGGGCCTCTGCTAGCCGCTTCTCCCGCCGTTCCATGGGATAGAGCTCCGCCTCAACGCCGGCGAGCTCCGGCGAGCATGGGCAGAGATAGAAATTATCGAGTTCCGCACCCGAAACGAGCTCCATCAGGTCCTTGCCGCTCATCAGGGCCTGGTAGATGCCTTTCCCGGTCTCCTTTGCCCGGCCCAGGCCCAGGGTCGACATACCCTGTGGGTCGAGGTCGATGAGCAGGGTGCGGCGGTTCTTCATGGCCAGGCAGGCGGCCAGGTTGATGGAGGTCGTGGTCTTCCCGACCCCGCCCTTCTGATTCGCAATGGCTATTATCTTATTCATCGTCGGCGCATGTTCCACGTGAAACATCGGGCTTCCGTCCGGCCCTTTTCCTGCGCACTTCCAGGTATAGCGCTAGGTTCTGAATGGCCGCCGGGGTCAGGCCGGGGATCTTTCTGGCATCTCCGAGCGTCCCCGGACGGACCCGGCCGAGCTTCTCCACGGCCTCCCGCGTCATCCCCGGCACGAGGGCGAAGTCCAGGCTCGACGGGATCTTGGCCCGGTCCGTCCGCATGGACTGGGCGATCTCCCTTTCCTGCTTCCTAATATAGCCCTCATACTTGATCTCGGATTCGACGAACCGCATGTCTTCCGCGCTCAATTCCTCGGGTAATTTCCCACATTCTAGCACAGTTTTGATCTTATGTTCGGGTTTTTTCAATAGCTCAGCCAGGGAGACCGAGTCCCCGCCGACCGTTTTAACCTTTGTCCGCCGCAAGAAGGCCGTCGCCCTGTCCGTTCGGGCCATCTTCTCTCCAATTTCCCGCCATTCCGGCTCGCCGATGAGCCCAAGCTCACGTCCGTAGCCGGACAGCCGGCGGTCGGCGTTATCGATCCTGAGGAGGAGCCGATGTTCCGCCCGGGAGGTGAAGAGTCGGTACGGCTCGTCGACGCCCCTGGTGACGAGGTCATCGACGAGGACGCCAATATAGGCCTCATCCCGCCTCAAGACGAACGGCGCCCGGCCGAGGACCGCGAGCCCGGCGTTGAGCCCGGCCATCAGTCCCTGGGCCGCCGCCTCCTCGTAGCCGGATGTGCCGTTGATCTGTCCGGCCAGGTATAGCCCGCGGACCCGCCGCGCTTCGAGTGTATGCAGGAGCTCGGTCGGCGAAACCGCGTCGTACTCGATGCCGTAGGCCGGCCGGAGCACCTTGGCCCGCTCCAGGCCGGGGATGGTGGCAAGGATCTCCTGTTGGACGTCGAACGGCAGGCTCGACGACAGACCGTTGACGTAGATCTCGGCCGTATCGAGGCCCTCGGGCTCGAGGAAGAACTGGTGGCGGGCGTGATGAGGGAACTTGACGACCTTGTCCTCGATCGAGGGGCAATAGCGAGGTCCGATGCCCTTGATCTTGCCGCTGTAGAGGGGCGAGCGGTCAAGGTTCTTCCGGATGACGGCGTGCGTCCGGTCGTTCGTATAGCCGATATGGCAAAGCACCCGGTTCTCGAGGGGGGACCGGGTGCGAAATGAGAAGGCTACTGGCTCGTCGTCGCCCGCCTGCGGGGTAAAGGCGGGCCAGTCGATGGTATTCGCGTCGAGCCTCATGGGTGTTCCCGTCTTCAGGCGGAGCGTCCTGAAGCCGGCCTTTTTCAAGCTTTCCGCGAGGTCCACGGAGGGCGGTTCGTTGGCCCGGCCGGCCGGGTAGCTATGCAGGCCGATGTGGATGACGCCGTTGAGGAAGGTGCCGGGAGTGATGACTACGGCCGTGCCCCCGATCTCCCGGCCGTCGAGGGTCCTGACGCCGCGGACCCGGCCCGACCGGATGAGGAGCTCGGAGACGATCCCCTGGAAGACGGTCAGGCCCGCTACGGCCTCGAGCCGCCGCTTCATGGCCGCCCGATAGCGGGCCTTGTCGCACTGGGCACGCGGCGCCTGGACGGCCCCGCCCCGGCTGCGGTTGAGAAGGCGGAACTGAATGCCTGTCTCGTCCGCCAGGAGACCCATCAGCCCGCCCAGGGCGTCGATTTCGCGCACGAGGTGGCCCTTGGCCAGGCCGCCCACGGCCGGGTTGCAGGACATCTGGGCGATCGTCTCGAGATGGATGGTCACGAGGCAAGCCCGCAGGCCGATGGCACAGACGGCCGCCGCGGCCTCCGAGCCGGCGTGCCCGGCCCCGACGACAATGACGTCGAAATCCTGTCCCCGCTCCGCCACGGCCGCTATTTCCCCACGCAGAAACGGCCGAAAATATCGTCCAGGACCTCGTCCGCCCGGACCTCCCCGGTCAGCCGGCCAATCAGGGCGATGGCCGCTAGGACCTCCTCGGCCGCAACTTCCTCGGATCCTGCCGCCCGGAGATGCCGGCGGGCCACCTCGAGGGCCGCCAGGATCCCAGCCAAGGCGTCTTTCTGGCGCGCATGGAGGACGACCTCGTCGGCCAGGCTTTCGGCGGGCCCGAAGGCGCGGCGGACCTCCGCCCTGAGCCGGGCGAGGTTTGTGCCCTTCAAGGCGGAAACCCAGACGACAGGAGCGGGGCCGGCCAGGGCCTTGAGCCTTCCGGGGTCGGCCCGCCCCGGCAGGTCCGACTTGTTGGCGACGAGGATGGTTTTTTTCCCCCGAAAACGCCTGATCAGGCGCCCGTCCTCGGCTTCCAGCCGCCGCGAGCCGTCGACGACAAGGAGCAGGCCGTCCGCGTGGCGGGCGATCTTCTGCCCCCTGAGGATGCCCTTCTTCTCCACGGGATGGGCCGCTTTACCCAGGCCGGCCATATCCACGAGATGGAAGACGAGGCCGTCGATGACGAGCTCTTCCTTCAGGTAATCCCTGGTCGTGCCGGGGTACGGAGTGACGATGGCCCGGTCTTCCTCGAGGAGGGCGTTGAAGAGCGTCGACTTGCCGACGTTCGGCCGGCCCGTGACGGCCACGGTCACGCCCTCGCGCAAGGCCCGGCCGGCCCGATAGCTCCCGACGAGCCTTGAGACTTCGTCGATGAGCGGCTCGAGGGCCCGGGCATGCCCGGACGGGGATAGCCGCAGCCCCTCGTCGGGGAACTCGATGGACGCTTCCAGGCGCGCGGCGAGGCGGACGAGCTTGTCCTTGAGCCTGAGGACCCGCCGCGACAGGCTGCCGTCGAGCTGTCGAATGGAGACCCGGGCCTGGGTTAGGGAGACGGCGCGGACGAGGTCGTCGACGGCCTCGGCCTGGAGGATGTCCAGCCGGCCGTTGGCGAAGGCCCTGAGCGTAAACTCTCCGGCGTGGGCCGGCCGGGCCCCGGCCGAGACCCCCAGCCGGACGACCTCGGCCAGGATGACCGGGCTGCCGTGGCAGCTCAGCTCGACCACGTCCTCCCGGGTGTAGGAGTGCGGCGCCCGGAAATAGGTGAGGATGGCTTCGTCCACGAGCTCCGCCCCGGCGGCGTCGACGATGCGCCCAAGGACCGCCCGCCGAACGGGGAAGCCGCGGCTCGGCCTCCGGCCGGGCCGAAAGATGCGGCCGGCCACGGCCAGAGCCCGCTTGCCGCTGATGCGGACGACCCCCAGCCCGCCGACGCCCGGTGGCGTCGAAACGGCGATGATCGTGTCTTCGAGCATGGGGGCGAGCTTTCCGGTCCCCCATTTTAGAAGAGACCGCGGCGCGAGTAAATAGAAACGGAGAAATCCAAGTTGCGCAAGTATGAGTTCAGTGGACGGAGACTGCGGGGCGCCTTCTGGAACTACTTCGCCGTGCGGTAGACCTTGACCTTCTTGAGGAACCCGTCCCCGAGGCTCTCGCTCGCGACGCCCGGCACTTCGTCGACGGCGATGTGGATGATCCGGCGCTCGTAGGGGTTCATGAAGTCGAGGACTTCCTCCCGCCCGGAGGCCGAGACCTGCTGGGCGATCTTCTGCCCGAACTCCTTCAGTTTCTTCTCTTTACGCCGCCTGAAGAACTCGCAGTCGACCTGGACCTTGACCGGGGAGACTTTGTTGAGGACGTGCTGGAAGGCGAGCAGCAGCGACCCGTCGTTGCGCAGGAGCATGGCCTTGTCCGGCCCGTCGAAGACAACGAAGATCATGTCCTGCCGCTTCTTGATCTGGTAGGTGAGCTCGAGCGGGAAGTGGGGCATGACCGCGGCCAGGAAGCGGTCGACGGCGTTTTCGTCCTCCTCCCGCTTCGGCCAGGCCCGGATGACGATCTCCTTGCCGTTGATGCCGAAGAGCTTGGTCTTCTCGGTCACGATCTCATAGTTGAAGTTCTCGCGGAGGAGCTTCAGCCGGTGCTCGGCGAGGCTGATAGCCTCCTCGAGGTTGCGGCCCTTGTACTCCTGGGCTTCCGGGGACGAAGGGACGTCGCCGGCCTTGCGGCCGGTATCCTTGGCTTCGTTATTTTCGTTTGCCATTCTCTTTCCCCTTTTGGCGGGCCATCATTCGGTTTATGAGGGCCTGCTGGGCTATCTGGAGGACGTTCGTCGTCAGCCAGTAGAGGATCAGGCCGCTCTGGAAGTTCATGAAGAAGACGGTCATGATGACCGGCATGATCAGCATCATCTTGGCCTGGGCCGGGTCGGCCGTCGTGGGCGTCATCTTCTGGGTGATGTACTGCGTGACCCCCATCAGGATGGGCAAGACGTGAGAGGGGTCGCTGACGGACAGGTCCTTGATCCAGAGGCAGAAGGGGGCGTGGCGGAACTCGACCGAAGCCACGAGCATCCGAAAAACGCCCCAGAAGATGGGCAGCTGGATGAGGAGAGGGAGGCACCCGCCGGCCGGGTTGACCCCGTGCTCCTTGTAGAGCTTCATCATCTCTTCGTTCATCTGCCGGCGCTGCTCGATGTCCGTCTTGGCTTTCTTGTACTTGGCCCGCAGGGCCTTGATCTTGGGCTGGAGCTCGGCCATCTTGGCCATGGACTTGGTCGAGCTGTAGGTCAGCGGAAAGAAGATGATC
Organism: Terriglobales bacterium; assembly: GCA_035543515.1. GTDB lineage: Bacteria > Acidobacteriota > Aminicenantia > Aminicenantales > Saccharicenantaceae > DATKJS01. Next base: position 13,864 of record DATKJS010000055.1, on the reverse strand, counting down.
TTGATGACGAGGGTCAGGAGGATGATGGCCACCCCCCAGTTCGGGATGAGCTTGTAGAAGTACTTGACGGCGATGAGGAGGATCTCGGCGATGCTGCCGAAGGCGCCGAAGTTGATGGCCTTCTTGGCGTCATGGCCGAAGGCCTTGAGGGCGTCGAAGTCCTTGGGCCCGATGAAGGCCGTCTCCGGCCGGCTGACCGAGAGGAAATAGACGGGCGTCTGCCCCTGGGTTGCGGCTTCCGGCTCGAAGGTCGCCTGCCCCTTCTGGGGAGGCGGGACGAAGAGGGCGGCGAAGTAGTTGTCCTCGTAGGCGGCCCAGTCGACGAAATTCCAGGTGCTCGCCTCGGGCTTGTACTTCTTCTCGTCCATCCGGACGACCTTCCCCCCCGTGTAGACGGCGGCGCCGACGGTCGACGTGATGCGCTTCTTGAGCTCCGCCGGCGAGGGGTTGTCGATGCCGGGCCCCCAGACGAGGGAGGGGGCGGCTTCCTGTCCGTTGGCCCAAACGTGGAGCTCGATGCCGATGGCGTAGGTCCCGCCGGTGAAGCGGAAGGCCTTCTCGACCCGGACGGACTTGCCGTCCGAGTAGGTGAACCTAACTACGTCGGAGCTTCCGTCCGCGAGCTCGAGCTTCGTCTGGGAGGCGTCGAAGAGGGCGGCGTTGAGGCCGTCCGCCAGGGCGCGGTCCTCGAGGCGCAGGGCGAACGGCAGGCGCCCGCTCTCCAGGGACTGGGCCGGGACGAGGTCCAGGGGTTCCTTCTTGTCGTCGAGGTGCTTCTTAAGCTTCCAGCTCTTGAGGAGGCCGCCCTTGCTCGTCCAGACGGCCCGGTACAGGGACGTCTCGACGGCGACCTCGGTCTCGGGCCGGGCCGCGGTCGCCTTGAGGTCCGGAGCCGGACCCGGCTGCGGGGTGGACCTCGCGGGCGTAGCGGCCGGGGACGCGGCCTGGCCGGGGGGGGCGGCGACCGTTCCGGAAACCGTCGGGGGCGCTGCGGCCGGGGTCTCCGCAATCTGCGGCTTAGGCTTGACGAACAGGAGCTGGTAGCCGATGAGCACGAGGAACGATAGGACGATGGCCAGTATCAGTCGTTTTTCCATTCGCTGTCCTCTCAGGGCACGGGGTCGCTCCCGCCCTCGTGGAACGGGTGGCAGCGGAGCAGCCGGCGGATCCCCAGCCCCACTCCGCGGAAGAAGCCGTATCTGTCGACGGCCTCATAGGTGTAGGCCGAGCAGGTCGGTTCGAAGCGGCAGTGCCGCCCGAGCAGGGGGGAGAGGAGGACCTGGTAGCCGCGGATGAGAAGGAGGGCGACGGTTCTCATGATGCAGCCCGTTTTTTCCGGATCGACTCCAACGCCTGAAAATAGCCGTCCCTGAGGTCCGCGGCGCCCAGGGCCAGAACCTCTTTCCGGACGACGACGATGAGGTCCGTGGGCCCCGGCAGGAGGCCCTTATTCCGGCGGAAGAGAGCTCTCAACCGCCGCTTGACCCTATTGCGCGCGACCGCGGGCCCGACTTTCTTGCTGACGACAACGGCCAGCCTCGAGGCGCCCGCCGGGTTGGGACGATGAACCAGGGTGAAATAGCGCCCCCGATAACGGCTGCCGTTCTTATAAAGACTATCGAAGTCTCGTTGCTTGCGGACCCTCTCCTGAGGGGTGAGCCGCTCATTCATCAGACAGAAACGCGTTTCCTGCCCTTCCGACGCCTGCTCTTGAGGACTTCCTGGCCGCCTTTGCTCTTCATCCGGACGCGGAAGCCGTGTGTTTTCTTCCGTCTTCGGTTGTTCGGCTGGAACGTTCTTTTCATTATCTTTCGGCACCTTGAAGTGAGTATGGTACCCGAACCCCCCAGACCTGTCAAGCCCGGAGGGGAGGCGCCCCGCCGGGTGCGTTCCATTGACTCTTGCCCCTATTTTTCGGTATAATAGATACTTATGAACTCCATCAAGATCGGCGACAAGATCATCTACCCCAACCAGGGGCTCGGTGTCATCGAGGCCATCCGCGAAGAATCCTACGCCGGCGAGTCCTCCAAGATCTTCCATCTCCGGATCATCGCCAACAACACCCTGGTCCAGATCTCCAGTTCGACGGCGACCGAGATCGGCATCCGTCGGCCCGTCTCCGAGGCCTCCATCCGGAAGATCTTCGATTACCTGAAGAAGGGGCCGGTCGACGTGACCATGGACTGGAAGGGGCGCTACAAGGAGTACGTCGGGCTGATGAAGTCGGGCAGCCTTCTCGACGTGGCCACGGTCCTCAAGAGTCTCCACTACCTCAGCCTGATCAAGCCCCTCTCGTTCCGCGAAAAGAAGATGCTCGAGAAGGCCAAGGAGCTCCTCGTCTGCGAGATCTCCGAGGCCGCCGACACGCCCGGCCCGAAGATCGAGCAGCGGCTCCTCGATGCCCTGGCGCGCTGCTTCAAGGACGCCAGGCCCCGCGTCGCTGCCTGAACGGACGCGCATGTTCCTGCCGGCGATCGTCCTGTTCGTGACCTGTCTCGTCCTCTATGCCTTCTTCTCGGCCGCGGAAACGTCCGTCATCGCGGTGAACCCATACGCCCTCCAGTACCGCGAGTCGGCCGGCTCGAGGCGGGCCGTCCTCGTCCGGAGGATGCGGGCCCGGATGAACGATTTCCTGGCCACGGTCCAGATCGGCAACACGCTCGTCAACGTGGCCGCCTCGGCCATCGCCACTTCCGTCGCCCTGGCTGTGATCCCCGACCGCAGCCAAGCCGTCTTGGTGGCCATGGTCGCCACGACCGTCCTCATCCTCGTTTTCGCCGAGACGGCGCCGAAGACCGTCGCCGCCCATTCCCCCCTGCGCACCGCCCTCCGGCTCAGCTATCCGGTCCGAGGGTTCATGATCCTCCTCTTCCCGTTCGTCAAGGCGCTGTCGTTCCTGACCGGACTCCTGGTGCCGTCATCGAGGCGGCCGGACGGGGCCGCGGCCGCCCCGCTCAACGAGGAGGAAGTCCGCATCGCCCTCCACGCCGGGGCCCGGGGCCTGTCCGTCCTCCGGCGGCGGATCGTCTCGGGCGCCCTCGATATCGGCTCCCGGCCAGTCAAGGAGGTCATGGTCCCCCGGCCCGAGATGCGGGCCATCGAGGTCGGCGCCGGCCGCGACGACATCCTGGCTACGCTCCGCTCGTCCGGCTACTCGCGGTACCCGGTCTTCCGGGGGGGCCTGGACAATATCGAGGGCATCGTTCACAGCAAGGACATCGCTTCGTATATAATTGATAATAAAGAACTTAAAATAGAAGAGCTGATGCGCAAGCCGCTCTTCGTCCCGGAATTCGCCCCGCTCGAGAAGGTCCTTCTCCAGATGCAGGAGAAGGCCGTCCACATGGCCCTCGTCGTTGACGAGTTCGGGAACGTCGACGGCCTGGTGACGCTCGAAGACATCCTCGAGGAGCTCGTCGGCGACATCCAGGACGAGCACGACGGGCGGACCGAGGACTGGTACGCCCGCCTCGACGGCGGGGGCTTCCGGATCGCGGGCGCCGCGCCGGTCAAGGCGGTCAACGCGCTCCTTCCCCTGGGCATCCCCGAGAAGGGCGGCTACACGACCCTGGCCGGCTTCTTCCTCGATCAGTTCGGCCGGCTGCCGCGGGAAGGAGACCGGCTCGTGTTCCACGGCTTCCGGCTGACCGTGGAGAAGATGACCAAGCGCCACATCAGCCTCATCCTGGCCGAGCCGGCCGCGGCCGAGGGGGCCGCCGCGCCGTGAAGTCAGCCGCCCGGACCGTGGCCGTCAACAAGCACGTCTCCCACGACTACGCCATCCTCGAGAGGTTCGAGGCAGGCCTGGCCCTTCTCGGGAGCGAGGTCAAGAGCGTTCGCGAAGGCCGGGTCAGCCTGAAGGAAAGTTACGCCGAGGTCCGCAACGGCGAGGTCTTCCTCGTCAAGTGCCACATCAGCCCCTACGAGGCGGCCAACATCTTCAACCACGAGCCCCTCCGGAACCGCAAGCTCCTCCTCCACCGGCGCGAGATCAAGCGCCTTTCCGGCAAGGTCCAGGAGCGGGGGCTGACGCTCGTGCCGACGCGGGTCCTCATCAGCGACCGGGGCAAGGTGAAACTTGAGCTGGCCCTCGTCCGGGGCAAGCGCGAGTACGAGAAGCGGGAGGCCCTGAAGAAGCGGGACGCCGACCGGGAGATCCGGGCCGAGATCAAGAGGCGCTTGCGGTGAGCCGGGCGGCCAGACGAACGGCCTCGGCCATGCTGCGGGGGTCGGCCAGGCCACGGCCGGCGATGTCGAAGGCCGTGCCATGGTCGGGGGAGGTCCGGACGAAGGGCAGGCCCAGCGTGACGTTGACCCCGGCCTCGAACGACTCCAGCTTGAAGGCGATCAGCCCTTGATCATGGTAGAGGGCAGCGACCATCCTCTCCCGACGGCCCAGCGCCTGGCGAAAGACCGTATCGGGCGGGAAGGGGCCGCGGACGTCGATGCCCTCCTCCCGGGCCGCGACGACGGCCGGCCGGATTTCCCCCTCCTCCTCCCCGCCGAGAAGCCCGTCCTCGCCCGCGTGGGGGTTGAGGCCGGGGACGAGGAACTCCCGGGGGCCGTCGGCGAGGCCCTGGACCCCGCGATTGAGGGCCCGGAAATAAGCCACGAGCGCCTCCTTGCGGACCCTGCCCAGGGCCTCTTTCAACGGCACATGATGGCTCAGCAGGGCGACGCGGAGCCGGTCCGACCAGAAGGACATGACGGCCCCCGGATGGAGGTGCTCGAGATACTCGGTGTGGCCGCGCCACGGTACTCCGGCCAGGTTCCAGGCCGCCTTCGAGACGGGCGCGGTGACCAGGGCGTCGACGGCCCCCTCGCGGACGGCGGCCAAGGCCGCCTCGAAGGATCGAAAGGAGGCCGCGCCGTTGGCGGCGTCCGGCCCGGGACGGCGGCCGGCGCCGGGCGGGGCGGGGACTTCGGCCAGGGACAGGCCGGGGTGGCGGTCGTCGCCCCTGCGCCACGGACCGATCCGCGGCGCCAGGCCGAGGGCGCGGGCCTCGTCGGCCAGGATGCGGGGGTCCCCGAAAAGAACGTAGGAGGCCGGGGCCGGAGGGCCGTCCCGGACGAGGACCTTCAGGACGACCTCGGGCCCGACCCCGCCGGGATCGCCGAGGGTCACCCCGATCCTGGGAACGGTCATCTTTTTTTCTTGGCTTCGTCCCCCGGCGGCTCGGGCGCCTCGCCGACCTTGTAGAGGCAGCGGATACTCGCCTTGTAGATGAGGAGGTTCGGGGCGTTGTCGCGGTTGAGCTTGATGCAGTTGCGGTCGTACCACTCGATGACCCCCTCGACCGTCTGGCCGTCCGTGAAGACGACGGCCATGGGGGTCTTCTTGTTCATCTGCTTGAGGTAGTAATAGTTCTCGGCGAAGGTATCGCTCGGCGGGTGCATCTTCCGCCGGTCGCCGCCGTGCTCGGCATGCTTCTCCCGCTCCCTTTCCTGGGTCATTTGCTCTTTGATCTCGGTGAGATTGGGCCGGATGAGCTTTCTGTTCATCGGGTCTTCTCCGATCGTGACGATGGAAGGAAGGACATTCCCCTTGTCACGCATGATAGCATGCCCCGCCGGTGAATGCAAGCGCCCGGCGGCCCGGCCTCACTGCTTGAAGAAGTCCGACAGCTGGACGTTCCGGTTCCGCAGGCTCGTGCCCATGGAATGATCGAGGGCGGCCAGCGAAACGCTGTAGGCGACGATGGCGTTGAGCTCGGAGACGCGGGCGTCGGCCAAGTCCCTCTGGTAGGTCAGGACCACATAGTTCGTGCTCTGCCCGAGGCTCAGCTTCTCCTCCTCGGCAGCCAGCTTCTGCTCGGCCAGCTCGCGCGCCACCCGGTAGGCGTTGATCCTCTTGAAATTGGACTCGACGGCCCGCACGGCGTTCTTGATCTCGAGATACAACTGCTGCTTCTGGTTCTCGAAGGCGAGCATCTGCTGGCGCAGGCCGACCTTGGCCTGGAGGTAGTTGGCCTGGGAGACGATGTTCGCGATCGGGATGTTCAGCGTCAGGCCCAGGGACCAGTTCGGGTACTTGAAGCGGAGGGAATCCTTGAGCGCCCCGGAGACGCCGCCGGGGATGGTCGCGATGACGATGCCCGTCAGGGGGTTGTCGTCCTGGTAGATGAGCTGCGTTCCCGAGAGGCCGGAGCCTGAGAACGAGGCCGAGAGGTTGAGGTCGGGCAGCACCTGGTTCCTCTGGTACCGCACCGCGAGGGCCTGGATGTCGACGCCGATCTTCGTCGCGGCCAGGTCGGGCCGGAGCTGGAGGGCCGTGGCCAGGGCATCGTCGAGGTCGACCTTGCGCTCCTCGGAGGGCGGCGCGTCGAGGGGCTTGACCGATTCGATGGCCCGGGCCTCGTCCTCGGGCAGGTTGAGGAGGACCTTGAGCTGGTCCTCGGCATTCTTGACCTGGGTCTCGGCCTGGATGAGGTCGGCCTCGCGCGTCGCGACCTCGGCCTGGGCGCTGAGGATCTCCAAGGGCGCGAGGGTCCCGATCTCGACCGACCGCTGGTTCTTGTCGAGGAGGTCCTTGGCGAGCTGCACCGACTGCTGCCGGACGCGGAGGTTATCGATGGTGTAGACGAGGCTCCAGTAGGCGCTCTCGACGGAATAGATGGTGTCCGCGATCGACTGCTTGAGCTGGTCGTCGCTGGCCGTCAGGTTGCCCTTGGCGACGAGGATGTTGTAGCGGCTGATGTCATAGCCGAAGTTGCGGAGCAGGGGCTGGGTGAAGTTGAAGGCGAGGGTCGTGCCGAAGCGGGGATTGACCGACTGGTACAGGGCGCTGCTGTTCGTCTTGTATGCGGTCGCGGACAGCGACAGCGTGCCGCCGAAGGGCAGCGATTCACTGCCGCGGAAAGTGTAGTTATCCGTCTTGTTGACGACGCTCCCCGACGACTCGAGGAAGGAATACGAAGGCGAATTCGTGTACTGGTGGCTGGCCCCGAGGCTGAAGGTCGGCAGGAACTTCTCCTGGGCCGAGGCCACGGACGTCTCCGACAGCTGGGGGTTGAGGACCTGGATGGCCACGCCGAGGTTGTGCTGGAGGGTCTGGGCGATCGCGTCCTCGAGGGACAGGGACAGGACCTTGGGCTTATCCTGGGCGCCGCCCAGAGCGGCCAGCGTGAGGATGAGGATGAGCCCGACGGTCCAGCGGTTGCGCGTTTTCATGGTCGACCTCCTCATGGTCTGTTGATTCTTCGATGGATGTCTGTGCGCCCGGGCGCGGGCGGCGTTATTCGTACCTCAGGGCTTCGATCGGGTCGAGCTTGGAGGCCTTGCGGGCCGGGTAGAACCCGAAGAAGATGCCGACCGAGGCGGCGAAGAGGAAGGCCAGCAGGACCGAGCCCGGCGAGACGACGGTCTGGAACTGGGAGAAGACCTTGATCTTGCCCAGGACCTTGGACACGCCATAGCCGAATATGATGCCGATCGTCCCGCCGAGAAGGCTCAGGACGACGGCCTCGGCCAGGAACTGGAGCAGGATGTCCCGCTCGCGGGCCCCGACGGCCATGCGGATGCCGATCTCCCGGATCCGCTCCGTGACCGAGACGAGCATGATGTTCATGACCACGATCCCGCCCACGAGGAGGCTGATGGCGGTGACGACGAACGTCACCACGTAGATGCCGCGGGTCATGGTCTGCCAGAGCTCCATGACCGACTCGCCCGTCTCGATGTTGAAGTCGTCCGGCTTGTTGTAGGTCAGGTGGCGCCGCGCGCGCATGGCGACCCGCACCTGGTCCTGGGCCGCCTCGAAGACGGCCATCGTCCGGGCCTCGGCCTGGATGCTGAAGGAGCGCCGCGCGCCGTACAGCTTCATGAAGGTGGTGAGGGGCATCCAGATGAAGTTGTCCTGGCTCTCGCCGAAGACAACGCCCTTCTTCTCCGCCACCCCGATGACCCGGAGGGGGTGGCCGTCGACGTCGATCTCCTTGCCGATCGGCTCCATCATGCCGAAGAAGGCGTCACGGAGGTCGGTTCCGATGACCGCCACCATCGCCGCCTGCTCGACGTCCTGCTGGACGACGTGGCGCCCGGACTCGAGCTCGCGGATCGTGCCGATCCGCGAGATGTTCTCGGTGACCCCGGCGATGCCCACGTTCTTCTGGATCGTGCGCCCGCGCTTCACGTTGCTCCCGGTCCAGACCTGCGCGCCCACCTCCGAGCAGAGGGTGCAGGCCTTCTTCACCGCCTCGTAGTCCTCCATGTTGAGGCGCTTCCTCTTCATCATCTGCATCCACATCTCGTGGCTGGTGATGATGTCGGGCATGCGCTGGAGGCGGAACGCCTTCGTCCCGAGCTCGAGGACCTTCTCGGACATGTAGCGGTCGAGGCCGTCGGTGATCGCCACCACCGCGACCACCGACGAGACGCCGATCAGGATCCCGAGCACGGTGAGGAGCGATCGGAGCTTGTTCGCGTTGAGCGACGCGAGCGCGATCCGGACTGCCTCCCCGAACAGCATGTCGCCTCCCTCAGTGCTTCGTGCGCGGCTCGTCGCTCTCGATCTTCCCGTCCCGGATGTGGATCGTCCGGTGGGCGTGGTCGGCGATGTCCTTCTCGTGGGTGACGAGGATGATCGTGTTCCCCTGCTCGTGGAGGCGCTCGAAGAGGCGCATGATGTCCTCGCCCGTCGCGGTGTCGAGGTTCCCGGTGGGCTCGTCGGCGAGGAGGATCGAGGGGTTCATCACGAGGGCCCGGGCGACCGCGACGCGCTGGCGCTGGCCGCCGGAGAGCTCGTTGGGCTTGTGCATCATGCGGTCCCCGAGGTCGACCATCTCCAGGGCCTTCTTGGCCAGGTCGATGCGCTTCTCCTTGGGCACGCCGGCGTAGACGAGGGGGAGCTCGACGTTGTGGAGGGCGGTCGCGCGGGGCAGCAGGTTGAAGGTCTGGAAGACGAAGCCGATCTCCCGGTTGCGCACCGCGGCGAGCTCGTCGTCGTCCATCTCCGAGACGACCTTGCCGCGCAGGACGTAGCGGCCCTTCGTGGGCGTGTCCAGGCAGCCGATGAGGTTCATGAGCGTGGACTTGCCGGAGCCCGAGGGGCCCATCACCGCGACGTACTCGCCCTTCTTGATCTCGAAGCTCACGCCGCGCAGCGCCTGGATCTCCTCCGCGCCCATCTGGTACGTGCGCCAGAGGTCCTCGGCGTGGATGATCGGCCCGTCGTAGGCCTCGCGGGGCGCGGTACTCACGACTTCTTCCCCTTCGTCTCGACCTTGAGGCGCGCCTGGTCCTTGAGGGTGCGCAGCGTGCGGTAGGAGCCGGTCACGATCTCCTGCCCGTCGGCGACCCCCTCGGTGATCTCGATGTCGGTGTCGCCCATGATGCCGGTCTTCACCGGGGTGAAGACGGCCTTGTCGCCCTGGACGACGAAGACGCCGTCCTTCTCCTGGCCCTTCTCGCGGGCGACGGTGGTGACGGTGTTGCCCTGACGCTCGGGCGTCTCTCCGGTCCCGGAGTCAGGGTCCACGACCTTGCCCTCCTTGTTCACTTCGCGCACGACGACCGCCTGCACCGGGACGGCCACGACCTTGTCCCGCTTCGCCGTGGTGATGTCGGCGGTGGCGTTGAGCCCGGGCCGCAGATTGGGCGGCGGGTCCTTGATCGTGATCGTGACCTTGAAGTCCTTCGGCTGGTTCCCGGTGTTGGCGCCGAGGGTCGTCTGTGCGGCGCTCTGGCTGCCGCTGCCGCGGACGAGGGCGGAGGCCCCGATCTCGGTGACCTCGCCCTTGAGCTCGAGACCCTCGAGCGCGTCCACCTTGATCTTCGCCTCCTGGCCGAGCTTCAGGTTGCGGAAGTCGGTCTCGTCGACCATGACCTCGCACTCCATGACGGAGAGGTCGGCGACGGTCATGATCGTGGTGGGGCTGAAGCTCATCGCGCCGATGACCATCTCGCCGGCCTCCATGGGCAGGTTCGTGACCTGGCCGTCCATGGGCGAGATCACCGTCGTCTTGACGAGGTCGTCCTTGGTGCTGTCGCGGGCGGCCTGGAGCTGGGCGACCCGCCGGCGGGCCGAGTCGACGTTGGCCGTCTTCATCTTGAAGTCGGCCTCGGCCTGGTCGTAGTCCTGCGCCGAGACGAGGTTCTGGTCCTTCATCCGCCCGTAGCGCTCGAAGGCGATCTTGGAGATCGCCTGGTCGGCCTCGGCCCGGGCGAGATCGGCCCGGCCGGCGGCGAGGCCGGCTTCCGACTGGCGCTGGACCGCCTGGTAGCGCTCCGACTCGACCTTGGCCAGGACCTGGCCCCTCGTCACGCGGTCGCCCTCCTTGACGTTGATCTCGATGAGCCGGCCGGACACGTTCGCGCCCACGTTCACGTAGCGCTTGGGCCGGACCTCGCCGGAGGCGGTGACCACCTGGACGAGGTCCTTCTTCTCGACCTTGCCCGTCTGGACGAGGATCTTCTTGCGGTTCTCACGGTTGACGCTGAACCCGACGACCGCGCCGATCACGGCGATCCCAACGATTGCCCCGATTATCTTCTTCGTCTTCCCGGTCATGACGCCTCCGCGGTGCTCCAATCAACTATGTACGAGTGTACCGACCGTTAGGTTCAGGGAAATCGCTGAAGGGCAGGGTGTTATCAGTATGGTGCTGAGAGGGATCACTGGGTTCCCGACCTGCGCCCGCCGGGACGGTCCCGCGCGGCGGGCATCAAACTCTAGATTCTACCGCATGCCGTCCCGTCTGGTCGGACCGGACGAGGTGGCGGCGGTGCCCTGGCGGGCCGCGGCGCGCTGGTAACATCGATGGGATGCCCGCGGACGACCGTGCCCGGACTCCCGCCGACGTGACCGTGCCCGAGATGGAGAGGCTGCTCTCGATCGCCCTCGGGCGAGGCGGGACATTCGCCGACCTCTACTTCGAGCACGAGTCGACGTCCTCGCTCCTTCTGGAGGAGGGGATCATCCGGACGGCGTCGGCCGGGGTGACCTGCGGCCTCGGCGTCCGGGTGGTCTCGGGCGAGCGGACGGGCTACGCCCACACGGACGACCTCTCGTGGCCCGCCATGGCCCGGGCGGCCGAGACGGCCGCCCACCTCGCCTCCGACTCGCGGAGCCTGCCGGCGCAGCCGGTGGCTCCCGCGCCCGTCGAGCGACGGTACGGCGAGTCGAGCGTGGGCGTCCTCTCGCTCGCGGAGAGGATCGCCCTCGTCGAGCGGGCCGACCGGGCCGCGCGCACGTTCGACCCCCGGGTGGAGAAGGTCATCGCGGGCCTCGCCGAGGAGACGAAGAGGGTCCGCATCGCGAGCTCGGCCGGGGTCCTGGTCGAGGACGTGCAGCCCCTCTTCTCGATGCGGGTGAGCGTCATCGCGAGCGAGAAAGGGGTCCGGCGCGAGGGCTCGGCCGGCGGGGGCGGCCGCCTCGGCCCCGAGTTCTTCGACACCAGGCCGCCCGAGCACTTCGCCCGGGAGGCGGCGCGGATGGCGGTCACTCTCCTCGGGGCGGTCGAGGCGCCGGCCGGCCCGATGCCGGTCGTGCTCGCGCCGGGCTGGCCCGGCATCCTGCTGCACGAGGCCGTCGGCCACGGACTCGAGGGCGACTTCAACCGCAAGGGGCTCTCCGCCTTCTCGGGCCGGATCGGCGAGCGCGTCGCCGCCCCCGGCGTCACCGTCGTCGACGACGGCACGATCGCCGACCGCCGGGGCTCGCTCAACGTCGACGACGAGGGGAACCGCCCCGGCCGGACGGTCCTCATCGAGGACGGCGTCCTGCGCGGCTACCTGCAGGACCGCCTCAACAGCGGCCTCATGAAGATGCCGGCGACCGGCAACGGCCGGCGCCAGGGCTACGCGTCGATGCCGCTGCCGCGCATGACGAACACCTTCATGCTCGCGGGCCCGGACGACCCCGAAGAGATCCTGCGCTCGGTGCCCCGCGGCCTGTACGCGAAGCACTTCGGCGGCGGGCAGGTGGACATCACGAGCGGGAAGTTCGTCTTCTCCGCGACGGAGGCCTACCTGATCGAGGGCGGCCGGATCGGCCGGCCCGTCTTCGGGGCGACCCTGATCGGCAACGGGCCCGACGTGCTCACCAAGGTGAAGCGCATCGGCCACGACCTCAAGCTCGACGAGGGCGTCGGGACCTGCCAGAAGGCGGGCCAGAGCGTGCCCGTCGGCGTGGGCCTCCCGACGATCCTCGTCTCGGAGATCACGGTCGGGGGGACGGCCCGGGGCTGAAGGACGAGTCGTACTCCAGCGCCCGCCAGCTCCCGAATGGCCAGGATCGCCGCGGCCGGCCGAGCGCCTCCCCGACCGCGGGCGTCTGCAGGCGCCCCCAGCGCCGGACGCTGATCAGCAGGACGGGCCGGCCGTGGGCAGCAGCGACCTCGCGCAGGCGCTCGAGCTCGGCGCGGTCGTCGGGGGCCGACCGCACGTACACGAGCATTCGCTCCCGGTCGCCGAACAGCTGCGCGATGTAGTACGTCCCCCAGCTCGAGTGCACCTGGAGCGTCGTCCGGTCGAGGCGCTCCGCGCGCACGAAGGCGAGAAGCTGGTCCTTCTCGCGGGCGGAGGCGGGCGGGATCGTCGCCGCGGGCAGGCGCGAGGCCAGGCTCGCCCAGGGGACGAGCACGAGGGCCGCGGCGACGAGGCGGACGCGAGGGCCGACGGCCTCGAGCGCGACCGCGAGCGCCATCACGAGGAAGACGAGCGGAAACGCGAAGTGGTGCGGCCACCGGCTGTGGCCGCTCACGGCCACGAGGGCATAGGTCAGGGCGGCCAGGACCGCCCAGCCGGCCACCTTCCGGCGCCGCCTCGCCCCGCGCGAAAGCCCGAGGGCGAGAAGCCCCATCGTGAGGAGGGCGGGCAGGAGGTCCAGGGGCGAACGGGGGAAGAGGATGTTTCGCGGCGCGACGAGCGACGCGTCGACGACGTACCCCCACAAGCGGAGGGCGACGGACTCCATCGCCTCGGGCTCGGCCGAGATGCCGCTCCATCGAAACGCGCTCGCGTACGTCCTTCCCTCCCGGTCCACGCTCGCGAGGAGCACGAGCGTCGGCAGGACGAGGGCGAGCGAGCCGGCCACGGTCGCCGACCCCCACCGGCGCGCGGCCTCGCCGATCGAGGGAGCGCGCCGGGCGGCCTCCGCGACCGCGAAGAGGGCGAACGCCGGGAGCCACCACCCGAACACGAGCTTGACCCACACCCCGAGGAAGAGGACGAGTCCGGCGAGGACGGCCCAGCCCGCCGCCCGTCCCCGCGTGCCCGCGTCGAGCCCACGACGCGCGGCGAGGAGGGCCACGAGGAGGAGGATCGCGGAGAGCCCGACCGGCCCCTCGTCGACGACGAAGCTCGCCAGCAAGACCGGGAAGACGAGGCTCGCGACGACGACGGCGGCCGGCCACACGCGCAGCAGCCGCGCCGCGAGCCACGCCCAGAGCAGGAAGAAGACGGCGCCCTGCACGCGCACGGCCACGGGGTCCCGGACGAAGCGCCAGAACGGGTAGAAGGGCAGCGAGGGCAGGCTGCCGATGTAGGCGTAGGAGCGCAGCGGCAGCAGCGTCCTCGTGAGCGGGAGCGCGAGGTCGTGGTAGAAGCAGCCGTCCCGGACGAGCGGCACCTCGCGGGCGAGCGGCGCCGTCGCACAGCCGAGCGCGTGATAGTGGACGAACTCGTCCATGTTGTAGGGGATCGCGCGCGGGGACGCCCACGCTGCGGCGAGCAGGAGTGAAGCACCCGCGAGCAGGCCGGCCCTCGCCCAGGAGCTCTTCACCGTGGCGCAAGGCTAGCAGCCGCGCGAAGCCGGCCGCAACCTCGGGCGCGTTTGCGTGCGGCAAGCCGCCCGTTTGACCGCCCGGCAAAAGGAACGGATGATCGCCGGACCCCAACGGAGGACGAGCCTTGAGCTTTCTCG
>DATKJS010000054.1:0-2220 GCA_035543515.1 Terriglobales bacterium | reverse complement strand
TAGCCCCGGAGCGTGTAGGACGGGATATCGCGCCTCGTCCGCAGGACGACGACTTTCGGGCCGCCCTCGGCCCGAACCTCCAGCGCCTCGACCGGCCCGGACTCCCGCCGCAGGGCCTCGAACGACGGCTTGCGCGCTCCGGCAAGGTCGACGACGCCGTGGACCCGCTGCTTGAGGACGCCCGCGCCCTTGTCGCCGATGTGGGTCCGGTAATCGTTGTAGCAGAAAAAGATGAGCCCGCCGACCCACGGGTAGTCCCGGAAGACGCGGTCGTGGCGCTCGAGGATCGCGGCCCGCCGCGCGTCGTCCTCGGGCCGCTCCGGGGTGCAGGCGCAATAGCCGTATTCGCTGATGACGACGGGCTTGCCGGGAAAGGCCCGATGGACGGCCTCGAGGTTCTCGCGCATGGCCGCGGCGTCGCCGCCGTACCAGGTCTCGTAGTACTCGTTCCACTCGATGAAGTCCATCTCGCCGGCCACGTCCTTCTCGGGCGTCGTCTCGAGCGAGTTCGAGGCGTAGGAGCAGAGCCGCCCCGGGTCGAGGTGCTTGGCCTCGCGCAGCATCTCGCGGACGAAAGACCGTGCCGCCGCGTCCTGGCCGCCGACCTCGTTGCACAAGCCCCAAGAGAAGACGCAGGGGTGATTACGGTCGCGGCCGATTATTTCGCGGAGCTGCTCGAGCCCGTTCGAGAGGATATCGTCCGAGGGCCGGTCCGTCATGCCCTTGAACGTATCGCCGCCCCAGCTCGGGACCTCGACCTGGATGAGGATGCCGCGCCGGTCGCAGTAATCGAGGACGCGCCGGTCCTGCGGCCAGTGGACCCGGGTCAAGACGCAGTTGAGCTCCTTGAGGTCGTCGTGGTCGTGGGCGATCCATGCTTCGGGCTCTGCCATGCCGAAGTCGGGGTCGCTGCCCGCCATGCGCTCGACGCCGTGGAGACGGACCGGCTCGCCGTTGAGCAGGAACTCCGTGCCGCGGACCTCGATCCCGCGGACGCCGAAGGTCGTGGACAGCGAATGGACGGTCTCTCCGACGGCCGTAACGAGCCGCGTCTCGAGGGCATAGAGGTGCGGGTGGTCGAAGTGCCACAGCTTCGGCCGGTCGAGGGCCGCCTCGGGCAGCTGGGCCTCGATGGCCGTCCCGGCGGCAACGCGCAGCTCCATCGCCGCCGGCTCGTCGAGGACCGCAAGGCCCGTCGCCTCCTCGACGACGCGGCAGCCGACGGCGAGCGCCGCGTCCCTCTCCGAATCGTTGCGGACCGAGACGCGGACGGCGAGCGAAGCCGTCCCCTTAGCGAGTTCCGGCCGCGCGTCGACCCAAACGGACTCGAGAAAGACCGGAGGGGAGAGGATGAGGCTCACCGGTCTCGTGATGCCGCCGTCCGGGGCCCAGTCGTAGGAATTGTTCCGGGGCAGCATCGCGTCGGCGAAGGCGTTGTCGGCCTCGACGGCGACGGTGTTCCTTTTCCCGTATTCGAGGAGACCGGCGACATCGAGGGCGAAAGCCGTGTAGCCCTTGCCGAGGTGCTCGCCGGCCGGCCGGCCGTTGACCCAGACCCGGGCGGTGTGGAAGACAGCCTCGAACTCGAGCCGCGCCACGCGCCCCTTCCAGGATGCCGGAACGTCGATCTCGCGGCGGTACCAGGCCCGGCCCATATAACCGGCCGTAGCCTCCTCGACCTGCCATGTGTGGGGAACCCGGACGGCGCGCCAGTCCTCGCCGGCCGTTCCGGGCTTGTGCCAGCCGAGCGTCTCGCCCCTTTGCTCCGGGTCGATGCGGAAGGCCCAGGTCCCGGAGAGCGGCACGACCTCGTCGGCGGCCGGCCCGCGCGCCTCATCGCTTCCGCCCGCGCATCCGCCGCCCGCGAGCACGGCCCCCGCCGCCGCGGCCTTGACCCCGTCCCCCAGGAACCTCCGGCGCGTCCATCGAGCCATGTGCTTCCTCCTCCGGCCGCCGACAGTATGCCGACGGTCGGCCGGAAAAATCAACCCCGTCCCGGCCCGGACGCGACGCTCAGCGGTCCTTGGGCGTCTCGAGCAGCCCCATCTTCATCAGGGCCAGGTCGGCCCGGCTATATTGGGGCCCGTCCTCGGGGAGGTAGAGCATGACCCCGCCTTTGACCGGCCTCACGGTCAGCTTCCCCTCGCGGGCCAGCTCGCCGGTCACCTCGATGGGGTTCACGCCCGCGAAATAGGTCTTGAAGGCCTCGTTGAAGCCGCT
>DATKJS010000053.1:0-17573 GCA_035543515.1 Terriglobales bacterium | reverse complement strand
CCCGGGTATCGATGCCCGGGATGATGGATACCGTGCTCAATATCGGCCTGAACGAAAGCACGTTGAAGGGCCTGGTCGAGTCGACCGCCAACGAGCGTTTCGCCTGGGACAGCTATCGCCGCTTCGTTCAGATGTACGGCGACGTCGTCCTCGGGCTCAAGCCCGTCCACAAGGACGACGTCGACCCCTTCGAAGAGATCATCGAGAAGAAGAAACATGAGCTCGGCATCAAGGCCGACACGGAGCTTTCCGCCGCCGACCTCAAGGACCTCGTCGCCCGGTTCAAGGCCGCCATCAAGGACAAAACGGGCCAGGAATTCCCCAACGATCCCAAGAAGCAGCTCTGGGGCGCGATCGGCGCCGTCTTCGGCTCCTGGATGAACGAGCGGGCCATCGCCTACCGTAAGCTCTACGACATCCCCGAGGCCTGGGGAACGGCCGTCAACGTCCAGCTCATGGTCTTCGGGAACATGGGCAACGACTCCGGCACCGGCGTCGCCTTCACCCGCGACGCGGCCACCGGCGAGAACGTCTTCTACGGCGAATACCTGATGAACGCCCAGGGCGAGGACGTTGTGGCCGGCATCCGCACGCCCAAGCCCATCTCCGAGCTCAAGAAGGACGATCCCCAGGCCTACGCTCAGCTCGAGAAGATCCGCCACACCCTGGAGAAGCATTACGCCGACATGATGGACATCGAGTTCACCATCCAGCAAGGGAAGCTCTACATGCTCCAGTGCCGGGTGGGGAAGCGGACCGCCTTCGCGGCCATCAAGATCGCCGTCGACATGGTCGGCGAGAAGCTCATCAGCGAGAAGGAAGCCCTGTCGCGGATCGAGCCGGACCAGCTCAACCAGCTCCTGCGGCCGATCTTCGACCACGCCGAGAAGGACGCGGCCATCAAAGCCGGCCGTCTCCTGGCCAAGGGCCTCAACGCCGGCCCCGGCGCGGCCACGGGCCGGGTCGTTTTCAACTCCGTCGACGCCGAAGCCTGGGGCAATCGCGGCGAGAAGGTCATCCTGACCAGGATCGAGACCTCGCCCGAGGACATCAAGGGCATGAACGCGGCCGAGGGCATCCTGACCGCCCGCGGCGGCATGACCTCCCATGCCGCTCTGGTCGCCCGCCAGATGGGCCGCGTTTGCGTCGCCGGCTGCGGTGAGCTGGTCATCGATTATGCGGCCCACGTTATGATGGTCAAAGGCAAGGCGGTCAAGGAAGGGGACTGGATCTCGATCGACGGCACGACCGGCGAGGTCATCGAAGGCAAGCTCAACACCCGGCCGTCGGAGGTGCTCCAGGTGCTGATCGAGAAGACGCTCCCCCCGGCCAAGGCCCCCGTCTTTCAGACCTTCGCCAAGGTCATGGCCTGGGCCGACAAGTACCGTATCCTCAAGATCCGGACCAACGCCGACCAGCCCGACCAATCGGCCAACGCCGTGGCCTTCGGGGCCGAGGGCATCGGCCTCTGCCGGACCGAGCACATGTTCTTCGGCGAGGGCAAGATCGGCCCGATGCGGGAGATGATCGTCGCCGACAACACCGAGGACCGGCGGCGGGCGCTCGACAAGCTCCTCCCCCTCCAGCGCGGGGACTTCCGCGGCATCTTCGAGGCGATGAAGGGGCTCCCGGTCACCATCCGCACCATCGACCCGCCCCTCCACGAGTTCTTGCCCCACGACAAGGCCGGGATCGAGGAGCTGGCCCGGGCCACGGGGAAGAGCGTGGAGTTCGTAGAGGGCCGGGTCGAGGAGCTGCACGAGTCGAACCCCATGCTCGGCCACCGCGGCTGCCGCCTGGGCATCGCCTACCCCGAGATCACCGAGATGCAGGCCCGGGCCATCTTCGAGGCCGCGGCGGCGACGAAGAAGAAGGGAATCCCCGTATTGCCCGAGGTCATGATCCCGCTCGTCGGCCACGTCAACGAGCTTCGGAACCAGGAGACGCTGGTCCGGGCCACGGCGGACGCGGTCATGAAGGAGCAGGGCGTCAAGTTCGACTTCCTCGTCGGGACCATGATCGAGATCCCGCGCGGCGCCATCACCGCCGACGAGATCGCGACGGTGGCCGAGTTCTTCAGCTTCGGCACCAACGACCTGACCCAGACGACCCTCGGCGTCAGCCGCGACGACGCCGGCAGCTTCCTGCGCCCGTACGTCGAAATGGGGATCTACGCCAAGGACCCGTTCGAGGTCCTCGACCGCGACGGTGTCGGCCAGCTCATGCGCATGGCCGTGGAGAGGGGGCGCAAGGCGCGGCCGGGGATCAAGCTCGGCATCTGCGGCGAGCACGGCGGCGAGCCGTCGTCGGTCGAATTCTGCCACCTGATCGGGCTGAACTACGTCAGCTGCTCGCCCTTCCGGGTGCCCATCGCCCGGCTGGCGGCGGCCCGGGCGGCGCTCCTCAACCCGCCGGCGAAGGCGGCCCGCAAGGTTTCTTTGCGTTGACTTGCCCTTCCCCCAATCAGGGAGTATAGCTAGCACGAAGAGGCGCCATCGCCTCCCCCCGAAGGGAGCGGACAAATGGCCGAGCCCTTCCCAAACGACGTCGTTGAAAAAGCGTGGGCAAGGTTTGGGGCTACTGTGAATGCGAAAGGCCATATCACGGTCATTACGGCTGCCGATATTTTCGTGCTCTCTTCTTCAAACTGACCCAGGACCGGCCGGCCCCGTTTACCCCGGCCGCCTTTTTTGATATGGTTAAGCCTTCATGGGCGAGTTCGTCGACCTGCTGAAGTCCCTGGTCGGGAAGCGGTTCCCCTTCAAGCTCGTCTACAGCAACGAATACTGGATGTTCGACACCGGGCGGCACGTCTTCCCGCTCCAGAAATACCGTCTCGTCTACGAGCACCTCCTCTCCATGGGCGCGCGCCGGGAGGATTTCCTCCGGCCGCGTCCGGCCACGGACGAGGACCTCCTCCTCGTCCACTCGGCCCGCTACATCAAGCACCTCAGGGCCGGGACCCTCAGCCCGGCCGAGGTCCAGGCCCTGGAGCTCCGCTTCTCGCCCGACCTCATCCGCTTCGCCCTCCTCTCGGTCGGCGGGACTGTCCTCGCCGCGCGCCGGGCCTTGGCGGACGGGCTGGCCCTTCACATCGGCGGCGGCTTCCATCACGCCTTCCGCGACCACGGCGAGGGGTTCTGCGTCCTCAACGATGTGGCCGTGGCCGTGTCGAAGATGATCGCGGAGAAGAGGGCCGGCCGGGTCATGGTTGTCGACTGCGACCTCCATCAGGGCAACGGTACGGCCTCCATTTTCCAGGGGCGTGACGACGTCTTCACCTTTTCCATCCACCAGATGGACATCTACCCGGCGGAAAAGCCGGCCGGAACACTCGACGCGGGGCTCTGGTCGGGGGACGGGGACGCGAAGTACCTGGCCGAGCTCGGCTCCCATATCCCGAGGATCTACAAGGAGTTCCGGCCCGACCTCGTCGTCTACCTGGCCGGCGCCGACCCCTACGAGAAGGACCAGCTCGGCGGCCTGCGGCTGACCCAGGCCGGGCTGAGGGAGAGGGACAGGATGGTCATCGAAGGCGCCAGGCGTCTGCGCATCCCGGTCGCGGTGCTCCTCGCCGGCGGCTACGCCCAGGAGATCGAGGACACCGTCCGCATCCACCTGAACACGATCCGCGTCGCCCAGCGCGTCCAGCGCGTCTGGGCCTGAGCGGGCCGCTCAATCCTGCATGAAGACGTGGGCGAAGACCTTGGCGTCCCCGACCATGTTGTCGATGACGCAATATTCGTTCGGCATGTGGGCCGTGTCGTCGAGCTTCGACCAGCAGGCGGCCGCGAACCCCGCCCTCCGGAAGAGGGCCGCGACGGTCCCGCCGCCGATGCCCATGGCCCGGGCCTCTCTTCGGTAGACGGAGCGGATGGCGCCGCGAAGGGCCTTGACGACCGGGGCCTGGGCCGGCGTCGGCGGCGCGGCCGGGGCCCTCTGCTCGACGCCGATCTCGACCTTGACCCGGAACTTCCGCTGGATGTCGCCGGCGATCGTCCGGATGCGCTTCTCCACGTCCGCGACCTTGTACCTGGGCAGGACGCGGCAGTCCATGTAGAAGACGTCCTCCCCCGGGATGGTGTTGATGTTCGGGACGTTGGCTTCCTTCTTCGTCGGCTCGAAGGTCGAGATGGGCGGGGCGAAGAGCCGCTCCCGGGCGGGGAAATGGCCGTAGAGGCGGTCGAGGGCGGCGATGAGGTAGCTGGCCGCCTTGAAGCTGTTGATGCCGTTCTCGGGCGTCGAGCCGTGGGCCTGGCGGCCCAGGGTCTTGAACTTGAGCCAGAGGATGCTCTTCTCGGCGACCTCGATCATCGTGCCGTGCTCGTTGCCCGCGTCGGGGACCATGATCAGGTCCTGCTTGCGGAAGGCCTTGGCGTTCTCGAGGACGTAGCCGATGCCCTTGCCGCTGCCCGTCTCCTCGTCCGCGACCAGGGCCAGCCCGATGTCGTAGGCGGGGAGGACGCCCTCGGCCCGGAAGGCCTTGACGGCGAAGAGGGAGGCGACCATGTCCTGCTGGTTGTCTTCGACGCCCCGGCCGTAGACCCGGCCCTTCTCGACCCACGCTTTGTAGGGGTTCCCCTTCCAGAGGGAGAGCTCGCCCGGCGGCACGATGTCCATGTGGGTCATGACCCAGTTCGTCCGGGCCGAGCTCCGGCCCTTGAAGCAGGCCAGGATGTTCGGCCGGTGCCCCGACGGAGCGTCGAAATCCGGGGCCTTGATGAGCGTGACGTCCTGGAAGCCGTTCTGCTTTAGGAAGCCGGTCAGGAACTCGGCCTTGGCCGCTTCGCCCTCGCCGCCGCTGCCGGGCGCGATGGCGGGGATCGCCGTCAGGCGGATCTGGAGGTCGACCATCTCGTCCCGGTACTGCTCGATCCGGCGGGCGATGCTCTCATACTGTTCGGGGTTGGCCATGACGGTTCTCCTGTCGTCCATTTCAAGACCGGCATCTTAGCACGGACGCCGGAAAAAGGGAATGAGGAGAGGCCGGGCGCCCCGCGCTCAGCCCGCAACGGGCGGCTTCTCGCGGAAGAACCGGACGATCCCCCGGCCGATATAATACACTCCCGAGCTCCCTGCCAGGACCGCCGTCAGGACATAGAGCCAGGGCAGGAAGGCGGGCTTCTCGCCGAGGGCGTTGGCGAGCAGGACGGCGAAGATCGTCGCCACGGCCGAGACCGTGCTGGCCTTGCCGAGGAGGGTCGGCCGGAAGACGGTCCGTCCCCGGAGGCCGATGTAAATGAACGTCCCGACGGCCAGCAGGAGGTCGCGGCCGACCACGGTCGCCGTGAGCCAGAGGGGCAGAACGTTCGGCTCGCCGAGCCCGGGCAGGCTCAGGACGATGAACGCCGAGGTGAGGAGGATCTTGTCGGCGGCCGGGTCCAGCCACAGCCCGAGGTTCGATTTGAGATGGAAATGGCGGGCCGTGAAGCCGTCGAGGGCGTCCGTGACCGAGGCCAGCAGGAAGAAGCCGAGGGCGGGCCATGGACGCCGCTGGATCATGGCCCCGACGAAGAACGGGGTGAGCAGGATCCTGGACATTGACAGCACGTTCGGCAGCGTCCAGACCTTGGAGGTGCGGACGTCCTCGGGGGCCGACCTTTCCTCCGTCCGGTCCATGGAATCGCTTCCTTCCATATTCGCCTCCACTACCTCGCCAGGCCGAGGACGACGTCCAGGACGCGAACGGCCTCGCGGCCCGGGACGGCCCGCTCCGGCTCGAACGTCCGCTGCGGCGTCAGGTCCATCACCTGGCACGCGACGACCTTGAGGATGGGCGCGTAATAATAGCTGTCGGCCGCCACGTCGGCGATGGTGACCTTCCGCGCGTCGATGAGGGGCACGAACTTGGCCCCGCGTCCCTTGAGGAAGTCCATGAGCGCCGAGACCGTTTCCGCGAGCTCCGCCCGGTTGATGACCCGCTTGGGCTGGAACGTGTGGTTGTCGTAGCCGCTCATGATGCCCGCCGAAGCGGCCTGGATGATGAACTTCTGGGCCCAGGAGGTGGCGATGTCGACCAGGATCTCCGTCGGCTTCGCCGGGACGTCGAGAAAGTCCTTGAACTTGACGCAGACGAGGGCGGCCAAATCCTCGCGGGTGATGGCCTCCTGCGAAGCGATCATTCCGTACTGGCTCGGCAGCTCGAAGACGCCCAGCTTCGCCTTGAGCTCCTCGACCCGCGCGGCCGCGGCTTTGTCCCCCGGGTCGAGCTCGAGGAGCTTCTGGTAATCGTCCAGGCTGCGGCCGAACTCCTGGTCGCGGTAGGACAGCTCGGCGAGGGCCCGCAGGGCCGTCTTCCGCCGCTCCTTGTCGCCCGTCTCCTTCTCGAGGAAGGCCGACAGGTGCCGGACAGCCGCCTCGTCGTCCTTGCGCTCGAGGTCGTCCAGGCCGAGGAGATAATTCGCCTCGGCCGAGGCCGGGTCGTAGTCCAGGGCCTTGAGCAGGGCCCGGCGCGCCTCGTCCTTTTTCCCGGCCGCCCGGTCGGCGGCGGCCTCGTCCAGGAGGGCCTGGACGCCCTGGCCGCGGAGGGCTTCGAAGCGCGGCTTGGCCCAGCGGTTTTCCGGGTCGCCCTTGAGGATCTCGGCGTACTCGGCGAGGGCGAGCCCCTTCTCGCCCTTGGCCTCGTAGAGCTGGGCCAGGCCGGCCCGGGCGGGCGTCATGTCGGGGAAGCGGGCCAGGGATTCCTTGAAGCTCGCTTCGGCCGCGGCCAGGTCGCCCCGGGTCAACTCGACGAAGCCCATCCCCACGGCATAGGCGGGGTGATCCTTGCCCAGCTTGTCCAGCGTGCTCAGGGCCCGGTCGGCGCGGCCGACCCTGAGGTCGGCCCAGACCTCGTCCGCGGCGAGCCGCTGGTCGAGCGTCAGGCGCGTGGCCAAAGATTGGGGCATGTCCTCGATGTGAAAAACCGGGGGGGCCGGGGCGAAGGTGACGCACGACCAGGCTCCGACGAGGACGAGAACGGCCAGTAGCGCTCTTTTCACCACGACCCTCCTTGCTCGAGGTAGGGGAGGAAGTTGACGATGACGCCGGGGTCGGCCATGACCTTGTATTCGAGGTACCGCTCGTTCTCCCTCTTCTTCAGGATGAGGGCCCGGCGCGGCAGCGACCGCGTGATCTCCGGCCGGTCCCTGGGGACCTGGAGGTAGTAGAGCCGATGGTCCCGGAAGAGAAGGCGACGGAGCTTCTCCAGGAGCTTGGGGACGCCGAGCCCGGTCTTGGCCGAGATGGCCGCGGTCGGGGAGTTCACATCCGCGTTGCGGGCCAGAAGGGCTTCCCGCTCCGCCTCGGGCAGCAGGTCCACCTTGTTGAGGACGCGGACGACGGGAACGTCCCCGGCCCCGATGCCCTTGAGGATGGAGGCCACGGCCTCGGCGTGGCCCTGGGCGTAGGGCGTGGCCGCGTCGATGACGTGGCAGATGGCGTCCGCCTCCCGGACCTCCTCCATGGTCGCGCGGAACGAGGTCACCAGCTCGACCGGCAGCCTCTTGATGAAGCCGACGGTGTCGGAGAGGAAGAAGTGGAGGCCGTCCGGATAGGAGACGCGCCGGAGGAGGGGGTCCAGGGTCGAGAAGAGGTTCGGCGAGGTGTAGCGCCGCTCCTCGGTCAGGAGGTTGAAGAGGGTCGACTTGCCGGCGCTCGTATAGCCGACGAGGGAGACCGTCGGCACGGGACTCCTGCGGCGGCTGTCCCTCTGCCCTGACCGGCGCTTCTCGAGCCCGTCGATCTCCCTGCGGATCCTCGTGATCCGGTCGGTGATCCGGCGGCGGTCCTCCTCGAGCTTTTTCTCGCCCGGGCCGCGGGTCCCGATGCCGGCGCCCTGCTGGGTCAGGCCGACCCCGCGCCCCCTGAGCCGGGGAAGGCGATAGTTGAGCTGGGCCAGCTCCACCTGGAGCTTGCCCTCGTTCGTCCGGGCCCGCTGGGCGAAGATGTCCAGGATGAGCTGGGTCCGGTCGATGACCTTGGCGTGGACCTTGTCCTCGAGGTTGCGCTGCTGGCCGGCGGTTAGGTTGTGGCCGAAGATGACGAGGTCGGCGCCGATCTCATGCCGCAACCGGGCGATCTCCGACGCCTTCCCCTCGCCGACGAAATAGCGAGGGCTGACGCCCGGCCTGGACTGGAAGACCTCGCCGGCGACCTCGGCCCCGGCCGCGGCGGCCAGGCCGGCCAATTCCTGCTTGGACTCCTCCGCCTCCTCCCGCTCCCGGCGGTTCGTGGCGACGTTGACGAGAAGCGCTCTCTCCATCGTCCCTATTCTAATAGCTTTCCGAGGTGCCGCTCAAGGGCCGGGATGTCCGAGGCCGAAAACCAGGCGACGCCGTCCATCTTCCGGAACCAGGTCATCTGCCTCTTGGCGAAGTGGCGCGTGTCCGTCTTGATCAGGGCCGCCGCCTCTTCGGGCGAAAGCCGGCCGCGCAGGCAGGCCAAGGCCTGGCGGTAGCCCAGGGCCCGAAAGGGCGGGGCGCTTTCGGCGACGCCGCGGGCGAGGAGGCCCCGGACCTCGTCGAGGAGGCCCCGGGCGAACATCCGCTCGACCCGCTCGTCGATGCGGGCGTAGAGGACCGCCCGCTCGAGCTCGAGCCCGGCCTTGTGGACCCTGACGCCGGCGACCGGGGACTCCGTGCGCAGGAAGTGCTCCGAGATCGGCCGGCCCGTCAGGCTCCAGACCTCGAGGGCCCGGACGATCCGCACGCGGTCGCGGCTCCGGACCTTCCGGGCATAGGCCGGGTCGACCGCCTCGAGCCGGCGGAAGAGCGCGTCGAGGCCCTTCACCCGGGCCTCGGCCTCGAGGGCGGCGCGGACGGCCCCGTCTCGGCCGGGGCCGGGAAAAAGGCCGTCGACGAGGGCCTTGAGGTAGAGGCCCGTGCCGCCGACGACGAAGGGGACGCGGCCGCGGCCGGCGATGGCGGACGCCGCGGCCAGGGCCTCGCGGACGAAATCGGCGGCCGTAAACTGAACCTCCGGCTCCACGATGTCAATGAGGTGGTGGGGGACGGCCCTGCGGTCCCCGGCCGGCGGCTTGTCCGTGCCGATGTCGAACCCCTTATAGACCTGGGCGGAATCGGCATTGATGATCTCGCCGCCGAACCTCAGGGCCAGGCCGAGGGCGGCGCGGCTCTTGCCGACGGCGGTCGGGCCGAGGACGATGACGAGGGTCGGGATGTCAGGACGCAATTTTGATCAGAAGCCAGAACGCGAGGAGTGTGGCCAGGGCGAGGACGGAGAGGAGCTGCTTGCGCCTCACGACGGCTCTCCGATCCGCTCCAGGCTCTTGACCAGGGCCGACTCGTGCGCGGAACCCAGCGTCCGCTTGACGGCCAGGACCTCGGCGACGAGGATCTCGTCCATGCTCCGGAGGAGGCTCCGGCGGCTGTCCTCGCCGACGAGGTTCTGGCTCGTTTTGAGGAAGGTCCGGAGCTCGATCCGCCCGTCCGCCTTGAGCTCGAGGCCCTGGAAGACCGTGTCCAGACGGCCGCGGATGTCCTCCAGGGAGTTGCCGATGACGCTCAGGGCGACCGGACCGATCTCCTTGGAAACGTACTTGAAGATGTAGGAACATTTGGCGTTGAAGGCGCCCAAGACCTTGTCCATGTCGGCCAGGGACATCTCGGCCGGGAGCCGGCCCGTCTTGGGCTTCGGGGCGCGGCTGCCGGCCAGCCCCAAGGCGAGAAAGACGAACAGGAGCCGCCGGGTCTCTCGCTCGCCGAGCTCGCTCGCGGACACGAGGTCGGCCACGGACTGGGGCGCGGCCAGGAGGTCGAGGAGGTAGGTCTCGTGAGGCGCCAGCCGCAGGCCGTCGAGGAGGGAGGGGTCGAGGCTCTGGACGGTCTCCGGGTCGGCCGGCAGATGGCGGGCGAAGAGGCCATCGTTCGTCATCCTCCGGACGCCCTCCAGCACGAGGCCGGGCACGGACAGGCTCCGGAGATAAGGCTGGCTCGCGGGGGCCGGGCCCGGCGCGAACTCGAACTCGGCCTCGTCAAGGTCGAAAAGGCTGTAGGCCGCCTCCCGCACGTACCCCTCGAGGAGGGCCCACAGCCGCGCCGGCGGCAGGAGCCCGGTCTCGACGATCGTCCTGACCACCGAGCGGCCGTTCCGCTGGGCGAGGGCCTCGACGCGTCCCAGGTTGATGAGGTCGGCCGCCCCGGAGGTGAGGAGAGACTGGAGGAAATCGTCATCCGGGACGGCGTCCCGCTCGACCGTGAGGGCGCCGGATTCGAACGTGAAGCGCCTCGCGCCGGCCGGCGTGCGGACGGCGAGGACGCCCGTCTGTCCGTCCCTCCAGATCTCGGCCAGGAGCCGGGCGAAGGGGGTCTGCGAGAGGTTGCCGCGCCGGGAAGGATCCGCCATGGTCATAATCTATAAGGCGCGAAAGGAGAAGTCAACCGGAGCGCGGCGGCGGAGCGGTCGTTCAGAATAAGGGGGGTTGTCCCCGGAAGCGGGACGGTTTCTCCCTGGCCCCGGGCTAATGGAGCATGCCCATGGCCAGCGTGACGAGGCCCATGTTGACCAGGGCCTTGATGAACCAAAAGCCGTAAGAAATGAAGAGGGCCTTCTTGACGCTGACCTTGAAAGCGGCCGCGAGGCCGAAGGCCAGGATGCCGAACAGCCAGAGCTGGAAGAAATCCACCTGGGCCAGGGCGATATAGGCCGTGGAGGTGACCTCCATCTTCGGGAAGAGGACCGCCAGGCTCGTCGTGACCTTCATGACCGATTTCATCGTCATGGCCAGGGCCAGCCGGACCCCGTTGCCCAGGAGGTCGTCAACGACGCAGGCGTGGATGTAAACCGAAGCCACCTGCCAGAACGTCCCTTGGGTCGACACGAGGCGGCCCATGACCAGCAGGATCAGGCTCTTGAAGAGGAAGCCAAGCACGAACGTGATGGGCACGAACCCGAACGTCTGGACCAGGCGCCGGGTCTCGGAGGGCGGCTCGATCATCTTGTTGTATCGGGCTTCGCCGTACCTCTGCTTGAGGGACGCGGCGTTGTCCTTCATGATCTGGAGGCCGTCGCTCTGTTGATAAGGGGCCGTGACGAACGAGTAGATGACCGTGGCCACGATGAGCACGACGAGGACGTCCACCCAGACCGGCTTCTCGGCCACGGCGGCGAGGGTTTGCTTGGGCCGGGAGAAGACCCCCGTCAGGCGTTCAAAGAGACTCATGGCTCAAGCCTCCTTCCGCTCGTCCCGTTCGATCTCGCCGTCCCGGATGTGGATGATGCGCTGGGCCTGGCTGGCGACCTCGTGGTCGTGGGTGACCATGATGATCGTGTTCCCCTGGCCGTGGATCTTATGGAACAGGTTGAGAATCTCGCGGCCGGTCCGGGTGTCGAGGTTCCCGGTCGGCTCGTCGGCGAGGAGGAGGGACGGCTCGTTGACCAGGGCCCGGGCGATGGCCACGCGCTGTCTTTCGCCGCCCGAAAGCTCGGCCGGCCGGTGGGTCATGCGGGCCTTCATCTCGACCCGCTCCAGGGCTTGCCGGGCCTTTTCCTCACGGGCGGACTTCTTGACCCCGCTGTAAACGAGCGGCAGCTCGACGTTCCGGAAGGCCGAGGCGCGAGGGAGGAGGTTGAAGACCTGGAAGACGAAGCCGATCTCGCGGTTCCGGATGTGGGCCAGCTCGTCCTCGGACATGGCGCTGACGAGCTTGCCGTTGAGCTCGTAGGTTCCGCGCGTCGGCGTGTCTAGGCAGCCGAGGAGGTTCATGAGCGTCGACTTGCCCGACCCGGACGGCCCCATGATGGCCAGGAATTCGCCGCGCTCGATGGTGAAGGAGACGCCGCGGAGGGCCTCGACCTCCAGCTCGTCCAGCTGGTAGATCTTCCAGAGGTCCTCGACGAAGATCAGGGTTTCGGCCGGGCGGCTCATGTCGTCTTCGTTTCCTTCTTGGCTTCGGTCTTGATCAGGATGCCGTCCTTGAGCTCCCGCAGCGAGGCGTAGGGCCCGGTGACGATCTCCTGGTTCTCCTTGAGCCCGGAGGTGATCTCGAGGTTCATGCCGCCGGAGATGCCCTTCTCCACGGTCTGAAACTTGACGCGGCTGTTCTCGACGACGTAGACGCCCTCCTCCTCCTTCCTGACGCCGGACTTGTCGCCGGGGGCGGCCGGCTTGTCGCGGAGGACGAGGGAGGAGATGGGGACCGCGAGGACGTTCTTCCTCGTCGCGGTGATGATGTCGGCGGAGGCCGAGAGGCCCGGCTTGAGCCGCTGGGCGGGGTTCTCGAGGGTGACGACGACCTTGAAATCCTTGGCCTCCTGGGTCGAGGTGCCGCCCGTGACCTTTTGCAGGGCCGAGCTGCCGATCTCCGTGACCTTGCCCTTGAAAACGGTCTCGGGATAGGCGTCGACGCGGACGTTGGCCTCCTGTCCG
Source organism: Terriglobales bacterium (assembly GCA_035543515.1). GTDB lineage: Bacteria > Acidobacteriota > Aminicenantia > Aminicenantales > Saccharicenantaceae > DATKJS01. The sequence continues at coordinate 5,206 of DATKJS010000053.1, read as the reverse complement.
AGCCTGACGCCGACGACGTCGGTCTCGTCGACCTGGACCTCGACCTCCATGATCGAGAGGTCGGCCAGGGTCATGAGGACGGTGCCCGGGTTGTTCATCGTGCCGATGATGGCCGTCTCGCCCTCCTCGACCTTGAGGCTGGTGATCATGCCGGCGATCGGGGCGTTGAAGACCGTCTTGTTGAGGTTGTCCAGCGTGCTCTTCAGGCTGGCCTCGGCCTGCTTGATCTGGAAGCGGATGGCGTTGACCTGGGAGACGTCGACGTCGTACTGGAGCTTGACGGACTCGAGCGTGTCCTTCGAGATGAGATCTCCTTCGTAGAGCTTCTTCTGCCGGTCGTAGGCGCTCTTGTCCCGGGCCAGGCGCGCCTCGGCCTGGATGAGGTCGGCCTTTGAGGCCTGGATGAAGTTCCGGTCGCGGTCGGCGTTGGCCTCGTACTGCGTCGAGTCGAGCTTGAGCAGGAAGTCGCCGGCCTTGACCTCCTGGCCTTCCTCGACGCCGATCTTGATGATCCGGCCGGGGACCTGGGCGCTGATGTTGATGTTTTTCTTGGGCTTGACCTCACCCGAGGCCGAAACGACCGCCGTCAGGTCCTGCCGCTGGACCTTCTCCACGGTCACCTTGACGGTCTTTTCCCTCTGGGACCGCAGGTTGAGGATGATGACGGCCAGGATGACGAGGACGACCGCCATGAAGATGAGGGTCCCCTTGCGGCGGCGGAAGAAGCTTTTTTTTTCGGTCATGGTTCGTCGCCTTCCATTTATGCGAATCCGCTCACGAATCGATATATTATACTACGGAGGTCGGCAAAAAGAGTTTGGAAAAGAGGGACAGGCCTGGGTCTGTACGTCTTCATTTTGAGAGATTGCCCCTTGGCGGCCGTCCCTCTTTGATTTTGAGGGGCGAGTTGATAAGATAGGGAAGCCATGGAGAGTCTGGCCGGGTTCCGATCGGTCGCCGAGGCCGCCGTCCGAGAGGCTGGGGCCTTTCTCAGGGCCAATCTCGACCGCCGGCCGGAGGCCTCCTACAAGGGAGCGGTCGACCTCGTCACGGAGTGCGACCTGGCCGCCCAGGACATCCTGGCCGGCCGCCTCGCCGCCGCCTTCCCCGACCACGGCATCCTGGCGGAAGAGGGCCTCGCCCGGCCGGGCCGGTCCGGCTTCCGCTGGGTCGTCGACCCCCTGGACGGCACGACGAACTTCGCCCACACCTTCCCGGTCTTCAGCGTCTCGGCGGCCCTCGAGGAGGAGGGCCGGCTTGTCCTCGGGTTTGTCTACGACCCCATGCGCGACGAGATGTTCGCCGCCCGGGCGGGGGAGGGCGCCTCCCTCAACGGCCGCCCGATCCGGGTCTCGGAAGTGGACGACCTCGGCCGGAGCCTGCTCGCCACTGGCTTCCCCTACGACATCCGGACGAGCTCCGTCAATAACATTGAACATTGGACCCGTTTCCTCGTCCGCGCCCAGGCCGTCAGGCGCTGCGGCTCGGCGGCCATGGACCTCTGCTACGTCGCCTGCGGCCGCTTCGACGGCTTCTGGGAGCTGAAGCTCAAGCCCTGGGACGTCGCGGCCGGAGTCCTGATCGTCCGGGAGGCGGGCGGGCGGGTCACCGGCCTCGACGGCGGCGAGCACCGCCTCGAGACCGCGGACACCCTGGCCTCGAACGGCCGGATCCACCAGGCCATGCTCGACGTCCTCGGGCTCGAGACGGCCCAAGGCGGGGAAGGGCGCCTCCATGGCTAGCGGGACCCGGCTCCTGCCCGGGCTCCTGCTCGGGGCGGTCCTCTGCGGCGCCGCCGGCGCCCAGGTCCCGCCGGGCTTCGAGCTCGTCAAGAAGATGGCCGTCCCGGCCGCCGCCGGCTGGGTCGACACGGGCCTCGACGTCCTCCCCGGGCAGGAGCTCTACTTCAAGGCGAGCGGGGAGATCAGCCTCCAGAAGGGCAACCCCTCGGCCAACTGCGGCCCGGCCGGACTCGACCTCGTGACCGTCCAGCAGCCCGTGCCGAACCAGAACCTCGGCGCCCTCATCGGGAAGATCGCGCAGCTCATCGCGGTCCGCCGGGACGAGGACACGGGCGATGAGGTCCGCGACGAAGTCGCGGAATACGTTTTCATCGGCGCCGAGAGCGGGCTCGCCGCGCCGGCGAAGGGGCGCCTCTACCTGGGCGTCAATGAGGACGTGGTCAGGGATAACGGGGGAGAATTCACCGTCCTCATCTACCGGCGGTCGGGCTGAGCCCGGCGGCCGTCAGGACGCTTCCTCTTCCGGCTTCCGGGCCAGGAGTCCTTCCATGAACTGGGTCGTGGTCTTCCCGTTGCGGAAGTCGGTGTCGGAGAGGACGCGGATGTGGAGCGGGATGTTGGTCTTGACGCCGACGACTGTTGTCGTCTCCAGGGCGGCCTGCATCTTCCGGATGGCCAGCTCGCGGGTCGGAGCGTAGGCGATGATCTTGGCCACGAGGGAATCGTAGTCCGGCGGGATGACCCAGCCGCCGTAGGCCGCGGAATCGACGCGGATGCCCTCGCCGCCCGGCAGGACCAGGAAGTCGATCCTCCCAGGGGAGGGGACGAACGTTTCCGGGTCCTCGGCGTTGATGCGGCATTCGATGGCGTGGCCTCGCATCTCCAGGGCATAGGGGAAAGTCACCTTCTCGCCCGCCGCGACGCGGATCTGGGCCTTGATGAGGTTGATGCCATAGACCATCTCCGTGATCGGGTGCTCGACCTGGACCCGGGCGTTGGCTTCCATGAAATAGAAATGGCCCTTGTCGTCGACGAGGAACTCGAACGTGCCCAGGCTCTGGTAACCGACCTCGGCGGCCGCGTCCTCGACCTCTTTGATCATCCGGCGGCGCGTCTTCTCGTCGATCCCGGGCGAGGGCGTCTCCTCGATGAGCTTCTGGTACTTCCGCTGGACGGAGCACTCGCGCTCGCCGAAGGCGATGACCTTGCCCTTCTTGTCGCCGATGACCTGGATCTCGATGTGGCGGGACCCGGAGATGTACTTCTCGACGTAGAGGGACGCGTCGCCGAAGGCCGCCTTGGCCTCGCCCATGGCGATCGGGAACTGTTCATCGAGCTGGGACGACGACCGGCAGATCCGCATGCCCTTGCCGCCGCCGCCGGCCGCGGCCTTGACGATGACGGGGAAGCCGATCTTCCCCGCGACCTTCTTGGCCTCCGCGACGTCCTCGATGGTCTTGTCGCTGCCGGGAAGGATGGGCAGGCCGGCCTTCTTCATTGTCTGGCGGGCCTTGTTCTTGTCCCCCATCAGACGGATGATGGACGGCGGCGGGCCAATGAAGGTGATCCCCTGGGCCTCGCAGATCTCGGCGAACTTGGCGTTCTCCGCCAGGAAGCCGTAGCCGGGGTGGATGGCGTCGGCGCCGGTGACCTCGGCCGCGCTGAGGATGTTGGCGATGTTGAGGTAGCTCTCCGAGGCCCGGGCCGGGCCGATGCAGACCCGTTCGTCGGCGAGCAGGGTGTGGAGGGACTGGCGGTCGGCCTCGGAGAAGACGGCGACCGTCTTGAGGCCGAGCTCCCGGGCGGACCGGACGACGCGGAGGGCGATCTCTCCGCGGTTGGCGACGAGGACCTTGGCGAACATGAGCCTCAGCTCGCCGGCCGGATGGCGAACAACTTCTGGCCGAACTCGACCGGCTTGCCGTTCTCGGGGAAGACCTTGACGACCGTGCCGTCGACGTCGGACTCGATCTCGTTCATGAGCTTCATGGCCTCGACGATGCAGAGCGTCTGGCCCTTCTTGACCGGGTCCCCGACGTCGGCGAAGGGCGCGGCGGTCGGGTCGGGGGCGCGGTAGAACGTCCCGACCATGGGGGAGGTGATCACGTGCAGGGACTCGTCGGTCTCGACCGGGGCCGGGGCGCCCGCGGCGTCGCCGGGGGCGGGCAGGACCGTGGCCACGGGCGCCGCGACGGCGGCCGGGGGGGCGGCCGGGGCCGGCAGGCTGCGGCTGATCTTGATCTTGAAGCCCTCCGTCTCGAGCTCGAACGCGGACAGGTTCTTCTCCTCGAGGAGGGCGATGACCTTCCGGACTTCGTCGAAATCGATGCGTCCGGCCGGGGCGGCCGGGTCCGGCACGTCCGGACGGTTGTTCCTGTCGTTCATGGACGCCTTCCCTTTCCCATCCATAAGGTAGCTCTACCTTAACGGCGGCCAGGGGAAATGTCAAGCCGCCGGCAGGGAGCGGACTCTGGGGAGCGACCGGCAGAAGCGCGGCAGAGCGACTCGAAGCCGCGCTTCTGGGAAATATCTGGAACGAGCTCTGGAGGGTTGGACGCGTCCTGTCCCTGTCCCCCGGTTTCGGCGGCGCCGAAGTCGCCCTTATCCCCCGGCCCAGGGCACCTGTCCCTGTTCCCCCGTACCGTTCCGCACCCGACTGCCGGAGGGGCCTCGGGGATTGGCCTTCGCTCCAGAGTGCGGTTCTTCACGCCTCCCCGAACCGTTCTTTCTCGGCGGCTGCGGAACTCGCTCAGCACTCTCCGACCCGCCCCGCGTCTAATAAAACGGGTTTCCTTTGCTCCCGTTTTTTTCCAATCCTCCGCACTCCTCTGGATCAGGCTCAGACATCCTCGCCGTCCGGCAAGGCGGATTCCCTCGAAAAACGGTTCGTGAAGGCTAAACCGCACATGACGTTCCGGCCAACCCCCGAGGCCCCTTCCTCTCGTTCCGGATATTTCCCAGAAGCGCAGCCTCGGGAGGCTCGGCCGCGCTTCTGATGGTCGCTCCGAAGACTCCGCTCCCTGCCGGACCCGTCTGCCTTGCTGATGGGGGAACCGGGACAGGTTCCCGGGGTGCGGGGGCCAAGGGTGGCCGCGGCGCCACTGGAACGGCGAGTTAGCAGACAGGACCCGCCCGACCACGAGGCGAGCTACGCGAGCAGTTCGCCGCGGATGACGGTGACCGTGCGACCGGAGATCCGGACCCGGTCGTTATCGAGGCGCAAGCGGAGAATCCCGCCGCGCGCCGAGGCCTGGTAGGCGGTCATCGAGACCTTGCCCAGGCGCTGAGCCCAGAACGGCGTGAGGACACAGTGGGACGAGCCGGTTACGGGGTCCTCGTCGACGACCTCGACCAGGACGTCCTCGGCGCTCATCCCGACGAATGACGGCTTGACCCCGAGGGCGCCGATGAGCCCGGCGATCCAGTCCGGGATGCCGCCCTGGATGGGTCGGGCCGGAAAATTG
>DATKJS010000052.1:0-4900 GCA_035543515.1 Terriglobales bacterium | reverse complement strand
GCGTTATCCTACCCCCGCCCGGCGGCCGGGGTCAAACCTACAGATTACAGGTTATTTCTGTAATCTGTAGGTTTGACCCCTTCTTGACAACGCCGCGGCCCGGGGCGTTGCCGCCGCCCGCGCAAAACATTAGAATGGGCGACGGGCATGGGCACAACTCGTAAGATGGGAGTGGAGAGATGAAGAAGCGCAGCACGTCCGCGGCCCTGGCCATCCTTGCCGCGGCGGTCGTCCTCGCGGTCGCCGCCGGCGTCCCGAGCCCCGGCCGGAGCGCCCCCCGCGACCCCCGCCTCGGGCACGCCACGCGGGAGGACACGAACGGCTGGGTCCACGTCCGGCTCGAGGGCAGGCCGCGGGGCGTCGGCTTCCAGCACGGCTGGCTCCTTGCTCCCGAGATCGACGACACGCTCCGGGCCCTGGCCGTCCTCCTCAAGGGCTCGACCAAGCATGACTGGGCCTTCTTCCGCGAGGCCGCCGGCCGCATGTTCTGGCCCCAGCTCGACCCCGAATGCCGCGACGAGATCGAGGGCATCGCCGAGGGCCTCCGCGCCCGCCTCCCCTCGAGCCCGTTCGACCGGACCGACCTCGCCGCCCTCAACGGCTGGCTCGAGCTCGCCTCCTATTACGTCCCTTATCTCGAGGACAAGCTCAAGACCGGCCCCGGCGTCAGCCGCGCCCCCGGGAGCTGCAGCGCCTTTATCGCCACCGGCGCCTTCACTTCGGACGGCCGGATCGTCATGGGCCACAACAACTGGGTCGACTACATCGTCGGCGAGCGCTGGAACGTCGTCCTCGACATCCGGCCGGAGAAGGGCTACCGGATCGTGATGGACGCCCTCCCCGGATATATCCACAGCGGCGACGATTTCGTCGTCAACGGGGCGGGCCTCGTCTACACCGAGACGACGATCGACAAGTTCAAGGGCTTCCGCGAGGACGGAGTGCCCGAGTTCGCCCGCGCACGCAAGGCCGCCCAGTACGCCGCGTCCATCGACGACTTCGTCCGCATCATGACCACGAACGGCAACGGCGCCTACGCCAACGACTGGCTCGTCGGCGACATCAAGACGAACGAAATCGGCCGCCTCGAGCTCGGGCTCAAGAACCACCGCGTCTGGCGGACGTCCGACGGGTACTTCATCGGCTCGAACTTCCCCCTCGACGCGAGGCTCATCGCCGAGGAGACGACCTTCGATCCCACCGACGCGATCCAGGGCACCCTCGTCCGCAAGGCGCGCTGGGAGATGCTCATGGCCGCGAACAGGGGCCGCATCGACGTCGAGCTGGGCAAGTCGTTCGAGGCGGACCACGTCGACGCGAGCACGGGGGCGGAGGCGGCCAATGCCGATGTCCTCTGCGGCCACATCGAGGACGACCCCAAGGGCTGGCCGGTCGTCTGGGGCCCCTTTTGCCCGGCCGGCGCCGTCCAGGGCAAGGTGACGAGCGCCGCCTTGGCCAGGGAGATGAAGTTCTGGGGCCGGATGGGCCATCCCTGCGGCAAGGACTTCCTCGCCGCGCCCTTCCTGGCCAAGCATCCCGAGTACCGCTGGCAGGAGAAATACCTCAGGGACATGAAGGGCCACGCCTGGACGCTCTTTGAGGGCCGGAGATAGGGGCAGGGGCCCCGGCCCGGACGGAGCGCGATGACCGAGCGCGAGCGCATCCTGACCCTCCTCGCCGGCGGCACGCCCGACCGACTGCCGTGGTTCGGGGACCTCGATTACTGGGCGACCTCGCTTATCGGCCGCGGCCTCAAGCCCGCGGGCTTCAAGGAGAGTGACGCCTACATCGACTGGCATCGCGCGCTCGGCGTCGGCTTCTATCTCCAGGGCTATTTTCCATTCCGGACGGTCCTCGAGAACTGCCGCGTCACCGAGTGGCGGGAAGGGGAGAAGCGGCGCCGGAAGATCGAGACGCCGCGCGGTGTCCTGACCGAGGCCTGGACGTGGCTTCCCGAGTCGTTCTCCGAGGCCCCGACCGAGCGGCTGGTCAAGTCCGCGGCCGACCTCGACCCCTATCGCTGGCTTTTCGAGAACACCCGCTACGAGCGCGACTACGCCTTCGCCGAAATGAGGCGGCGCCAGGTCGGCGGCGCGGGTGTCGTCCTCGGCTACCTCCCCAAGAGCCCCTTCATGCAGATGGTCGCTCTCGACGCAGGCATCGTGGCCGTGACTGAGATCCTCGCCGACGACCCCGACGCGCTGGCCGGGACGCTGGCCGCGGCGCGCCGGGCCCACGACCGGGCCGCCGGGATCGCCCTCGCCAGCCCGGCGGAGGTCCTGATGATCCCCGAGAACCTCTCCTCCGAGGTCGTCGGACCGAGGTTCTACGAGATGTTCATGCGCGACTACCACGAAACCTGGACGGCGTGCATCCGGGAAGCGGGCAAGGCCTCATGCGTCCACATGGACGGGACCCTCAGGGGCCTTCTCCGCCAGGTCTGCACCGCCGGGTTCACCTTCGTCGAGGCCATGACGCCGGCCCCGGTCGGCGACCTCGAGGTCGAGCTCTGGGCCGACTGGAGCGGGAACGGCGCGACCGTTTTATGGGGCGGCCTGCCCGGGGTCTACTTCACGGACAAGGTCCCGGACCGGGAGTTCGACCGGCATGTCAGGCATGTCATCGAGGTCATGACGACGCGGCCGCGCTACGTGCTGGGCGTCGCCGACCAGGTCCCTCCCGACGGGCTCGAGCGCCGCGTCCGTCGCGTCGCCGCGCTGGTCGAGCAGCTGGGGTATTTCCGACCGTGAAAGCGGCTTCCGGGCCCGGATCCCCGGGTCCGAGGGCGACGGCGGGGCTTACCAGGAGCGGACGGGCCCCGTGTCGATGTGGATGAAATCCGAGGCCTTGTAATATCCGGTCCCGCCGCGCTTCATGGCCCTGGCCGTCTCATAGGCCTTCTTCGTGTCAATGCCAGGCAGCCGGAAGTCGAGGGCCCGGCCCTTGATGTGCTGGCTGCCCAGGACGACCCCGCCCGATTGGTTATGGAGGCGCGTGTTCGTCTCGACGCACCGGTACCCGCAGACGACCTCGACCTCGCCCCGGAAGCCGACCTTCTGGAGGAGGTCGTACAGGAAATCCAGCAGGGCCGGGTCGATCGCGACCTCTTCGTTCGTGAACGGGTCGCGCAGGACGTGCTTGATGTCGTCCAGGGCGGGCCGGAGATAGTTCTCCCCGCGCCTGTAGACGACGCGCAGGCGCTCTCCGTTGTGCGTGCTGTGGAACGAGAGCGTCCGCTCCGGCTCGGGAGCCGCGGTGATCACGGTCTGGGCCGCGGCGGCCGCGGCCAGGGCCAGCGCCGCGGCCAGAGCCATGAGGATCGCCCGGCCCGCCGCGCCTCTCGAGGCCACCGTCATTTTCTCCCTCTCACCTTTTGTCGTCCGTCAGCGCTTCTGGAGGAAGATCGCCTTCTCGAGCAGGGCGTCCCGGCCGTAGACGTCGTCGAAGAAATAGGCGTCGCGGCTCTCGCGGTCGACGACGGCTGTGTTGTAAAGGATGTAAATCGGGAGCGGCCGCTCGAGGGTCACGCTCCGGTTCTCCCCGGTCGCGAGCATGTCGTCGAGCTTCTCCTGTGTCCAGCCCTTCTCCTCCCCGCCGAGGACGTAGGCCGCGAGTTCGTGGGCCCGGCCGACGCGGATGCAGCCGTGGCTGAACGTCCGCTTGGGGAGCTCGAACAGGCCGAGGGCCGGCGTGTCGTGGAGATAGACGCCGAACGCGTTCGGAAAGACGAAGGCGAAATGTCCCAGGGCGTTGTCTGCCCCCGGGTCCTGCCTCAGCCGATAGCGCCCCATGTCGTCGGCCGAGACCGACGCCCAATCGACGGACGCGGAATCGACCTCGTCGACCCCCGCGTCCCAGCCCTCGAAGGCGCGGATGTGCTGCTTCTTGAGATAACCCGGGTCCTTCCGCAACTTCGGCAGGAACTCTTTCCTGGCGATGCTGACGGGCACGTTCCAGTACGGGTTGAGCTCGACGTACCGGATGCGGTCGCTGAAGACCGGGGTCATGTGGGCCTCGTCGCCGACGACGACCGCCATGGACATCTCGACCTTGCCTCCCCTCACGGCCGTCAAGCGGAAGCTCGGGATGTTGACCGTGATCCACCAGTCGCCGCGGTCGCGCCCGACCCAGCGCCACGTCTCCATGTTGACGATGAGCTGCCGGATGCGGCTTTCGACCGGAACGTCGAGGGCGGCAAAGGTCCCCGGCCCAATGATGCCGTCGGCCTCGAGGCCGTGAAACCGCTGGAAACGCGTGACCACCTCGGCCAGGGTCCCGTCGTAAGTATCGCTGTCCGCGGGATCGGCGGCCGGCCATTCGCCCGTCGCGGCCAGCCGCCGGCGGACCGCGCCCACCCGCGGGTCCCTGTCGCCGGGCTTGAGCTTCCCCCCGGGCGGGACGGCGGGCCAGCCGCCGCTGGCGGCCAGTGCCCGGTACTCGGCCAGCTTCTCACGGAGCGCCCGGTACTCCTCGAAGGGCGGGGCCAGGTCCTCGAGGAAAGCCCTCAGGTCGGGAGCGGCCAGCGCCCGCTCGAGCATGGCCGGCCGGTCGACCTCGCAATCACACGCCGTGGGGAAGGCCTCGGGGTCGAAGTCCCGCGGCTGGTGCCGGCCCTCGGTCATGTCGGAGGCGTAGTTCCCGAGCGCGGTCGTGAGGAGCGACTCCAGCCGGGCCAGGCTTTCGGGGTCTTTCTTCTCCCAGAGGCGGCCGATCTCGTCCGTGGCGTAGTCCTTCGGGTCCAGGCCGTGCGTGTCGGCGGCGGCGAGCGCGGCGCGGAGGACGCCGGCGCTTGCGTTAGGGCCCGTGGCCGCCACCCAGTGGGATCGGGCGCCGCCGTCGCGACCGGCCGGGGTCGCCTGCCGCTCCTTCGTCGGGCCCTGCGCGCGTTTCCCCGACGGGG
>DATKJS010000051.1:0-19620 GCA_035543515.1 Terriglobales bacterium | reverse complement strand
TGGTTGAGGACGAGGGTGACGATGGCGTTGATGCCGGAGACCCGGTAGTAAACGATCATGAAGGCCATGATGGCGATCAGGGCGACTAGGGCCGAGAGGAAGCCCGCCCGGATGGAATCGGCGCCGAGCGACGGCCCGATGGTCCGGTTCTCCAGGGTCTTGATCCCGGCCGGCAGGGCGCCGGCCTTGAGGACGAGGACGAGGTCGTCGGCGCTCTCGACGGTGAAGTGCCCTTGGATGATGCCGCTGTCGCTGATCCGGGCGTTAATGTTCGGGAACGACTGGACCTTCTTGTCGAGGATGATGGCCAGGGGCTTGCCGATGTTCTCGCCGGTGACCTGCTCGAAGCGGCGGGCCCCGTCGGCCTTGAGCTGGAAGGCCACCGCCGGCTGGCCCCATTCGTCCTGGCTCCGGCGGACGAGGCGCAGGTCCTTGCCTGTGACCGAGGCCACCTTAGTGACCAGGAAGAATCCTTCGGTCCCGCGCTTTGGGTCGCCCCTAATGACCTCCATGTCGTCGGGGACCTTGCCGCCGAAGTCCTTGAGCAGGGTCGCCTCGTCGGCGGCCGGGCCGGCCTTGACCAGCTTCCATTCAAGGACGGCCGCGGTCTTGATGATGCTCTGGACGTGCTCGGGGTTGTCGACTCCGGGCAGCTCGACGATGAGCTGCTCCCGCCCGTAGCGGGCGATGATGGGCTCGGCAACGCCGAACATGTCGATGCGGTTGCGGATCGTCTCGACGGACTGCTCGACGGCCTGGTCCTTCATGAGCTGCATGGCCGCGGCCTTCATCGTGACCGTCCCCACCGGCCCGTTGAAGCTGTAGTCCCAGTCGCGGAGGTACTGGTCGAGCTGCTCGCGGGCCTTGCCCTCCTCGTCCGGGTTGAGCCCCTGGATGGCGAACTTCCCGGGGGCCAGCCGGGTCATGGTGCCGAAGGTGATGGCGTTCTTCTTGAAGACGTCCTGGAGGCGGAGGATCTCCTGGTCGGTCTCCATGACCACGGCGTCCTCCGTCATGATCTGCATGACGAGGTGGATGCCGCCTTTGAGGTCCAGCCCGAGCTTGATCTTGTCCTGGATCGGGGAGGCGACGAAAATCGAAACCGCCAGGACGGCCACGGTGAGGATGATCTTCCAGCGCAGTCCCTTCTTCATGAGAACCCCTTCGTTCCGGTCTCGCCCGCGCTCAGTCCGTCTTCACCGGCGCCGTGTCCGTGGCGCCGAGGATGACGCCCACCGCGCTCTTCGTGATCTCGATCTGGGTGTTGGCGGCGATCTTGAGCTCGATCCGGTCCTTCTGGACGCTGACGACCCGGCCGAAGATGCCGGCCGTGGTCACGATCCGGTCGCCGGGCTTCAGCCCCTCCACCATCTCCATGTGCTTCTTCTGCTTCTTCCGCTGGGGCATGATGATGAGGAGATAGAAGATGGCGAAGACGAGGATGAACGGGAGCAGGGCTGTGAGCATGCTGGGCTTGGCCGCCGCTCCCGCCGCGGGCTGCTGGGCGAAGGAAAAAAGAGTGGCGAAGATCATGTTTTTTCTTCCTTATCGGTATCGTTCGAAATTATGCTCTTCTTCAAGATAGGAAAAGAGTTGGATTGAATAGAATGACGGATTCTGCGGAAGATGTCAAGATAATAATGGAGGTTGTGGATGGTGTTGAGGACGGCCGCGCTCATCTCGCCCCGCTCGAAGAGGTGGCGAAGGTAGGCCCGGGAGAAATTCCGGCAGGTGTAGCAGTCGCAGGACTCGTCGAGGGGGTGCGGGTCGCGGGCGTACTTGACGTTCTTGATCGAGACCCGGCCGCGGCTGGTGAAGAGCGTCCCGTTCCGGGCGTTTCGGGTCGGCAGGACGCAGTCGAAGAGGTCGATGCCCCGCTCGACGGCCTCGAGGATGTCCTCGACGTAGCCCATGCCCATGAGGTAGCGCGGCCGGTCCCGGGGGAAGAGGCCGTCGCCCGCCTCGAGGACCTCGAGGAGCCGCGTCTTCGGCTCGCCGATGCCCAGGCCGCCGTAGGCGTAGCCCGGGAAGTCCAGGGCCACCAGGTCCTCGATCGACCGGCGCCGCAGGGCGGGCGAGACGCCGCCCTGGCTGATCCCCCAGAGCTGTTGGCGGCCATCCGTCCGCGCCCAGCGCTCCCGGCTGCGGCGGGCCCAGGCCGTCGTCAGCCGCACGGCCTCGGCCATCGTCTCGTCGGCGCAGGGATAGGCCGGGAAGTAATCCAGGCACATCAGGATGTCCGTCCCCAGCCGGAGCTGGAGGTCGACGGCGTCCTCGGGCTTGAGGAAGACCCGGCTGCCGTCGAGGTGGGAGGCGAAACGGACGCCCTCCTCGGACAGCTTGACCAGGGGCGAGAGGCTGTAGATCTGAAAGCCGCCGCTGTCGGTCAGGATGGGCTTGGGCCAGGACATGAAGGCGTGGAGGCCTCCCAAGGCCTCGACCGTCTCCGCTCCCGGCCGGAGAGAGAGGTGGTAGGAGTTGACGAGGAGGATCTCGGCCCCGAGCTCCTCGGCCTGGGCGTGGGTCAGGGCCTTGACCGTCCCCTGGCTGGCCACGGGCATGAAGGCGGGAGTCGCGACCGCGCCGTGGGGCGTTTCGAGGACCCCCGCGCGTGCGGCGGAGCCGGGGTCCTCGGCCGTCGTCCGGAATCTCTGGTTCATGGCGCGAACCGGAAGTAGATGACGTCCCCGTCCCGGACGGCGTAGTCCTTGCCTTCCAGGCGGATGGCGCCCGCGTCCTTGGCGCGCTGGAGGGACCCCAGGGCAAGGAGGCCGTCCGCGGGGATGACCTCGGCCCTGATGAAGCCCTTCTCGATGTCGGAATGGATGGCCCCCGCCGCGTTGAGCGCGGTCGAGCCCCGCCGGACGGCCCAGGCCCGGACCTCGTCCTTGCCGACGGTGAAGAACGTGACCCGGTCGAGCCAGGGGAGGGCCTGGGCGCAGAAGCGGGCCGCGCTCGGCTCGCGCAGGCCGTAGCCGGCCATGAACTCGGCCTGCTCACGCTCTTCGCACTCGGCGATCTCGCTCTCGATGCGGCCGCAGAAGGCCATCGTCCGCCGGCCGGGGGCATCGATGGGATAAAGGTCGCCGGGCGAGGCGAGGGAGGCGGCGTCGGCCTCGTCCAGGTTGACGGCGTGGAGGAGGGGCTTGAGGGTCAGAAAGGCGAAGCTGCGGACGAGCTTTTCGTCGGACGGCGGGAGCGGGGCGCCGCGCAGGCCCCGTCCCGATTCGAGGAAGGGGCGGAGCCGCTCGAGGACGTCCTTCTCCTTCTCGGCCTCGGGGTCGGTCATCTTCTTCAGGTCCTTGCCGAGACGTTCGAGCCTGCCGTCGGCGGCCAGGAGGTCGGCCAGAACGAGCTCCTCCTCCATGAAGCGGATGTCCTCGGCCGGGTCGACACGGCCCTTCGGATGCGGCACGCGCTCGTCCCGGAAGGCGCGGACGACGTGGACGAGCCCATCGGCCTTGCGGAGGAGGCTCAGAAAGAGGCTCGTCCTGACCTCGCCGAAGGAGATGCCGACGAGGTCCGTCAGGTCGAGGGCGGCCGCGACCTTGCGGCGGTCCGGGTAGAGGGCGGCGATGCGGTCAAGCCGGACGTCGGGCAGGGGGCAGGTCCGAACGTTCGGCTCCCGCCGGCCGTCCTCGAAGCCCCCAACCTCGGCCCGGGCCCCGGTGAGCAGGTTGAAGAGAGTCGTCTTGCCCGTCTTCGGGTAGCCGAACAGGGTGACGTTCACGCGATTAGTAAATCCGTATTCTCCCCGCCTGTCAAGGACGCTGAGGATGGCGGCGACGAAGGTCGCCCTAGGCCCCCGGCCACGGGCACCTGTCCCCGTGCGTCCCGGTCCGGCCTCGCTCCGGCTCATACTCCTCGCACTCGAATCGGAGGCCCTATAGCCCGCACTTCGCGTGCCGCGACCATCGGTTCTCGATGGGCTCCACCATGCCGCTTCTCAGCACCGTACCCTGCTTCTCTGGGAACTCCGCTGCGGGTGGGCGGGGACTGGCACCGACCACCCCTCCGGCCGGGAGCGACGCCTTGGGAGCGACCCGCCGGAAGCGTAGCGGAGTTTCCCGGAGCGGAGCTTCTGGGAAATCTCTGGGATAGGATGCACAATCCTGCTTTGTCTGTATTTCTCCCAGAACCGCGGCTCCGAGCCGCTCCGCCGCGGCTCTGATGGTCGCTTCCCAGAGTCCGCTCCCTGCCGGAGGGGGACCCGGCGGGATTTCTGACGGGAGAACCGGGACAGGTTCCCGGGGCCGGGGGATAAGGACGGCCTCGGCGCCACCGCCGCACGGGGGGATGGGCACGGACAGGACCCGTTCGACCTTAAAAAGGAACGGAGTTGCCGAACGCCGCGTTTTTGTTTATAGTAGATGCTTCATAGGCGGAGAGACATGGCCAAAGAACCGAAGAAGCGCGACAAGAGCGTGGCCAGGGAGTACTTCGAGCTGATCGTCGAGACGGCCGTCTTCGTCTTCTTCGTCATGACCTTCGTCGTCCAGGCCTTCCAGATCCCGACCGGGTCGATGGAGCCGACGCTCCTCGTCGGCGACTTCCTCCTCGTCAACAAGCTGGCCTACGTCCGGCCCGTCCTGCCGCTCGAGGGGGCGATCCTGCCCCGCAAGGCGATCGTCCGCAAGGACATCGTCGTCTTCAAGTACCCTAAGAAGCTGACCCAAGACTTCGTCAAGAGGGTCATCGCCCTCGAAGGGGAGAAGCTCGAGATCAGAGACAAGCAGATCTATATCAACGACCGGCCCATCGACGAGCCCTACAAGGTCCACAGCGACAGCCAGGTCTTCGCCAAGAACGACGCCTACCACTATGACGACGTCATCCGGGACAACTACGGCCCGGTCGTCGTGCCGCCGGGCTACTTCTTCGCCATGGGTGACAATCGCGATAACAGCTCCGACAGCCGCTACTGGGGATTCGTTCCTATCGATTATGTCAAGGGCAGGCCCTGGGTCATCTACTTCTCTTACGGCGCCGAGCGCGACGCTTGGCAGAAGACGAGCTTCCAGGCCCGGCTGAAGAAGATCGCCAGCCTCATCCCCAAGGCCCGCTGGGGTCGCTTCCTCAAGGTCATCAACTGAGCCTCGGCCCCTTCTCCCGTCCTGCCCGCCGCCGGGGGTGGTTGACCGTCCATCCGGAAACGCTTAAGATGAAAAACGACGCCCATGGACAAACGCCCTGACCGCGCCGCCGGCACCGCCCGGGGCAAGGCGGCCGCGGCGGCCGCCGGGGCCGAGACGGTCGAGGGCACGGTCGAGGAGATCGTCTTCTACAACCCCGAGAACGGCTACACCGTTTTCCGCCTCGCCGCCGCGGGCGGCGACCTCGTGACCGTCGTCGGCCCGTTCCCGCCCCTCTCGCCGGGCGAGATGCTCAAGGTCCGGGGCCGCTGGGAGCTCAACCTCCGCTTCGGCCGGCAGTTCCAGGCCGACCATTTCACCCTGACCCTGCCGGCCTCGGCCGCCGGCGTCGAGAAGTTCCTGGCCTCCGGGCTCATCCGCGGCATCGGCCCCGTGCTCGCGGCGCGCATCGTCGGCCGCTTCGGCGCCGGGACGATCGACGTCCTGGCCAAGTCCCCGGAGCGGCTCAAGGAGGTCGACGGCGTCGGCACGGTCAAGCTCCGCGAGATCCGAAGATCCTGGGCCGAGCACCAGGACATCCGCGACCTCATCATCTTCCTCCAGGAGCACGACGTCTCGACGAATCTGGCCACGAAGATCTACCGCCAGTACGGCGACCGGTCGTTCGGCGTCCTGCGGAGCAATCCCTACCAGCTATGCCTCGACATCTGGGGCATCGGCTTCAAGACGGCCGACCAGATCGCCCTCAAGCTCGGCATGGACCCGCGGTCGGTCGAGCGGGTCAAGGCCTATATCCTTTATATCCTCGAGAAGGACAACGAGCAGGGCCACGTCTTCTCCTACGCCTCCGAGGTCCGGGCGAAGTGCGCCGAGGACCTGGGCGCCGAGCCCGAGCACGCGGACCGGGCCCTGGACGAGCTCCTCCAGGCGAAGAAGGCCGTCCGTGAGGAGCTCGGGGCGGACGCCGCCCTCTATCTTCCTTTCTATTACCAGGCCCAGGAGGAGGTCGCCCGGGCCATCCACAGGCTGGCCGGCTACCCCTGCCGGCCGCCGGACTTCGACCTCGACGCGGCCGTCGCGGCCACGGAGAAGGACCTCGGCCTGGCCTTCTCGGAGCTCCAGAAGCGGGCCATCCGGCAGTCTTTCGAGAAGAAGATCCTCGTCATCACCGGCGGGCCCGGCACCGGGAAGACGACCATCATCCGGGCCATCGTCGACATCTTCCAGAAATGGGGGCGCGAGGTCATCCTGGCCGCGCCCACGGGGCGGGCGGCGAAGCGGCTGGCCGAGACGACCGGGCGCGACGCGCGGACGATCCACCGCGTCCTCGAGTTCCAGCCGAAGAAGGGGACGTTCAAGCGGGACGAGCGCAACCCGCTCCGCGGCGAGGCCCTCGTCGTCGACGAGATGTCGATGGTCGACCTGCCGCTCATGTACCACCTCCTGCGGGCCGTGCCGGCGGCGATGCGCCTCGTCCTCGTCGGCGACAAGGACCAGCTGCCCTCGGTCGGGCCGGGGACCCTGCTCCAGGACCTCATCGAATCGGGGACCGTCGACGTCGTCCGTCTCGACGAGATCTTCCGGCAGGACAAGGAGAGCTTCATCGTCCTCAACGCCCACCGCATCAACCAGGGCCTGTCCCTCGTCCACCCGCCGCGCGAAGACAAGGAGGCCGACTTCTTCTTCGTCCGCCGCGACGACGAGAAGAAGGCCTTCGACACGATCATGAAGCTCTGCACGTGGAGCGTGCCGCGCCGGCTCGGGCTGAGCCCGCTCTCGCCCGAGATCCAGGTCATCAGCCCGATGTACAAGGGCCTCGTCGGCGTCGACAACCTGAACCAGGAGCTCCAGAAGCGGCTGAACCCGCGCGGCGAGGGGCTCAAGGTCGGCCTGCGGGAGTTCCGGGACCGCGACAAGGTCATGCAGCTCCGCAACGACTACGAGAAGGACGTCTTCAACGGCGACATCGGCACGATCCTCCGCGCCGACAAAGCGAGGTTCCGGCTGTTCGTCGACTATGACGGCCGCACGGTCTCCTACGAGAAGGACGAGATGAACGACGTCGCCCTGGCCTACGCCGTCTCCGTGCACAAGGCCCAGGGCAGCGAGTACCAGGCCGTGATCATGCCGCTCATGACCCAGCACTTCATCATGCTCCAGCGGAACCTGTTCTACACGGCCCTGACGCGGGCCAAGAAGCTGAGCGTCGTCGTCGGCTCGTTCAAGGCCCTCTGGATCGCCATCAAGAACGACAAGCCCGTCAAGCGGAACAGCCTGGTCCGGGAGAAGCTCGTGAGCCTCAGCGCGGGGGAGGCACGCCCGCCCGGGCCTCCGTCGAACGCGGTTTGACAGCCCCCCCGAATGGTTTATAATGAGCACGGCTCCGCGGCCGCCGCGGCGCCAAAAACCCGAGAGAGGATATGAGAGGCATGCCGCATCCAACTCTTGAAAGCCTGGGCGACGTCCTGGCGTTCGCCATCCGCAGGGAGGTCGAGGCCGCGCAAGGCTACGCGGAGATGGCGAAGCGGGCCACAACGCCGGGTCTCCGCACGCTCCTCCTCGAGCTCGAGGGGCAAGAGAAGGAGCACCGCCGGCTCCTCGAGAATGTCGCCTCCGCCGGCCTCCCCGCGAGCCCCGAGCCGCTCGCCCCGGACATGGGGCTGAGCGACGCTTTGGACGACGTCCCCCTCGATCCCGACATGACCTTCCAGGACCTCCTCATCTTTGCCGCGCGCAAGGAGAAGAGAGCGGAGGACCTTTACGCGGGCCTGGCCCGGCGGCCCGAGCTCGCCCCGCACCGCCGGCTCTTCGAGTTCCTGGCCGGGCAGGAACGGACCCACAAGCTCAAGCTCGAAACGGAATACGAAAACCGCGTCCTCACCGAGGATTGAAGCAAGGAGGAGTCGATGGAAAAATGGGAATGCACGGCCTGCGGCTATGTCTATGACCCCGCCACGGGCGACCCGGACAACGGCATCCCCTCCGGGACCCGCTTCGAGGACCTGCCCGACACCTGGACCTGTCCCCAGTGCGGCGTCGGCAAGGAATTCTTCCAGAAGGCGTCTTAGCCCCGGAGGCCGGGGCGCGGTCTGCACATGAGAGCCGTCATCGTCGGCAGCGGCCTGGCCGGGACCATGGCCGCCAAGACCCTCCGCGAGCTCGACCCCGACGTCGAGATCGAGGTCTTCGGCGAGGAAGGGCATCCGTACTACCCGCGGCCCAACCTCGTCGAGTTCCTGGCCGGACGGCTGCCCATGGAGCGGCTCTTCGCCTTCCCCCCGGACTGGCACGTCCGTCAGCGGATTCACGTCCGGACGGGGGAGAGGGTCGTCCGCCTGCTCCCCTCGGAGCGCAGGCTCGAGCTCGCCTCCGGCGGCCGCCTGCCCTATGACGTCCTGCTCCTCGCCGGCGGCGGCCGGGCTGTCCTCCCGCCCGTGCGCGGGACCGACCGCAAGGGCGTCTTCGTTCTCCGGACGCTCGAAGACGCGCTGGCCATCCAGGAGCATGTCAAGTCGCATCCCCGGACGGCCGTCGTCGGGGGCGGGCTCCTCGGGCTCGAGATCGCCCGGGCCCTCAAGTCCGCCGGGGCCGAGGTCCGCGTCGTCGAGGTCCTCGACCGGCTCCTGCCGCGCCAGCTCGACGCGGCCGGCGGGGCCATCCTCAAGGGCGAGGTGGAGAAGATGGGCATCGAGGTCCGCCTCGGCACGGTCACCGAGGAGATCTCCGGCGGGGCGGAGGCCCGCGGCCTGAGGTTCCAGGGCGGCGACGCGTGGGATGCCGAGACCGTCATCCTCGCCGCCGGCGTTCGCCCCGAAACCGAGGAGGCCCGCGAGGCCGGGCTCGCCGTCAACCGGGGCATTGTCGCCGACGACCTTCTCCGGACGAGCGCCCCGGCGATCTTCGCCGCCGGCGACGCGGCCGAGCACAAGGGGGTGACCTACGGCCATGTTCCCGCCGCTTTCGAGCAGTCGCGGGCCGCGGCCTACAACATGCTCGGGCTCGAGAAGCCCTATGCCGGCACCGTCCCGTCGGCGACGCTCAAGGTCGCCGGCCTCTCGGTCGCCTCATTCGGCCTGGCCAATCCCCTTGAAGCCGGCTACGAGGTCCTGGCCAAGGGCATCCCGGAGCAGGGCGTCTACAAGAAGATCGTCCTCAAGGACGGCCTCCTCGTCGGGGCCATCTGGATGGGGACGAAGAAAGGCCTGGCCGAAGTCGGCCGCCTGGTCGGACTGAACAAGAACGTCGCCCACAGGAAGGGGGAACTCCTGGAGGACGCGTTCGACTGGAGCGGAGTCTAGAACCATGAGAAAGATCGTCCTCCGATCGGTCGTCTGCGCCGTCGTCGCCTTCGGGGCCGCCGGGCTCCAGGGGCAGGTCCGGTTCAGCGGCTACCTGGCCGCCGAGTACCTCAAGGGCCAAGCCGAGAGCGCCTATGCCCGCGGTACCTTCGGCAACTTCCTGGCCGGGGCCACCGTTTCGGGCGTCTTTTCGCAGAAGTTCGCCTTCGCCCTGGAGGCCCGGGCCCTCAGCGAGTCCGAGTTCCAGGTCGAGCAGGCTTGGGTCGGCTTCGTCCCCTCCGAGGTCTTCAGCGTCAAGGCCGGGCTGTTCCTGGTGCCGTTCGGCGCCTGGAACCAGACCAACCGGCCGCAGCAGACGCTCCTTGTTGGCACGCCCCTCAACCTCGAGCATTTCTATCCCCAGAGCTGGCGCGACATCGGGCTCGTCGTCGACGGCAAGTTCGGCATCCTCTCCTACGCGGCCTACATCGGCAACGGGCTCAAGGAGGGCGACATGGTCCGAGACGGCCAGCAGTTCTCCGACAATAACAAGGACAAGGCCAAGGGGGGACGCCTCTCCGTCGCCATCACCCGAGAGGTCCAGGCCGGTGTCTCGTACTACACGGGCAAGGCCGACGACCTCGACCAGCGCAGCCTGTCCCTCGAGGGCGCGCACCTCTCCTGGGTCACGGAGGGCTGGGAGATCCATGGCGAGGCGACGCGGGGCACGATCAAGAACCCGGAGCCGTACGACGAAGGAAAGTCCGAGGGCTACTCCGTCTGGCTGGTCATGAAGTTCTCCCACCTCCAGCCCGTCGGGAGCTACCAGAAGGTCAAGTACACCGACCCGTACCATGCCGGGGGGATCGCCCTCGACCTCGACCGCTGGACGGCGGGGCTCCGGCTCGTCCTGGGCACGAACCTCTTCGTCAAGGGCGAGTACGAGTGGAACCGCGAAACGCCGAAGGTCAAGGACAACCTCCTCCGCGTCCAGGCCGGCGTGAGTTTCTGAGCCTGAAAGGACGCCGCATGGCCAACCTCCTCGTTCTCGGGACCCAGTGGGGCGATGAAGGCAAGGGCAAGGTCGTCGACCTCCTCACCCCGAGCTTCGACATCGTGGCCCGCTACCAGGGCGGGCACAACGCCGGGCATACGGTCTACGTGAGCGGCCGCAAGATCGTCCTCCACCTCATCCCCTCCGGCATCCTCCGCCCCGACAAGCTCTGCGTCATCGGCAACGGGCTCGTCGTCTCCCCGGCGGCCTTCCTGAAGGAGATCGCCGAGCTGTGCGCCCTGGGCGTCCGGGTGGGCCCGGAGCGCCTCGTCCTCAGCCGGAACGCCCACCTCATCATGCCCTGGCATCCCGTCCTCGAGCGGATCAGCGAGGAGGCCCGCGGCGAGCGGAAGATCGGCACGACCTGCCGCGGCATCGGACCCGCGTACGAGGACAAGGCCGCCCGCTCCGGCGTCCGCGCCGGAGACCTCCTCGAGGCCTCCGTCCTCGGAGCCAAGGTCCGCGAGAACGTCGCCGCCAAGAACCGCATCTTCCAGGCCTTCGGGCAGCCGGAGCTCGACCCGCGGCCGATCGTCGAGGAGTACACGGCCTTCGGCGAGGTGATGCGTCCCTTCATCGGCGACGCCTCCGGGCTCCTCTATGACCTCATGCGGGCCGGCCGCCGGGTCCTCTTCGAGGGGGCCCAGGGGGCGCTGCTCGACATCGACCATGGGACCTACCCCTACGTCACTTCGTCCAACGCCACGGCCGGCGGGGCCTGCACCGGGCTTGGCGTGGGGCCGAAGGCGATCGGCGCCGTCCTCGGCATCACCAAGGCCTATACGACGCGGGTCGGCGGCGGGCCGTTCCCGACCGAGCTCCTCGACGAGAAGGGTCAGGCCATTGCCAAGCGCGGCGACGAGTTCGGGGCGACGACGGGGCGGCCGCGCCGCTGCGGCTGGTTCGACGCCGTCGCCGTCCGCTACGCCTGCCGGGTCAACGGCGTCGACCGGATCGCCCTGACCAAGCCCGACGTCCTGGAGGAGTTCGGCGAAGTCCTCATCTGCACCGCCTATCGATACAAGGGCGAAAGGCTCAAGAGCTTCCCGACCGAGCCCTGGGTCCTCGAGCGCGTCACTCCGGTCTACCGGACCCTGGCGGGCTGGAGCGATTCGGTCAGCGGCGCCTCCGATCTCGGCGCGCTGCCGCGGACGTTCCTGGACTATGTCAAGGTCGTCGAGGACCTCGTCGAGAGCCGGGTCGCCATCATCTCGACCGGCGTCGAGCGGGAGGAGACGGTCATCGTCCCCGGCGCCCTCGACGGCGTCGTCGACAGCTTCCGGCCCGCCCCGAAGCGCCCGGACTAGGGAAGGATCGATGGACCGCAGGCCCCTCCAGCGCATCGAGGTCAGCCGGTCCGCCCTCGTCCGCAATATCCGCGAGTTCCGCCGCGTCATCGGGCCGCGTCGCAAGTTCCTGGCCGTGGTGAAGGCCAACGCCTACGGCCACGGCCTGCTCGAGGTCGCAGCGGTCGCCCTGCGCCACGGCGTCGACTGGCTCGGCGTCAACTCGGTCGAGGAAGGCGGGGCGCTCCGGGAGGCGGGCCTCCGCTGCCCGGTCCTCGTCCTCGGCTATACGCCGCTCGACGCCCTCGGGGAGGCCGTGGAGCGGGACCTGCGCCTCGTCGTCTATAACCGGGAAACGGTCCGCCGGCTGGCCGCGGCGGCCCGGCGGCAAGGGAAAAAGGCGCTCGTCCACGTCAAGGTCGAGACCGGGACCCGCCGGCAGGGGGTCGAGGTCAAGGACATCGTTCCCTTCGTCAGGGCCGTCCGCTCCCATCCGGAGCTCGTCCTCGAGGGCCTCTCGTCCCATTTCGCCAACATCGAGGACACGACGAAGCACGATTATCCCGAGCGCCAGCTCGATCTCTTCCGCGCGGCCTGCCGGGCGCTCGAGGCCGCCGGCGGGCGCGTCCCGGTCAGGCACATGTCCTGCACGGCCTCGACCATCCTCTTCCCTGAGACCGACTTCGACATGGCCCGGGTCGGCATCGGCCTCTACGGCTATTGGCCGTCCAAGGAGACCTATTTGTCGTGCCTTCAGAAGAAGCGCCGTCCGCTCGCCCTGAAGCCGGTCCTTTCCTGGAAGGCCCGCATCGCCCAGGTCAAGCGCGTCGCCCCCGACTCGTGCGTCGGCTACGGCTGCACCTACAAGACGACGCGGCCGACCGTGCTCGCGGTCGTGCCCGTCGGCTACTACGATGGCTACGACCGCGGCCTCTCCAACGCCGCCCACGTCCTCATCCGAGGCCGCCGTGCCCCCGTCCGCGGCCGGGTGGCCATGGACTTCTTCATGGCCGACGTCACCGACATCCCGGGCGTCCGGCTCGAGGACGAGGCGACCCTCATCGGCGCCGACGGAAGGGAGCGCATCACAGCCGAGGACCTGGCCGGGCTGGCCGGGACGATCGGCTACGAGGTCCTGGCCCGGCTCAACCCCCTCATCCCGCGTGTCGTCGTCTGACCCCCGCGGCTTGGGCGATATGCTAAGATAGTTCCAGGGAGGTGGAGAAGATGACCCCCAAGGAAGCCAAGAAGAAACCCTCCGTCGCGGATGCGTCCGCCGGCCTCGTTGCCTTGGATACGGGGGCGCTGACGCCGGAGCTGGTCAACCTCATCCTGACGCATCTCCCCGTGGACGTCTCCTTCGTCGACGCCGAGGACACGGTCAGGTATTACTCGGCAACGCCGCACCGGATCTTCACCCGGACCCCGGCCGTCATCGGCCGCAAGGTCCAGGACTGCCATCCCGCGAAGAGCGTCGGGACCGTGGCGAATATCCTCGAGGCCTTCAAGCTGGGAGCGAAGGACGCCGCGGAGTTCTGGATCGAGCTCGGCGGACGGTTCGTCCACATCCGTTATTTCGCTGTCCGAGACGCCGGGGGGCGCTACCGGGGTTGTCTCGAAGTCAGCCAGGACGTCACGCGCATCCGGGCCCTCAAGGGCGAGCAGCGCCTGCTCGACTGGGACCGGGCGAGCGGCGGGACTCCTTAGGAGGGATAACATGGCCGTGAAAGAGGGAAAGGGCGGGAAGGGCCAGGCCTACGAGTGCGGCGTCTGCGGCTATCGCGTCGTCGTCGACGAGGCCTGCGGCTGCGCCGAGGAGCACGTCTTCATCTGCTGCGACAAGCCCATGAGGACGGCGGCGGCGAAGAAACCGGCGGCGAAGAAGGCGGCGGCGAAGAAGGCCGTCCGGAAGAGGTAAGTGCCGCGCCGTCGCGGGCCCGCCGGGTGGCGGGCCGGCCATTCTCTACTATTACTATAAGAATATTGTATTTTAGCCGGCCCCGGCGTAGAATGGCCGGGGAGGGGAGAGAAACCCCTGGAAACTCCCCGCCGTCGGGATTATCATAGGCCCTATCGCTCAAGGAGTCCGTCATGAAAGAGAAGGTCGAGCAGGCTCTGGCCAAGATCCGTCCCGCCCTCCAGGGCGACGGCGGCGACGTCGAGCTCGTCGACGTCGGAGAGGACGGCGTCGTCCGCGTCCGGCTCACCGGCGCGTGCGGCGGCTGCCCGATGTCCCAACTGACGCTCAAGATGGGGATCGAGAGGATCCTGAAGAAGGAGGTCCCCGAGGTCAAGAGCGTCGAGGCCGTCTGACCGGGCCCCGGAGCTCCGTCCCGGCGCCGCGCCCCGAGCGGGCGGCGGCGGCCCGGAGGCTGACCATGAGGAAAGCGTACTTCGACCACATCGCCGCGACCCCCCTCCATCCCGCGGCCCTCGAGGCCATGCTGCCGTACCTCAAGGAGGCCTACGGGAACCCGCAGAGCCTCCACTCCGCCGGTCAGCAAGCCCAGGCGGCGGTCGAGGCGGCGCGGGACGCGGTCGCCGGCCTCATCGGCGCCGAGGCCGAGGAGGTCTATTTCACTTCGAGCGGGAGCGAGGCCAACAACCTCGCCGTCAAAGGCTTGGCCCAGGCCTACCAGGCGAAGGGCCGGCACCTCGTCGTCTCGGCCGTCGAGCACCTGTCCGTCCTCAATCCCGTGAAGAGCCTGGAGAAGCTGGGCTTCGCCTCGACCGTGGTCCCCGTCGACCGGACGGGGCGCGTCGCGCCGGCCGATGTCGGAAAGGCCATCCGGCCGGACACCGTGCTCGTCTCCGTCATGACGGCCAACGGCGAGGTCGGCACCCTCCAGCCCGTGGCGGAGATCGCGAAGGTCTGCCGCGACCGGGACGTCCTCTTCCACACCGACGCCGTGGCCGCGGCCGGCTCCATCCCGCTCGACGTCAAGGCCCTGGGCGTCGACGCCCTGAGCCTGGCCGGCGACCAGCTCTACGGCCCCAAGGGGTCGGCGGCGCTGTTCCTGAAGCGCGGGACGAGGATCCTGCCTCAGATCGAGGGCGGCGTCCAGGAGAACGGCCGCCGGGCCGGGACCGAGAACGTGCCCGCGATCGTCGGGCTGGGAAAGGCCGCGGCCATCGCCGGCGAGGAGATGGAGGCGCGGACGGCGCGCCTGCGGCCCCTGCGCGACCGCCTCCTCGAGGGACTGCCGCGCCTGGTCGATCACGTCGTCGTCACGGGGCGCCCGGACGAGCGCCTGCCCCACCACGCCAGCTTCTGCGTCGAGTTCGTCGAGGGGGAGGGCATGCTGCTCTCCCTCGACCTGCAGGGGATCTCGGTCTCGAGCGGCTCGGCCTGCACCTCCAAGACCCTCAAGGCCTCCCATGTCCTCCTCGCCATGGGCTTGGACCACGCCCTGGCCCAGGGGTCGCTCGTCTTCAGCCTCATCGACGGCACGGCCGCCGAGGACATCGACCATCTCTTCCAGGCCTTCCCGCCCGTCATCGACCGGCTGCGGAAGATGTCCCCCCTTTACACCCAGTTCCTCAAGGAGAGACGCTCATGATCTACAGCGACAAGGTCATGGACCACTTCCAGAACCCCCGCAACGTCGGCGTCATCCCGGACGCGGACGGCGTCGGCCAGGTCGGGAACCCCGTCTGCGGCGACATGATGACGTTCTACATCAAGGTCAAGGACGGCCGGCTGGCCGACGTCAAGTTCCAGACCTTCGGCTGCGGCGCGGCCATCGCCGTCTCCAGCATGGTCAGCGAGATGGCCATCGGCAAGACCCTGGACGAGGCCATGGAGATCACGAACAAGCTCGTGGCCGAGGAGCTCGGCGGGTTGCCGAAGAACAAGCTGCACTGCTCGAACCTCGGCGCCGATGCCCTCCACGCGGCCATCGAGAACTACCGGGAGCGGCAGAAGGGCGCCGGCAAGGCCGCCCCCGCGCCGGCGGACGAACACGAGCACGAGGGCTGCGCCTGCCCGTACTGCGACGCGCCGCTCGACGAGCCGGAGGCCGGGTACTGCCGGGCCTGCCGGGTCGAGCTCGAGGAGTGCCCCGCGTGCGGCGGCATCACCAAGAAGGGGGCGGCCTGCATCCACTGCGGGGCGCCCCTCAAGGCGTGAGAGGCCGGCCCGCCGGCGGCGGGGGAGGCTTCGAAGCGAGGCGACGGAGAGGAGAAGCGCGGTGAGCCCGGAAAGGGTCCGGCAGCGGATCGACGACCTGAGGCGGCGGCGCAAGGCCGTCATCCTGGCCCACAACTATCAGCTCCCCGAGGTCCAGGACGCGGCGGACTTCACCGGCGACTCCCTGGAGCTGAGCCGCAAGGCGGCCTCGCTCGAGGCCGAGGTCGTCGTCTTCTGCGGCGTGCGCTTCATGGCCGAGACGGCGGCCGTGCTGGCCCCGGCCAAGACCGTCCTCCTCGCCGAGCCCGCCGCCGGCTGTCCCATGGCCGACATGATCACCGGCCGGGAGCTCCGGATGTGGAAGGAGAGACACCCCGGCCGCAAGGTCGTCTGCTACGTCAATACGAGCGCCGAGGTCAAGGCCGAGAGCGACATCTGCTGCACCTCCAGCAACGCCGTGGCCGTGGTCGAATCCCTCGGCGTCGACCGGGTCCTGTTCGTGCCGGACAAGAACCTGGCCGCCTATGTCGCCCGCGAGACCGGCAAGACCGTGATCGCCTGGGATGGCTACTGCTACGTCCATCACCGCTTC
Organism: Terriglobales bacterium; assembly: GCA_035543515.1. GTDB lineage: Bacteria > Acidobacteriota > Aminicenantia > Aminicenantales > Saccharicenantaceae > DATKJS01. The sequence continues at coordinate 3,189 of DATKJS010000051.1, read as the reverse complement.
ACCCCCCGCGACATCGAGGAGGCCCGGGCCAAGCACCCCCGGGCCGAGGTCTGGGTCCATCCCGAGTGCCCTATGGACGTCATCTCCCTCGCCGACAAGGTCCTCTCGACCGGCAAGATGGTCCTCGAGGCCCGCTCGACGAAGCGGCGCGAGGTCATCGTCGGCACCGAGAAGGGCATCATCTACCGGCTGTCGAAGGAGAACCCCTCCGTCCGCTTCTATCCCGCCCGGGAGACGGCGCTCTGCGCCCACATGAAGATGACGACCTTGGAGAAGGTCGCGCGGGCCCTCGAAACCGACACCTATCGCGTCGAGGTCCCGGCCGAGATCGCCGACCGGGCCCGGGGCGCCATCCAGGCCATGCTCAAGATCTTGTAGATCCCCTATATAAAGGAGACCCCGCGATGAAGAAGATGACCGAAGAGAACGTCAAAGCCGCCTTGGCCGGTGAGAGCCAGGCCCACGTCAAGTACGCCGCGTTCGCCTTCAAGGCCGAGAGCGAGAACCTGCCCAACATCGCCCGCATCTTTAGAGCCAACTCGTTCGCCGAGCAGGTCCACGCTTCGAATTATGTCAAGGTCCTCGGAGCGCTCGGCTCGACGAAGGACAACCTGGCCGCGGCCGCCGGCGGCGAGAACTTCGAGATCGAGGAGATGTACCCGGCCTTCATCGGCACAGCCCAGAGCCAGGGCGAAAAGGCGGCCGAGACCTACTTCGGGTGGGCCGTCGCGGCCGAGAAGGTCCATGCCCATATCTACCGGGAAGCCCAACGGGCCGTGGCCGCCGGCCAGGACCTCGCGTTCAAGCCCATCCACGTCTGCCCGGTCTGCGGCTTCACCGCGGACGGCGACGCGCCGGACAAGTGCCCCTTGTGCGGCACCGCCAAGGCCAAGTTCGTCACCTTCTGATCTCGGACCAAGGAGGCTCTCATGCCGATCGACAAGACGCTCACGGCCTGGCAGATCATCGGCGTGGCCATCCGCTCGGAGGTGGACGCCGCGGCGTTCTACACCCGACTGCAGGACCGGGTCAGGAACATCCTGCTCGGCCAGAAGCTGAAGTTCCTGGCCCTCGAGGAGAAGCATCATCAGACCGTCCTTGAACGGCTGCTGGCCCAGCGCTATCCGGACAAGCCCCCGGACGTCCCGGCGTCGTCGCTGATGCCGCCGATCGGCGTCTCGCTCCCGGCCGAGCCGACCGTCCCGGATCTGTTCGAGGCCGCCCTCGGGGCCGAAAAGACCGCCGAGGCCTTCTATAATGACGCGGCCGCGCGGGTCGAGGACGAGGCCGGCCGGCGCGTCCTGGCCTATCTTGGCCGGGTCGAGCGGAGCCACCAGGCGATGCTCACCGCCGAGATCGACCTCATCCGCAAGTTCCCCGACTACTATAACGTCGAGGACTTCCATATCGCCCAGGATCTCTTTCACGTCGGCCCCTGACCGGGCCTGAGGGGAGGCCCCCATGGACGCCGCCAGGCTGCGCATCAAGCCGATCATCCGGCTGCTGCGCCGACACTACCCGCAGGCCCGGACGGCCCTCGCCTACGTCAATCCGCTCCAGGTCCTCGTGGCCACCATCCTGGCCGCTCAGAGCACGGACAAGCTGGTCAACACGGTGACCCCGGCGCTGTTCAAGAAGTACCCGTCGGCCGAGGCCTTCGCCAAGGCCGACCGGGCCGAGCTCGAAACGATGATCCATTCGACCGGGTTCTTCCGGAACAAGGCCAAGAGCCTCATCGGCGCCGCTCAATGCATCGTCGGGGTCTACGGGGGGCGGGTCCCGGATTCGATGGACGCACTCCTGACCCTGCCCGGCGTCGCCCGCAAGACGGCCAACATCGTCCTGTCGGCGGGGTTCGGCAAGGCGGAGGGGATCGCGGTCGACACGCACGCCCGCCGCGTCTCCCAGCGGCTCGGCCTGACCAAGTGCGAGGACCCGGTCAAGATCGAACGGGACCTCCTGGCCCTGGTGCCCCAGTCCGATTGGATCGACTTCAATTTTCTTCTCGTCGATCACGGCCGGTCCCTATGCCAAGCCCGCAAGCCCCAGTGTCCCGCGTGCTTTCTGAAGACGCTCTGCCCGTCGGCGACGAAGCTCCATCCCGAGCTCAGGAAGGCATGATCCGGGACGCGATGCTCTGGGACCCCCTGGCCGACGGGGTCGTCGCCTGCCGCCTGTGCGCCCATCGCTGTGTGATCAAGCCTGGCCGCCGGGGCGTCTGCGCCGTCCGCGAGAACCGCGACGGCCGCCTGGTGACCCAGGTCTATGGCGAGGTCGTGGCCGCCCATGTCGATCCGATCGAAAAGAAGCCCCTGTACCATGTCCTGCCCGGCTCGACGGCCCTGTCCATAGCCACGCCCGGGTGCAATTTCCGCTGCGGCTTCTGCCAGAACTGGCAGATCTCCCAGGCCCCGCGCCGGCCGGAGGGCGGGATCGCCGGCGAGCCCTTCGCTCCCCAGGCCATCGTCCGGGCCGCTCAGGACGAGGGCTGTCGGAGCATTTCCTACACCTACACCGAGCCGACCATTTTTTTTGAGTATGCCTATGACACCGCCCGTCTGGCCAAGGACGCCGGTCTGCTCAATAATTTCGTGACCAACGGCTATATGACGGCCGAGGCCCTGGAGACCGTCCGGCCCGTGCTCGACGCCGCCAACGTCGACCTCAAGGCCTTCCGGGACGAGACCTACAAAAAGGTCTGCGGCGCCCGGCTCGAGCCCGTCCTCGAGACGATCCGCGGCCTCCGCGCCGCGAACATCTGGGTCGAAGTGACGACCCTGATCGTGCCCGGGCTGAATGACGACCCGGCCGAGCTCGGGGCCATCGCCCGCTTCATCGCTTCGGTCGATCCCGACATCCCGTGGCACATCAGCCGCTTTCATCCCGACTTCGAATATACGCAGGCGCCTTCGACGCCCCTGGCCACCCTCCGGGCCGCGGCCGAGGCCGGACGGCGCGAAGGCCTGCGGTATATCTACGTGGGCAACGTGCCGGGGGAGTCCGAGGACACGCTCTGCCGGACCTGCGGGACGGCCCTCATCCGCCGGCGCGGTTTCACGGTCACGGTCAACCGCCTGCGGGAGTCCCGCTGCCCGAGCTGCGGCACGGTCCTGCCAGGCCGGTTCTGCTGATCCTGCTACGACGTCCCCGGGGCCCTGTCTCCGCCGCCGGGGGCCCAGGGAGCCCACC
>DATKJS010000050.1:0-42454 GCA_035543515.1 Terriglobales bacterium | reverse complement strand
CGCGGGGAAGGCGGGCTGGGCGCTCTCGTTCCAGGCGTTGATCAGCCCGCCGAAGTCCGTCGGCTGGGAGAAATCGACGGAATTGAGAAGTGGGAACTCCGGGGGCAGGCCGCGGGCGGCGTAATAATCCTTCCATTTGGCAACCTTGTCCGCGACGGCCTTGACACCCTCGACCGGCTTCGCATTAAGATAGGCGGCCGCGTTCCCGTAGTGTCCCGGCGAATAGGCCAGGACCGATGTCCCGTCCGGGCTCGCCCAGCGGTAGAAGCCTTCGTGGTAGCGGCTCATGACGAGGTAGGGGATGCCGGCCTTGGCCAGCACCTGGGGCATCTGCATGGAGCGGCCGGGGACGTCGGGATTGAAGTAAACGCGGGCGTCGCAGCCGGGGAAGTTCTTCCTGAGCCAGCGCCGGCCGAAATAGACCTCGCGGACGAGCTGCTCGCCGCCGAGGAGCGACTCGTAGGGCTGGTTGAAGGTCGCGCCCCACTCCATCCGGCCTTCTTGCGTGAAGCGGGCGATCTCGTCCCTGCGGTCGGGGTGGCGCTCGAGGTACTCCATGAGGTTGAGCATGTTCTCCATGGTGAAGGCGTAGCCCGGGTCCTTGGCCAGCAGGCCCAGGGCCGGCGTAATGACGTTCCGGTCCCGGAACTCGACGCACTTCTCGGGCGAGTCCATCCAGGCGATGTCCTGGTGGCTCGAGGAGATGATGGACAGGCTGCCGGCGCCGGCCGCCGTCGTCTTCGGGCCTTTTTGTTCGGTCGTCGGCACGGCTGCGTCTCTCCTTTCAGCCGCGGGCCCGGACAGCGCGGCCGCCGCGAGCAGGACGATGGCAAGGACGATGGTCGGGAGCGAATGCCGGGCCGTAGTCATGGCTGCCTCCTCGGGCGCGTTCGCGGCCGCCCGCCGCCGGTCATTTGGCGCCCTTGAGGACGGAGAGGTCGGGCGAAAGGAGCCGACGGATGGCGGGCTCGTTCATATTGTCCGGTGTCGCCAGGACGACGCCGGTCGCGACGTTCTTTTCATAGGGCTCGTTGTGCAACCGGGCCACCGCCGTCCGGACGCTCCTATAGCCCATCTCGAACGGGTCCTGGAGGACGAGCCCCTGGAGGTTCCGCTTGGCCATGGCCTCGATGAGCTTGGCCGAGGAGTCGAACCCGACGTGGACCATGCGGCCGGCCAGCCCGTGGTCTTCGAGGGCCCGCAGGGCGCCGAAGGTCGTCGACTCGTTGGGCGTGAAAACGGCGTCGACGGCCTGGAAACGCGCCAGAAGGTTCTCCATCATCTGGTAGGCGCCCTCCGTCGAGGCCCCGGCGTACTGGTTGTCGGAGATGATATCCAGGCCCGGGAAGTCGGCGCGGAGGGTCCGGAGAAAGCCCTCCTCGCGCTTCGCCGTCCCCTCGACACCCTCGGTCACTCGCATCAGGATGACCCGGCCCCGGCCGCCGGTGAGCTTGCCGACGAGCCCGGCCGCCAGGACGCCGCCCCGGAAGTTGTCGGTGGAGATGGTCGCCGCGGCCGCGTCGCCGGAGAGCGCGGTGTTGAAGATGACGGTCGGGATGCCAAGGCCGGCCGCCTCGACGACCGGACGGACGAGAGCCCGGTCGTCGATGGGGGAGAGGACCAGGGCGTCAATGTCCGACCCGGTCAACGTCTCCACGATCTGGAGCTGCTCGTTGCGGTCGGTCTCGCGGAGCGGCCCCTTCCAGATGATGCGGACGCCGAGCTCCCGGGCCGCGGTCTCGGCCCCGGCGTGGATGGATTTCCAGAACTCGTGGGTCGTGCCCATGGGCACGACGGCGATGGTCAGCCGGCGCGGGGAGGCGGCCTTCCCGCGCGGGCCGCCGCAGCCGGCGGCCAGGAGGACGGCTAGGGCCAGTCCGGCGGCCGAGGCGCTACTTCTGCGGCAGCGGAGCGGGGTCATGGTCGGCCTTGATCTCGACGAGCTCCTTGTCGAGGTCGATGGACGGTTTCGTCCGGAAGTAGTCGTTGATCTCGGGCACAGAGAGCGAGCGGGAATCGACCCGGCTGTACTTGCCCCGGGCGCATTGGTAGTTGAAGACGACGGCCATCTCGCCGCCCTGCCGCCAGAAGGTCTCGAGCCGGGGGAAGCCGTCGTCGGTCTCGCGGCCGACGAAGATGATGCTACCGACGATGAGCCCCCGCAGGGCGTTGGCCGCCGGGTCCCAAACGAGCCACTGGTTCCCGCCCGACTTCGACGGCACGCTGCTCAGGTAGAACCGGAATTCCGTCCCGTCGCCCTTGAGGTCGAAGGCGACCGAGCGGAGGGGTCGGCCGTCGTCGTTCTCGAACTCCTTGCGGGCCTCCTCCGGCAGCTCGTCGTCCGCCTTGGCCGAGCGGGCGCTGAAGAACGTCCGGACGGCGCCGGGGGCCTGGGCGGCCTGGGGGGGCGTCTCCTGGTGCCCGGGGGCGAGGGCCGAGGTTAGGAGGAGGAGCAGGGGGAGGGCCAGGCGGACGGGGCGCTTATCGGACATCAGCGACAAGTATAGCCGCGGCCCGGGAAATGTCAATTTAGGGAGGACGAATGGAGGCGGCAGATGGAGGGGGCAGTCCCCTCCGGGGGGTCTGTCCCTCTTAACGATTTATTAGAGGGGGGGACACATAGGTATGTGTCCCCTCTTTTAAAATACCACTTGACAAACGATATCATAATAATATTATATTGCTATTGAACAGCGACTCAAGGAGGGTCCCGTGAAAGACATCCAGGAAAAAACCGTCGTCCACGTCAACGGCTGGGTCATGGTCCTCGTCGACCTCGCCGCCGCCGTCCTCGCCTTCTGGTACATCATCACCCAGGCCTCGGCCCACGCCCGGCCGACGCCGGGAATGGCGCTCGCCGCGGTCGTCCTCGTCCTCGACTTCCTGACGTTCGGCGGCTTCTTCGTCATCCACCCGAACGAGTCCAAGGTCTTCACCTTCCTCGGGAACTACATCGGCAGCGCTCGCCAGCCCGGCTTTTACTTCACGAACCCGTTCGCGGTTAAGAGGAAGATCACCCTGCGCATCTTCAACTTCAACAGCGAAACGATCAAGGTCAACGACGCCCTGGGCAATCCCATCGAGATCGCCGCGGTCGTCGTCTGGAACGTCGTCGATTCGGCCAAGGCCCTGTTCAACGTCGAGAGCTACCAGAACTTCGTGGCCGTCCAGAGCGAGACGGCCATCCGGCAGCTGGCCACCCACTATCCCTACGACGCCCACGACAAGGACACGGAGTCTCTGCGGGCCAATCCCGATGAGATCGCGGCCAAGCTCAAGGACCACGTCCAGAACCGGCTCGACGTCGCCGGCCTCCACGTCGTCGAGGCCCGCCTCTCGCACCTGGCCTACGCGCCGGAGATCGCCCAGGCCATGCTGCGGCGCCAGCAGGCCGAGGCCATCATTGCCGCCCGGGCCAAGATCGTCGACGGCGCCGTGGGCATGGTCGAGATGGCCCTCCGGAGCCTCGAGACGCAGGGCATCGTCAAGCTGGACGATGAGAAAAGGGCGGCCATGGTCAACAACCTCCTCGTCGCCCTCGTCTCCGAGACCGAGATGCATCCCATCGTCAACACGGGGACCTTGTACACCTGAGCGAGCGTGAGCGAAAAGAAGAAGTTCCTCCTGAGGCTCGACGCCGAGCTCTACGACGCCCTGGAGAAGTGGGCGGCCGACGAGCTGCGGAGCGTGAACGCCCAGATGGAATATGTCCTCAAGGAGGCCGTCCGGAAGGCCGGCCGCCTCCGGGGGAAAGGGGATGAGAAGCCGTGAAGATCCTATTCCTTCTTGTCTTGGCCATCCTGGTCCTGGCCGCCGTCATTTTCTGGCTGTCCTGAGCCGGGAGGGACGCGGCTGCGGCTCGACCGAGCCGGCCTCAGCCGGCCTCAGCCGGCCTCAGCCGGCCGCCCGCGTCCCTTGACTCTCTCCCTCCGCTGATTTAAGTTGGAGCCAGCGAAAGAAGGTGTCCCCATGACCATCCCGTTCCGCAAAAGAACTCTCGCCGTCGCGGCTTGCGCTCTCGCCGTTTCCACCTGCCTCGCCCTGCCGCTCTCCGCCCAGCCGCGCAGCCTGACCCCCAAGCCGTCGCCGGCGCCGCGCATCAACGGCCCGACGATCTACGGCTGCCGCCCGGGCGCGCCCTTCGCCTACACCATCCCCGCGACCGGCGAGCGGCCGATGGAGTTCTCGGCGGCGGGCCTGCCGTCCGGCCTGATGCTCGACCCGAAGACCGGCCGGATCAAGGGTTCGATGGCCATCAAAGGCACGTACGCGGTCAAGGTCCGGGCGAAGAACGCCCTCGGCGCCGCCGAGAGGACCTTCCGCATCGTCGTCGGGGACAAGATCGCCCTGACCCCGCCGATGGGCTGGTCGAGCTGGTACATGGCCTACACCAACATCAGCGACAAGATGGTCCGGGCCCAGGCCGAGGCCATGGTCTCCTCCGGTCTCATCGACCACGGCTACGCATACGTCAACATCGACGATGGCTGGAACGTCAAGCTCGACTCGAACGACACGGTCCTCGGCGGCCCGCCCCGCGACGCCGCAGGGAACCTCCGGCCGAACAAGAATTTCCCCGATATGAAGGCCCTCTGCGACGCCGTCCACGCGCTCGGCCTCAAGGCCGGCATCTACATCTCGCCCGGCCCCGCGACCTGCGCCGGCTTTGCCGGGAGCTATGAGCACGCGGAGCAAGACGCCAAGCAGTTCGCCGATTGGGGCTTCGACTTCCTGAAATACGACTGGTGCTCCTACGACAAGGTCGCCGTCGACAGGACCGTCCCGTCGCTCCAGCTGCCCTACATCTCCATGCGCTCTGCCCTCGACAAGGTTCGCCGCGACATCGTCTACAACCTCTGCCAGTACGGCATGGGCAATGTCTGGGAGTGGGGGAGGGAGGTCGGCGGCGACTATTGGCGCACGACCGGCGACCTGGGCAGCCCGCCCGAGGACAAGAGTCTCTGGACGTCCATGTCGCGGATCGGCTTCGGCCAGGCCGGCAAGGAGAAGTTCGCCGGGCCGGGCGGCTGGAACGACCCCGACAACATCCTCGTCGGCGCCATCCTCTGGGGCGACAAGCTCGTCCCGACGCCGCTCTCGCCCGACGAGCAGTATACCTACATGAGCCTCTGGGCCCTCCTCGCCGCGCCCCTCATCTTCGGCGGCGACATGACGCAGCTCGACGACTTCACCCTCGGCCTTCTCGCGAACGACGAGGTCATCGAGGTCAACCAGGACGCCCTCGGGAAGCAGGCCGCGCCGGTCGCCAGGCTCGCCGACTGCGAGGCCTGGGCCAAGGACATGGAGGACGGCTCCAAGGCCGTCGGCTTCTTCAACCGCGGCCAGTCCGCAACCACGGTCACGGCGCGCTGGGAAGACCTCGGAATCAAGGGGAAGTGGAAGGTCCGCGACCTCTGGCGCCAGTACGATTGGGGCGTCTTCGAGAACTGGTTCACCCAGAAGGTCAACCGCCACGGCGCGGTCCTGCTCCGCCTCTCCCCGGTCGTCGAGCCGAAGCACAAGTGAGCTCGCGGAGGGTGACGGACACGCCGAGAGTGGGGAAGTAAACGACGGCGACGTGAATGACTATAGAAAATGGGGACATGTACCTTAGGTGCGTGTCCCCTCTTTCTCTAACATCATGCCCGTGAAAAAGTGCTTCCTGCGTGCCGCGGGGCTCCTGGCCCTGGCCGTTGCCGCCTTCTTCCTTCTCCGCTCCCCGTCCAAGGTCGAGAACCGCGCCGTCCTCGACGAGCAACGGCCGGCCTCCGCCGTCGGCCCGGACGCGACCCTGCGCAACGTCACCAAGAAGGAGCTCGCCTACACCATCGAGCCCAACCCCTACCAGCGCCAGGCCCTGACGCGCCTCCTCGCCGTCGGCGCCGTCGACCGCATCGCGACCGAGATCCCGGTCGAGATCATTTATGACAACGGCGTCCGCTGGGACCGCTATACCGTCTTCCCCGGCAAGCCCTATTCCTTCCGCTATGACGAGTACGGGCTGGTCAAGGTCTATCCCGGCTCCCACGGCCGAGAGGACGCCGCCGACCTGGCTCCCTACGTCCCGAGCCCGCCCGAGGTCGTCGGCCGCATGCTCGCCCTGGCCAAGGTCGGCCGCGACGACGTCATCTACGACATCGGCTGCGGCGACGGCCGGGTGGTCATCGCCGCGGCCAGGGACTTCGGCGCCCGCGGTGTCGGCATCGACATCGACCCGGTCCTGATCGAGGAATGCCGGGCCAACGCGAAGCGGGAGGGGGTCGAGGCCCGGACCCGCTTCGTCTGCGCCGACGCGACCAAGGCCCACATCGCCCCGGCCACCATCCTGGCCCTCTATCTTCTGCCCGAGTCGCTCGAGACGCTGAAGCCGCTCTTCGAGAAGGAGCTCCGGCCCGGGGCGCGCATCGTCTCCCATAATTACCGCATTCCCGGCTGGGACGGGCGGATCACGGCGAGCGAGATCGTCCCGGTCGGCGCGGGCCGGCCGCACAAGGTCATCCTCTATGTCATGCCGGGGGTGAAGTGACGGCCGGAGGCGCCCCCGCCGCGCGGAAGCCGGAGGGGAAGGCTCCGGCCAACGCCACGATCCGTTTCCTCGCGGCGTTCTGCCGGGACCATCCCCTCGACGAGAAGATCTTCGTCGTCCCGTCCTTCGTTATCGGGCGCCAGGTCGGCCAGGCCCTGGCCCGCGAGGCCGGCTCGTGGGCCAACCTCCGTTTCGTCACCCTGGCCGCGCTGGCCCAGGAGATCCTGGAGCGGGCGGGCGAGCGCGCCGCGGGCCGGCCGATGACCGCCTCGGCCGAGCTGGCCCTCGTCGACCGGGCGTTCCGGGAGCTCCTCGCCGAAGGGGCGCTCGAGTACTTCGGCCGGGCCGGCGCCTCCCCCGGGCTGACGCGGACGCTCTCGCGGGCCATCCGGGACCTGCGGCTCGCCGCCCTCTCGAGGGCGGACCTCCGGCCGGAGCGCTTCCTCGTCGCCCGAAAAGGCGAGGAGATCGCCCTCCTCCTCGGCAGGTACGAACGGACGATGGAGGAGCGGGACCTCCGCGACGAGGCGGGCCAGCTGATGCTCGCCGCGGGCGCCGCCGCGGCGGCCGCCGGCTCGCCGCGGGCTTGGCACCTCGCCCTGGCGGACGCGCCGCTGAGGAAGGCCGAGTCCGATCTCCTGCGCGCCGCGGCCGGCGACAGGCTCGTCCTCGTCCCCGGCGAGCCGGTCTTCGGGCTGAGCCGCCCGCGGCACTGCTGGCCGCCGCCGCAGAGCCCGCCGGACGGGCCGGCCGCGGAGAAGAGCCGTCTGTCCTGGCTCTTCGCCCCGGGCGACGCACCCGCGGACGCGGGCGGGGAGGCGCCCGCGATCTTCCGGGCGCTCGGCCCGGCCAACGAATGCCGCGAGATCCTCCGCCGCATCTACGCCGAAGGCCTCCGGTTTGACGAGGTGGAGGTCCTGCCGCCGCCCGGCTCGCCCCACGAGACGATCTTTCATCTCCTCTCGGTCCGGACGGGCCTGCCCGTGACCTTCGGCTGCGGCCTCCCTGTCTCCTTCACCTCGCCCGGGCGGCTCTTCTTCGGCCTGGCCGATTGGCTGGCGGAGGACCTTTCGGTCGACCGCCTCGGCCGCCTTCTCGCCGGCGGCGACCTCGTCCTGCCAGCCGGGGCCGCTGGCCGGCGCCTTCCCGCCCGGACGTCCTGCCGCCTCCTCCGGGCGGCGATGATCGGATGGGGCCGGGAGCGCTACCTCGAGCGCCTCCGGGCCCTCAGGGCCGGGCGCCAAGCCGACCTCGGGCGGGCCGCTGGCGAGGAGAGCGAAGAGACCGGGAATGCCCCGGTCGAACGCCGCGCCCGCCTCCTCGCAGAGGTCGCGGACATCGACGAGCTCTCGTCGGCGATCGAGCGTCTGCTGGCCCTTCTCCCGGAGGAGGGCGGGGACGGCCGCCACGACCTCCGGGACCTCTGCGCCGGCTTCGGCCGCGTCATGGAGACCTGCGGCCGGGCCGGATCGGAAGCGGACGTCCAGGCCCGCGAAGCGCTCCTCGGCCGGCTCGCGGAGATCCGGGACGAGGGGCCCGCCCAGGCCCTGCCGCTGAAGGAGGCGCTGGACCTGCTCCGTGAGGCGGCCGGCTCCGTGCGCGTCGGGGCCTCGGCGCCGCGGCCCGGCCACCTCCACGTCGCCGACTGCCTCTCGGGCGGCTGGTCGGGCCGGCGGGTGACATTCGTGGCCGGGCTCGACGAGGCGTCGTTCCCCGGCCGCGGCCTCCAGGACCCGGTCCTCCTCGACGAGGAGCGGGCGGCGATTTCCCCGTCGCTCCCCACGGCCGCCGACGGCCTCGGCGCCGAACTCTTCCGACTGGCCTCCGCGCTAGCCTCCGCCCGCGGCAAGGTGACCTTGAGCTATCCGTCGTTCGATATCACCGAGGGACGGGCCTCCTTCCCGTCGTCGGTCGTCCTCCAGGCCCGCCGCCTCGGCTGCGGCGACGCCGGGCTCGACTACTCGGCCCTCGACCGGGACCTCCCCGAAGCGGCCGGGTTCGTCCCCGAGGCGCTCGAGAAGGTCTTCGACGAAGCCGACTGGTGGCTGGCCCGACTCGCCCCGGCTGGACCGTCGCCGGAGGGTGCGGCTTCGGTCGCGGCCAACTTCGCCGACCTCGCCTCGGGCATCGCGGCCGCCTCGGCCCGCGCCGGCGATCGGCTGACCGAATACGAGGGGGTCGTCGACATCGGCCCGGTCCGCGAGCGCGTCGACCCCGTGGCCGGACGGAAGGCGGTCATGTCGGCGACGCGGCTGGAGCTCCTCGCCCGCTGCCCCTACGGCTATTTCCTGAGGCACATCCTCGGCGTCGAGCGGCCGGAGGGGGTCGAGTTCGACCGCTCGCGATGGCTCGACCCTCTCCAGCGCGGCCGCCTCATCCACGCCATTTTCTGCGAGTTCATGACCGGGGTCTCGCGGAAGAAGGAACGGGTCGAGGCCGCGCGGCACCGACCCGTCCTCGACGCGATCGCGGTTCGCCACATCGACCGCGAGGCCCGGACGATCCCGCCGCCCTCGGCCGCTGTCTTCGAGAGCGAGCGCGGCGATATCCTGGAGTCGATGCAGGTCTTCCTCGCCGCCGAGGAGCGGCGGGGCCCGGAGGTCGAGCCGCTCGAGTTCGAGAAGGAATTCGGGGCTGAGGAGTTCGACCTCGGCGGCGGCCGCTCGTTCCTCCTCCGCGGCTTCATCGACCGGCTGGACCGGACCGGCCCTGCCTCCTACCGGGTCCTCGATTACAAGACAGGAAGCTACGCGCCCTACGAGAACCTGGTTGCCTTCGGCCGCGGCAGGGTCATCCAGCACGCCCTCTACGCCGTGGTCGCTGAAGGCCTCCTTCGCCGCGGCAGGGCCGGTCCAAGAGCGCGGGTGACCGAGAGCGGCTATTTCTTCCCGACGCGGCGAGGCGAGGGACGGGAGATCATGGTCCACGGTTTCGACCGGGACAGACTGCAGCGCCTCCTCAGCGACCTCCTCCGCCTGATCGAGAAGGGCTATTTCATCGCCGGGACCGAGGCCAAGTGCGGCTTCTGCGATTTCGCCCCCGTCTGCGCCCGGGCGCCGGAGGCGGCGAAACGAAAGAGGGAGGCCAACCCCGAGATCTTCGAGGCCTACGGCAGGCTCGACGAATACAAGTGACGCCGATGACGAGACGGACACCCCCCGACCAGGCCGCCCGCAACAGGATCGAGCGCGACCTCGGCACGAACTTCCTCGTCGAAGCCGGCGCGGGCTCGGGCAAGACGCAGAGCCTTGTCGCCCGGCTCGTCGCCGTCCTCCGCTCGGGCCGGGCGACGATCGACACGCTGGCCGCGGTGACCTTCACGCGCAAGGCGGCGGCCGAGCTCCGGGGACGCTTCCAGGTCGGGCTCGAACAGGCCCGGCTCGGGGAGAAGGACGCCGCGGCACGGGCCCGGCTCGACGCGGCGCTCGAGCACCTGGAGCGCGCCTTCATCGGCACCATCCACTCCTTCTCGTCGCGCCTTCTCCGCGAGCGGCCGGTCGAGGCGGGGATCGACCCCGAGTTCCGCGAGCTCGACGAAACCGAGGATCGCGTCCTCCTCGAGGACTCCTGGGACGAATACCTGGCCGTGGCGCGCCTGCGGAACGAGGCCGCCCTTCTCGGCCTGGACGAGGCCGGGCTCGACCCCGAGGACCTCGAGGGCGCCTTCGCCACGCTGGCCGCCTTCCCCGACGTCGAGCCGGCCCCCGGCCGGCCGGCGCTGCCCGACCTGCGGCCGGTCCGGGCGGCGGTCGAGGAACTCCTCGACCGGCTCGGCCCGCTCATGCCGGAGGCGCGGCCGGAGAAAGGCTACGACCCCCTCCAGGCGCTCGTCATCCGTTGCCTCATCCGGCGGCGGAACCTCGGCTTCGACCGGCCGCGGCCGCTCATGGAGACGGTCGGGCTGTTCGACAGGACCCTCGGCGTGACCAAGAACCGCTGGCCGTCGAAGGACGAGGCCGAGGCGGCGCAGGCCGCGGCAGAGGCCTTCCGCGACGGGCCCGCGGCCGAGGCCATGCGCGGCTGGCGCGAGTTCCGCCATGCCCGCGCCCTGGCCTTCCTTCTTCCGGCCGTCGCGTTCTATGCCGAGCGGCGGCGGACCGAGTCGCGGCTCAACTTCCAGGACCAGCTCCTGCTCGCGGCCCGGCTCCTCCGCGACAATCCCGAGGTGCGGACCTATTTCCAGCGGCGCTTCCGCCCTGTGCTGGTCGACGAGTTCCAGGACACAGACCCCATCCAGGCCGAGCTTCTTTTCTACCTCGCTGGGACGGACGTCGCCGAGCGCGACTGGACGCGGCTCCGGCCGGCCCCCGGGTCCCTCTTCCTCGTCGGCGACCCGAAGCAATCGATCTACCGCTTCCGGCGGGCCGACATCGACATCTACAACTTAGTAAAGGACCTGATCCGAAGGGGCGGCGGCGAGGTCCTCGAGCTCAGCGCCAACTTCCGCTCCCTCGGCTGCCTTGCCGGATGGGTCAACCCGCTCTTCAAGAGCGTCTTCCCGGGCCGCGCCGACCCCTATCAGGCCGGATTCATGCCGCTCGAGACGGTCCGCGCGGCCTCGCCCGGAGCGGCTTCGGGCGTCTTCAGGATCACCGTCCCGGCCGTGAAGCGCCACGCCAAGGAGGACATCGCCGACTTCGATTCCCGGCGGGTCGCGGACTGCATCGCCTGGGCCTGCGCCGGGAACCTCGAGATCTCGGGGGCCGACGGAGGGACCAGGCCGGCCGAACCGGGCGACTTCCTGGTCCTCTTCCGCTACAAGGACCGTATGAACATGTACGCGCGCCGGCTCGAGGCCCTCGGCCTGCCCTACGAGATCTCCGGGAGCGACGCCTTCACGGACAACGGCGAGGTCGGCGAGATCATGAACCTCCTCCGCGCCATCGACGACCCCGACGACCCGGTCTACACGGTGGCCGTGCTGCGGGGCCTCTTCTTCGGGCTGAGCGACCGCGACCTCCTGTCCCACCGCGCGGCCGGCGGGACGTTCGCCTACCTCGCCGCGGCCGAAAAAGGCACGGAGCGCGTGAAACGCGCCTTCGGCGTCCTGCGAAAATGGCGCGGCCTCGCCGACAGGGTCCCGCCCTCGGCGGCCCTGGAAATGATCCTCCAGGATTCGGGGCTTCTCTGCCACCTGGTGACGTCCGAGATGGGCTCGAGCCGGGCCGGGAATGTCTTCAAGCTCGTCGAGGCCCTGCGCGCCCGCGAAGGCGTGGAAACGACCTCTTTCGCCGCCGCCGTCGAGTTCATGACCCAGTGGGTCGGCGCCCAGCCGGTCGAGGAGATGAGCCTCGCGCCCGGCCGGCGGAACGCCGTCCGCCTGATGAACCTCCACAAGGCCAAGGGCCTGGAGGCGGCCGTGGTCATCCTGGCCAACCCCGTCGGCGTCCGGGACTTCGAGCCGGACAAGCACATCGTCCGGACGGAGGGGGCGGGCGGCGTCTCGGACCCGTCCTCACCGGGCGGGCCCCGGACGCCCCGCGGCCATTTCCGCTTCACCAAGCCGGCCGGGTTCACGACGAAGACGCTCTCGCAGCCGGCCGGCTGGGAGGCGAGCGCCGCCGAGGAGGCGAAATACGAGGCGGCCGAGGAGGGCCGGCTGATGTACGTCGCCGCGACCCGGGCCCGGGACCTTCTCGTCGTCAGCTGCTATGGGGGCGACCTCGGCGAAAGGAGGGCCTGGGGGCTGCTCGAGGACGGCCTGGCCGGGGTCCAGGAGCTGCCGGCGCCGCTCCCGGCGGAGGGGAGGGAACGTGCGGGCCTCGACGGAGCGCAAGACGGCGCCGCGGCGGCCATCCTCAAGCCCCCCGACGTCCGCCGGGGCCGGGACGGCCTGCGGCGCAAGCTCGGGGACGCCTCGAAGGCGGGCGAGCTCCACGAGAGCGTGACCTCGGTCGCCCGCCGCGACCGCGAGCTCCCCGAATGGGCCAAGGGCGGCCTCGGGCTGTGGGGCTCGGAGGTCCACGTCATGCTCAGGGCCTTGGGCGAGTGGCGGCCCGCGGCCGGGACGACGGCGGCGGCGGGCGGCGCGGGCCAGCCCGACGGCCGGCTGGAACGGATGGCCAGGGATGTCCTGGCCGCCTCTGGCCGCGACCCTTCGCACGCGGCCGAGCTGGCCGAGCATGTCCGCGCCATCGTCGGGTCGGAATTTTGGGCGCGGGCCATGGCGGCGCGGCGGCGGCTGTTTGAGATGCCGTTCGCCGTGACGGTGGGGAAGGGCGATGCCGGATACGCGGACCTCGCGGCGCGCGTCGGCTTGGCCCCCTCGGCCGGCGGCCGGCCGCTCGCTCCGGTCCCCGGCGCCCCCATCATCCTCTCCGGCGCGGTCGACCTCCTGTTCGAGGAAGCCGAGGGCTGGGTCATCGCCGACTACAAGACCGACCGCCTCCCGGACGAGATCCTCGGGCTCGGGGTCGAGGCCGCGGCCGCGGCGCTCACCGCGCTCGTCGAACACTACCGGCCGCAGGTCGAGCTCTACACGCGGTTCTGGGAGCGGACGACGGGACGGCCGGTCAAGGAATCCGGGCTCTACTTCACCTCGATCGGCCGCTGGGTCCGCCTCGTCTGATTCCCTTTATTGCCGCACGGGTCCTGTCCAAACCTGCCACTATGCGAGATGGCGCCAAGGCCGTCGTTATCCCCCGGCGCCGGGAACCTGTCCCGGTTCGCCCGTACCGTTCCGCAACGGAACGGCACGGGCCCCCTTCCAAACGGGGTCTTTCGGACGGCCTCGGCGCCACCCCCGCTCGTCCTCCTCATGAGGAAGTCGAGCCCTGGGTCTTCCCTATTCCGGCCGGGGCGCGTCCAGGCTGTCGTAGCCGAAGAACTCGCGGAGCTCGCGGACCTTGTCCTTACACTCCCAGGTGAACTCGGCGAGCTCGCGGCCGAAGTGCCCGTAGGCGGCCGTCTTCCGATAGATTGGGCGGCGCAGGTCGAGCATCTCGACCATGCCCTTCGGCGTCAGCCGGAAGATCCGGCGCACGGCCTCCTCGATCCGCCGCTCGCCGGCCCGGCCGCCGCTGTGGACGTTGACCATGAGCGAGAACGGCTCGACGACGCGGATGGCGTAGGCCAGCTGGACCATGCAGCGCGTGGCCAGTCCGGCGGCGACGATGTTCTTGGCGATGTAGCGCGCAGCGTAGGCCGCGGAGCGGTCGACCTTGGTCGGGTCCCTGCCGGAGAAGGCGCCACCGCCATGCGGGCAGCTGCCGCCGTAGGTGTCGACGATGATCTTGCGGCCGGTCAGGCCGGTGTCGCCGACCGGGCCGCCGATCTCGAACCGGCCGGTCGTGTTGACGAGGTACTCGATGCGCTCCGCGCGGAGCTCGGCCGGGACGACCTTCTCGATGATCTCGGCGATGACGCCGTCGCTGCGGTCGACGCCGAGGGCGATGTCGGCGGATTGCCGTCCGAGATAGGTGAAGACCGTGCAGGTCTTGTGGCGGCCGGGGATTTCAAGCGGGGGGGCGAAACGCCGATGCGGGCAGCGTCCGCCGCGCTCAGGGCCTCTGGTTGCCGATGAGGTTGACCTCGGCCAGGACGCTGAAGGTGAAGGGCATCTCGAGCAGCCGCTTCGTCCCCTTCTTCGAGACGAACGCGGCGTCGACCTTGAAATCCAGCCGGTATTCGGTGAAGTAGCCGGCGTCGACGAGGAAGTTGAGGTAGCCGGTGCCCTGCCCCTTGCCCTCGAAGACGCCTATCGTCTCCCCCAGGTCCCGCGAGCCCGAGACGGCGACCGTGTAGACGGCCGAGATGAGAGCCTTGCGGCCGTCGGGCGAGGGCATGATGTCGTTGAGCGTATAGTCGATGACGAGGTTGATCTGGAGCTCGAGGCCCTGGAAGGGCACGGTCAGGCGGCGGCTCTCCCGCCACTGGTCGCCGGGCCCGACGGGTTCGGCGGGGAAGACCGGGAAGTAGTCGCGCAGGATCTGGGGGATGGAGAAGTTCAGGACGTTCTGCTGGGCCAGGACGTCGGGGTTGCGGATGTCCATCACCTTGCCGCTGCGGTTGAAGACGACCTCCAGGGACCTGCCCTCCGCCGTCCGCAGGCTCTGGGACTGCGATTCGCCGGGAAGCTGAGCCCGGACCTCGATGCCCGAGGTCGTCAGGCCGGCCAGGACGCCGTCGCGGCCCGTGTTCAGGACGGTCAGCCGCAGGTCGCCCTGGGCGCTGGCGTCCAGGGTCAGGTCCTTGCCGAAGAAGTCCTTGCCGCCGACGTTGACCTGTCCGTTGATGCCGTAGGTCAGCGCCGTGCCGGCGGCCGGGCCGAAGCGCAGGGCGGTCTTTTCCGCCTGGCCGGGGGCGAGGAGAAGGGGCCGGACGAGGATGAACCCCAGGCATAGGGCGAGCGTTCTTTTCATCGGGATCGACTCCTCACGGGCGCGCGCTCCTTGAAGACTTGCATTGTACGCCGGGCGCCTTGACCGCGCAAACGCGCCGAGAATTCCGTGACATGGCCCAATTCTCCGGAATTGGGATCGTGTCCCGCGGTTTTCCGGACGGGCTCAGAACCCCGCGTCCGTGATCTTCTTTTCCTGCCAGGTCCCGTATTTCTTGAGCTGAGGCAGGACGTCGGCGGCCCTGCCTACGACGACGAGGACGTAGTCGTTCTGCGGCAGGAGGGCCGCGGCGGCCGCCTTGGCCTCGGCCGGCGAGACTTTGGCGATGGCCGCCAGGTACTTGTCGTAATAGTCGAAGCCGACCCTGTAGAAAGCCAGGCGGACGTAGGCCCCGGCCTTGCTGGCGTTGGTCTCGAGCGTCGGCGGGAATTGACCCAGGATATAGTTGCGGCCGCTCTCGACCTCCTCGGCCGAGAAGCCCTCCCGGCCGCCCTTGGCGAGCAGACCGAAGGTGAGGTCGAGCGCCTCGCCGATCTTGTCGTTCTTGGTGTAGGAAGAGGCCTGGAAGACGCCCCCCGGGGCCCAGGTCCAGAAGAGGCTCGAGGCGCCATAGGTCAGGCCGCGCTTGATCCGGAGCTCGGTGTTGAGCCAGGAGGTGAAGCGTCCGCCCCATAGGGTGTTCATGACCGTGGCCTGAGGGGTGACCTTGTCGCCCATCGCGTATCCTGGCGCGCCCATGACGAAATAGGCCTGCGTCGCGTCGGGCTTGTCGATGAGGACGAGCGTCTTCCCCTTCGGCCTGGGCAGCGGCGGGATGGCCTCCGAGGCCGCGGCGCCGGCCGGGTTGGCCCAGGGGCCGAGGGTGGCTTCGAGGAGCTCGACGAGCCTCTCTCTCTCGATATCCCCGACGACGGCCGCGATGGCGCGGTCGGGCCGGAAGCGGCGGGCGTAGAACTCCCTGACCGCCTGGAGCGTGATCTTCGCGAGCGACGGCTCGGAGGCCACCCGGCCCAGCGGGTGGCCGTCGAAGTAGGCCTTCCGGAAATACGAGCGGACGGCCGCGCCGGGATTGTCCTTGAGGGACTTGAGGCTGTCGACCTGCCGGGCCCGCTCCTTGGCGAATTCCTCGTCCTTGAACGACGGGCCGGTCAGGCAGCCGGCGGCGATCTCCATGAGCCGCGGGAAGTGCTGGGTCAGGCTGTCGCCGCTGACCTGGGCGTATTCGTCGGCGGCCGAGACGCTGAAGCTCGCGCCCATGAAATCGAGGGCCTCGGCGATGGCCTCGGCGTCCATCTTCGCCGTGCCCTTGGTCATCAGCGCCGCGGTGAGCCCGGCCACCCCTTCCTCTCCGGCGGGAGCGAAGGCCGTCCCGGCGCCGCGGACGAACATCCGGAAGCTGACCACGGGCAGGTCGGAGTTCCTGAGGTAATAGACCGTCAGCCCGTTCTTGAGGACGATCTTCTCGGGCGCCGGGAGCTGCGAGGCCGCGGCGGCGAAGGCGGGCGCGGCCAGGACGGCGATGAGGGCGACCGCCAGCGGTTTGAGGACGGGCGTCTTCACTTGGCACCTCCCTCGGGGACGAGCGTCCCGACGGTCTTGTTGTTCTCGGTGAATATCTTGGCGGCGACCTCCTTGACCCGCTCGATCTTGACGGCGGCGTAGTCGTCCATGATCGTGAAGAGCTTGGCGAAGTCGCCGTAGAGGAGCTCGTAGGCGCCGAGCTGATTGGCCTTGCCGGAGATCGTCTGGAGGCCCATGTAGAAGTCGCTGCGAACGCCGTTCATGGCCTTCTCGAACTCCCGTGGCGTGATCCCCTCGGCTTTGATCTTGCCGAGCTCTCCTTCGATGACCCGGTCGATCTTGTCGAGGTCGGCTCCGGGCCGGGGCTTGACATAGATCGAGAAGAGGAAGGGGTCGATCGTTTCCTGGACGCCCCCGCCGACGTGGATGGCCAGTTGTTCCTCGCGGACCAGGCGGCGATAGAGGCGGCTGCTCTCGCCGTCGAGGAGCGGCTTGGCCAGGATCGAAAGCGGCAGGAAGTCGGAGTCCTTGGCGTTCGGCGCATGCCAGACGGCCATGTAGGAGGGCGCCTGGGCCGCCTTGCGGACGAGGACGGTCTTGGGCCCCATCTGCGGCGGCTCGGTCGTCGTGATCGGCGGCGGGGGAGGCGAGGCCTTGACGGGGCCATAGTGCTTGAGGATGAGCTCCAGCGCCTTGGCCGGCTCGAAATCGCCGACGACGACGAGGATGGCGTTGTTCGGGGCATAGTAGGTCCGGTAGTAAGCCACGATCTCGTCACGGCGCCAGCTCAGGATGTCGCTCATCCAGCCGATGACGTCCCAGTGGTAGGGATGGGCCATGATGGCCGTGGCCCGGACGCTCTCGTTGAGGATGCCGTCGTTGTTGTTCTCGACGGACATCCGCCGCTCGGAGGCGACGACGCCCCGCTCGGACTCGAGGACGCCGGGGACGAAGGCCAGGCCCTGCATCCGGTCGGCCTCCATCTCGATCATCGCCTCGAGGGCGGCGGCCGGGAACCAGTCCGTGTAGACCGTCATGTCGTCGGCCGTGTAGGCGTTGTTCGAGCCGCCCAGGAATTCCATGCGGCGGTCGAACTCTCCCGGCCCGACCTTGGCCGTGCCGTTGAACATCATGTGCTCGCAGAAGTGCGAAACGCCCGTCAGCCCGGTCCGCTCGTTGCGCGAGCCGACGCGGAAGAACGTGTAGAGGGCGATGTTGGGGATGTTGTGGTCCTCGACGAGGAGGACCTTGAGCCCGTTCGCGAGCTGGTGGACCTTGACGTCCTCTTTGCGGAACGCCGCCGGGAGCGAAGCGGCGCACGCGGCCAGGACGAGGAGTGCCAGGGCGATCCGTTTCCTCATGCCGTCACCTCCTGGAGTGTCGAAAAACCGATTATACCCGAGCGCCGGGCCTGAAACAAAGCAAAAATGGCAGGAGCGTCCCCACGGGGGGACATTCTCGCGTGTCCCGGCCGAGGCCCAGCCCTCCGTCTCTTTGGGCAAACAGGTTGGCACGGAGCTTGCAATGGGTAGGGTTAGGCGCTAACCTAATTGGAGCAGGAGGTTGATCATGAAAAGAGTCTTGGCGATGGTCGCCCTGGTTTCACTCGCGACCCTGGGCGGCGCGGTCCTCGCCTTCGCCGCCGGGGACGCCCGTCCCGCGGCGCCGGGGACCGCCCGCGCTTTCGCCGCGCAGGACTACGGGGCGGACCTGGACATGGATTACTGCTACAACTATCTCGCCCCGTACGGGAACTGGGTCAGCATGGACCGCTGGGGGTACGTCTGGACACCCCGGAACATGGGCTACCGCTGGCGGCCCTACAGCGACGGGCACTGGGTTTGGACCGATTACGGTTGGACCTGGGTCTCCGACCTCGAGTGGGGCTGGATCCCCTTCCATTACGGGCGCTGGGGATGGGACGACGACCTCGGCTGGTTCTGGGTCCCCGGCACTGTCTGGGGGCCGGCCTGGGTTACCTGGCGCTCGAGCGACCTGTACATGGGCTGGGCGCCCTTCCCACCGGGGGTCGAATTCCGGGCGGGCATGGATTTCGCCACGTTCGGCGTGGACATCCCCTTCCGTTTCTGGATCTTCATCGGCGCGTCGCATTTCTGCGACCGCGAGATCTATCCTTATGTCCTCCCGTATGAGCGCAACGTCACGATCATCAACCACACGGTCATCCACAACGGCTTTTCCTGGCGCGGGCGGCAGTTCGTCAACGACGGCGTCGGCGTCGATACCGTCCGGCGCCTGACCCGCCGGGACGTCCCGCGCTACGCCCTCCATGACGCCCGGCAGCCCGGACGCGCGGTGGTCACGGGGAACCAGGTTCAGCTCTACCGGCCGTCGTTCAGGCAGAACGCCGCGGCCAGGCCGAAGACCTATCTCAGCACGGACCGGGCCCGGCAGGAGCTCTCCCCGGCCAAGGTCTTCGAGCCTCGCCAACAGCCGCCGAAGATCGCGACCGAATCGGACGTCCAGAAGCGGCAAGCCGCGGAACGGAAGCTGCTCGACACCACCCAGGCCCAAGAACTGAAGGCCATCGACCAGCAGCGCGCCCAGGAGCAGCGGAAGGTCCAGGCGCCCGCAGACAAGGCCAAGATCCAGCAGAACTATCAGGCGAAGAAGACCGAAGTGGCGAAGCAGCATCAGACCGAAAGACAGCAACTCACCGAGCGCCACAAGACGGACGCCCAGCAGGTCAAGCAGACGGCCCAGTCGAAGGCCCCGGCCAAGCCGCCCAAAGAACATAAATAAAATAGAAGGGGACCCGTCCCCCCGGGAGCAAGCCCTTTCGGGGGGCGCCCCCTCCTGCCTTTTTAATTGCCCGGAGGCCGCCTACTTCTTCGGCGCCGGGATGGTGATGTCGATGACGTTCACCGGGCCGAGCGTCGAGAGGGGCTTGTCGAAGTCCTCTTTCTTCCCGACGACGAGGATCTGGACCTGGCCCGGCCGGATATACTTTCGGGCCACCCGGAGCACGTCGGCCTTGGTAACCTTCTCGACCCCCTGCTTGAGCCTCTCCGTGAAGTCCGCCGGGTAACCGTAGTAGGCCAGGGCCATCATCCGGTTGACGACCTGGGACTTGCTCTCGAACTCGAAGACGTAGGAATTGAGGTAGCCGTCCTTGGCCTTGGCCAGCTCGTCGTCCGTGACTTCCTGTTCGGTGATCTTCTTCAGCTCCTGGAGCATGATGCCGACGGCGTAGACCGTGGACTGGGACTTCGTCTGGACGCCGCAGCTGAACGTCCCCGGATAGACGTACGACGCCCCGTAGCTCCCCCAGACGTTATAGGCCAGTCCCTCGTCCGTCCGGACGCGCTTGAACATCCGCTCGAACGACAGGATCTGGTTCATGAGATTCAGGGCCGGGAGGTCCGGGTTGTTCATGAGGCCGCCGATGTGGCCCATGATGACGTTGGTCTGGTTGACGTCCGGCTTCTCGACGTAATTGACCGTCGGCTTGAACTCGTAGGCGACCTTGGGCCAGGCCGGGGCCGAGGGCTTCCCCCGCTTCCAGGCGCCCAGGACGGATTTCAGCTTGGCGGCCATGTCGGCCGCCTTGAAATCGCCCCAGACCGCCATGAGCGTGTTGTTCGGAAGGAAGTAGGCGTTGTAGAAATCGACAAGGTCCTGGCGCGTGACCGCGTCGATCGTCGCGTACTCGGCCTGCCGGGCATAGGGGCTGTCCTTGCCGTAGATGAGCCGGCTGAACTCGCGGAAGGTGATGCCCCGGATGTTGTCGTTGCGGCGCGAGATCGCGGACTTCTGCTGCATCTTGGCCAGGGCGAGCTTGTCCTCCCGGAAGGCGGGCTGGGTCAGGATCTCGGCCAGGATGCCCAGGGCCTTGTCGAAGTCCTCCTTGAGGACCGAGACGCCGATCGAACCCGACGTCTGGCCGACGCCCGTTTCCACGGTCGCGGCCAGGGTCTCGAGCTCCTTGTCGATCTGGTCCCCCGTCCTGGCCCGGGTGCCGCCCGTCCGCAGGACCTGTCCCGTCAGGGCCGCCAGTCCGGCCTTGTCCGCCGGCTCGAAGACGCTCCCCGCGCGGACCATGGCGTAGATGTCGATGGTCGGGTATTCCGGGTCCTCGACGAGGAAGAGCTTGAGGCCGTTCGGGAGGTCCGCCCGCACGACCTTGGGCATCTTGATGGGATTGAGGGGTCCGAAGGCGAACGCGTCCTTCGGCGCCTTCTGGCCGTAGGCAGCTCCCATGAGCAGGGCCAGGAGAAAGAGCCCGGCAACCGTTCGCTGGATGGTTCTCGCTTCTCTCATGGTCGTTTCCTCCGCCCCGTCACTTTTCCGGGACGATCTCGCCGATCGTCCGGTTCGTTCTTACCAGGTACCGGTTGGCCACCCGCTTGACGTCGTCCGGGGTCAGGGCCTTGACCCTGTCGACCTGGGCGAACGCTTCGTCGGTGCCGCCCAGGACGACGTCCGCGTAGGTCAGCATGGCCGCCATCTGCGGGTTGGACGTCATCTGGTCGATGAGGCCCTTGACCGTCGTCCGCTTGAACTTTGTCAGCTCGTCCTCGGTCACTGAGTCCTTCTTGACCTTCTCGACCTCCTCCTCGATCGCCGCCAGGCACTCGGCCGAGGTCCGCCCTTGGGCGGGGATGGCGTAGAAGAAGATCAGGTTCGGGAACTTGTCGCCGGGGAAGCCGCTCTGGCAGCCCGCCTGCATGGCCAGCTTCTTCTCCTTGACCAGGCTCTGGTAGAGGCGCGACGAGCGCCCCTGGCCGATGATGTTGGCGAGGGCTTCGACGGCCCGGCTGTCCTTGTTCCTGGCGTCCGGAACATGGTACCCGACGAACAGGAACGGCTGGGACTTGGCGGAGACCTGGACGCGCCTCTCGCCCCACTGCTCGGGCTCGACCGTCCGGACCGGCTCGGGCTTGGGCCCGCTCGGGATGCGGGCGAAGTAGAGGTCGGCCAGCCGGAAGACCTCGTCGGCCTTGACGTCGCCGACGATCCCCACGGTCAGGTTGCTCGGGCCGTAGAACTTCTTGAAGTAATCGGCCACGTCCTGGCGGCGGATGGCCTGGATGTCCGACATGTGGCCGACGACCTCGTGGTGGTAGGGGTGGGCCTTGAAGGCCGTGGCCTCGAAATCCTCCATGAGCCGGCCCGTGGGCTGGGTCTCGAGGCCGAGGCGCCGCTCCTCCATGATGACGTCCCTCTCCTTGTAGAACTCCCGGAAGACCGGGTTCAGGAAGCGGTCCGAGGTCATGGCCATCCAGAACTCCAGGCGGTTCGACGGGAGGTAGTTGATATACTGCGTCGCGTCGGTCGAGGTGTAGGCGTTGACCCCGGCATCGCCCTGCCGCATCATCATGTCGAAGTACTCGTTATTGACGACGTACTCCTTGGCCTTCTTCTCGAGCCCGTCGAACTTCGCCTTGAGCTCGGCCGTCTTGGCCTTGTCCGGGGCCGTCTTGGCCTCTTCGGCCTTCCATAGGGCGTAGGCGTCGTCCAACTCGGCGAGGACCTTGGCCTCGGCAGCGTAATCTTTGGTGCCGAGCGTCGTCGAGCCCTTGAAGGCCATGTGCTCGAGGATGTGGGAGATGCCGGTGATGCCGTAGGACTCGTTGGCGCTGCCGACGTCCGCGTAGACGTGGAATGCGGCCACCGGCACGTCGTGGCGCTCGAGGACGATGAACTTCATGCCGTTCGGCAGGACGTGCGTCCGGACCGCCTTCCGGGTGCCCTCGAAGGACTGCGCGGCGAGAACGCCGCTGAGCAGGGCGAGGGCGGCCGGGACGAGGACAGACCTGAGGATGCCTTTCCGTCTCATCTCTTGTGACCTCCTTTTGCCGGGATAGAAGGAATGATATCGCCGTCGCGCGGGCCCTGTCAATCGCCCCCGGCCGCGGCCTGCGTGAGGCGGAGGCCGGGCGGGTGTCCGGCCGCGGAAGCTTGACGATTCGAGACGAAAGGCCTATTTTAGCGGTTAATGTCCGCGCGCAAGGAGCAGCAATGAAGAAGGGAACGCCTGCGACGGTCATCGCCGCGGCCATGACCTGGTTCCTATTTTCCGGATCGCTAGCGAGGGCGGCGGACCCGGCTAGGTCTTTCTCTTTATCCGCCGCCCCGGCCGCCCGGCCCGAGCGCGCCTCGAGCGTCTTCGTCAAGGAGCCGCGGCAGAGGACCCTCCGAGGCTGGATCGAGTGGATGGGGTTCCTGGGGAGCTCGGCGACGAGCTACTGGATCCGCTACAAGCACGGCGGCTTCACCGAGGACTGGCAGTTCGCCCCGACCCTCCGAGCCCAGTTCAAGCGGTTCTTCCTCCTCGATGGCTGGCGGTTCGACTCGAATAATTTCAAGCTCAACTGGACGCACAGCCTGGCCGGCGGCATCTACTACGAGATGGCCCGGGCCAACTACTTCTCCTGGTTCGACTCCTGGCTCATGGCCTGCCTGGCCTCGACGCTCTGGGAGGGCGGGGTCGAGTGGAAAGAGGTCATCTCCATCAACGACCAGATCATGACCGGCATCGGCGGCTACGCCACCGGCGAGCCGTGGTACCAGATCGGCGAGTACCTGAGCCACCAATCGAGCGTCCTCCTCAGCGCCCTGGGCTGGATCAACCCCGCCGTCAAGGTCAACCGCTGGCTTGACCGCAAGGACCCCGAAACGCAGGGCTACATCCAGCCGGCCTGGCACGACCTTGGACTGACGGTCGGCGCGAGGCGCCTGGCCTCGACCGGGAAGCCGTCCGAAACCGCCCTTTTCCTCGGCCTCCACACGCGGCTCCTGACGCTGCCGGATTACGGCCAGCCCGGCGAGGTCGACAAGGCCGTCAAGGACACCTACGCCAGCGAGATCGGCCTGGACTACGCCATCCGCGACGGCCACTCCGATGAGGTCAACCTGACCCTGGGCGCCGTGACCTGGGGACATTTCTGGCAGAGGATCGACGACGACCACGTCGGCTATAGCCTGGCGCTCGGGCTCGGCTCCTCGTTCCAGTACTTCAAGAAGAAGCCCCTCAACTATTATGATTCCGCCCAGCTGCCCGTCGACCCGGCCGACCTCAGCGCCGGCGAACTCCGGGACCTCGAACTCGACCAGCCGCGGAACTTCACCGACAAGCTGGCCATCGTCCACGTCGCCGGGCCCGTCCTCGACTGGACGATCTTCCGGCGCGGCCTGAAGCTCCGCACGATCGCCTCGGCCTCCGTCGATTTCGGGCTCATCAACTCGCTGGCGCTCAACGCCTATTCCGAGCTCCACCACACCCTGCCCGACGACACGATCAAGGGCATGAAGGAGACGCTCGTCTATTACGGGTATTACTACGGCTTTGGCGGTACCTTCTCGGGCGAGACCGAGCTCGAGTGGGGCGGCTTGCGGGCCCGAGCCCTGGCCAGCTTCGGCGCCTGGGGCTCGGCCGACTTCCGGCACCGCTATCCCGGCCAGATCACGAACGACGCCCACGGCGACGACAACCGATTCCGCACCCTCGTCGGCGTCGGCTGGAAGATCCCCCATATGCCCCTGACGATCTTCGGCCGCTACGAAGGCATCCACCGGTGGGGGAGGCTGCCGGGGGTCGTCGTCACGAACATGGAGAACCGGACCTTCGCCGGCCTCGAATTCAGTTATTGACGGGCCGCCGTCGCGTCCGTTGAGACCCGACCGGCGGGCTAGGCGATGACCTCCCAGCCCATGCGCCGGGCGTGGCGCCGGAGCCCGCGCGTCGGATGGACGGCGATGGGATGGCCGACGAGCTCGAGGACGGGGCGGTCGGATAACCGGTCGGCCATAGCCCAGGAACCGGCCCAGTCGACCTCCTCCGGCCTGACCCGCTCGAAGAGCGCCTCGACCTTATGGCGGGCGTAGGGATAGACGCCCCGGCGGCGCCCGGTGACCTTCCCGTCCTCGACCTCGAGC
Source organism: Terriglobales bacterium (assembly GCA_035543515.1). Taxonomy (GTDB): domain Bacteria; phylum Acidobacteriota; class Aminicenantia; order Aminicenantales; family Saccharicenantaceae; genus DATKJS01. Next base: position 18,169 of record DATKJS010000050.1, on the reverse strand, counting down.
TCGCGGCCGATGACGATGTCGACGCCGAGCTTCTCCCTGAGCTCCTCGGCCAGCACCTGGAGCGACCCGGAGAGAAGGACGATGCGGCAGCCGTCCGCCTTGAAGCGGCGGATCCTCTCCCGGAGGCCGGCGGGCACCGCCTCCCGGAGATGGGCCGCCCCGTACTCCCCGGCCCAGGTCCGGACCCGTTCCGGCGTCTCCCCCCGCAGGTAGGTCGCGTTCCAGCCGATGGCGCCGCGCAGCCCGAACCTGATGGCGTCCATGGCGAAGGAGCCGAGGAAGGCTGCCAGCCGGACGAGGCCGACCCGGCCGTGGAGCAGGAGGAAGCGGAAGAAGGAGTGCTCGGAGCTCGTCCGCCTGAGCAGCGTGCCGTCGAGGTCGATGATGGCGAGTTTCTGGGTCCTCAACGTCCGGCCGTCCTTGTTCGCGACGTGGCGGGAGGGCTCCAGATATAGCACAGATGGCGCGGGCCGTCAAAGGCGGGGGAGGGGGCGGCCGCCCGCAGGCGTCGTCCGCCGCCGCGAGCGCGTCCGGCGGGCCGGTCAGGCCTTGCGGGCGACGTCCCGGGCGATGAGGAGCGTCTTCGGGTCGAGCTTCAGCCGCATGTCCTTGGGCGCCAGCCGGTCGTGGTCCTTGACCAGGTTGAAGTGGACATGGTCGCCATGGTGCTGCAGGGAGATTAGCACGTCGATGGCCGCGAGATGGCCCTTGAGCTCGAAGGGGATGCCCCGCTCATCGAAGAGGGGGTCCTCGCCGCGGAGGGAAGCGCTGAACCAGACCTCGAGGCCCAGGCGGCCGGCGAAGTCCTTGAATTTCCGCAATTCCTCCGGCCCGGCCTGGCCGAAGTCGAGGCCGTCGACGATGACCGTCTCGGCGCCGAACTGGCCGTGGACGATCATCGCCTCGAGGCTCCGCAGGACCTGTTCCGTCCGGGTCCCTTCCTGCCTGAAGTTCATGATGACCCGGTTGCGGCCGAGCTCCTCGGACATCTCCAGGGCGGACCTCATGCCGGGCTTCTTGGCGATCTCCTTGAAGATGTCCTCGTACCAGGTGATGATGTGGTCGACGCGACTGGCGTAGGAGACGTGGATAACGTGCTTCGCCTGGAGGAGCTGGTCGGCGGCGATGTGGACGAGGCAGGCCGTCTTGCCGACGCCCTTGCGCGAGGCGAGGACGCCCAGGTTCCCTTTCCCCAGCCCGCCCGAGATCGATCTCTCGAGGATGCGCAGGGGGCTGCGCTTGATGAGTTCTTGTTTGACCGTGAGCGTCATATCCTCTCCTCCAGTTATTTCGAAGCGCCCGCCTTCTGCTTTTCCCGGTACTGTTCCATGAGCGTCTCGGCGACGTGAGGCGGCACCCGGCCGTACTTCAGGAACTCCATGGTGAACTCGGCCTTGCCCTGGGTCAGCGAGCGCAGGACCGACGAGTAGCCGAACATCTCGCTCAGCGGCACCTCGGCGTCGACCCGGGCGAACGTCCCGTCCTCGACCGAGCTGACAATGATGCCCCGCCGCTGGCTGATCGTGGCAAAGACGTTGCCGGCGAATTCGCTCGGGCCCTCGACCGAAACCCTCATGATGGGCTCAAGGATCTGCGGCTTGGCCTTCGGGTAGACCTGCCGGAAGGCGCCCTGCGCGGCCATCTGGAAGGCGATGTCGGACGAGTCGACGGGGTGGAACTGGCCGTCCTCGAGGACGACCCGGACGCCGATGACCGGGAACCCGATGAGCTGGCCCTTGCGGAGGACGGCCCGGAAGCCCTTGTCGCAGGAGGGGATGAACTCGCGCGGGATGCGGCCGCCCTTGACGTCGTTGACGAATTCGTAGTTCCCCTTGGGCAGGGGCTCGAGGTGGCCGATGACGCGGGCGTACTGGCCGGCGCCGCCGGTCTGCTTCTTGTGGGTGTAGTCGAACTCGACGCGCTGGCTGATGGCCTCGCGATAGGCGACCTGGGGTTTGCCCGTCCTGACCTCGGCCCGGTACTCCCGCTTCATCCTCTCGATATAGATGTCGAGGTGCAGCTCGCCCATGCCCTGGATGATCGTCTCGTTCGACTCGGGGTCGACATGCGTTCGGAAGGTCGGGTCCTCCTTGGTGAAGCGATTGAGGGCCTTGGCAACACGGTCGGCGGAGGCGTTGTCCACGGGCGAGATGGCCAGCGAGATGACGGGGTCGGGAACGTGGATCGGGGTCATGGCCAGGTTCAGGCCGGGGGCGCAGAAGGTGTCCCCCGAGGCGCAGTCGACGCCGAACAGGGCCACGATGTCCCCGCAGACCGCGCCGCTGATGTCCTCCATGGTATCGGCGTGCATTCGGACGAGGCGGCCGACCTTGACCTTCTGGCCGGACCGGGTGTTGACGAGCTCGTCGCCCTTGCCCAGGCTCCCCTGGTAGATGCGGATGTAGGTCAGCTGGCCGTAGGGGCCCTCCTCGAGCTTGAAGGCGAGGGCCACGGTCTTGGCCGCGGGATCGGGGGCGAGGACGCGCTCGGCGCCCTCCTCGTCGAGGTCGATGGCCCGGTTCTCGACCTCGGCCGGGTTGGGCAGGTAGCGGACGACGGCGTCGAGCAAGGGCTGAATCCCCTTGTTCCGGTAGGCCGAGCCGATGAACACCGGGACGAGCCCGCGGGCGACCGTGCCCTTGCGGACAGCGGTCCGGATGAGGTCCTCGGTCACCCGGCCCTCGAGGGCGGCCTCCATCAGCTCGTCCGAAAACATCGAGGCGGCGTCGACGAGGCGCTCGCGCGCCTCGCGGGCTTCGGCCTCGAGCTCGGCCGGGAGGGGCTCTTCGCGGACCGTCTCGCCGTCGGGGCCGTCGAAATAGAGGGCCTTCATGGCCACGAGGTCGGCGAGGCCGCGGAAGCGGTCCTCGAGGCCGATGGGGAGCTGCATGAGCACGGCGTTGTGGCCGAGCTTGTCGACGATCTGGTCCCGGACCTTGAGCGGGTTGGCGCCGGTGCGGTCGAGCTTGTTGATGAAGGCGATGAAGGGGACGTCGTAGCGGCGGAGCTGGCGGTCGACGGTGATCGTCTGGGACTGGACGCCGCCGACCGAGCAGAGGACGAGGATGGCCGAGTCGAGGACGCGCAGGGAGCGCTCGACCTCGATGGTGAAGTCGACGTGGCCGGGCGTGTCGATGATGTTGATCGAATGGTCGTCCCAGGTCACGTTCGTGGTGGCCGAGGCGATGGTGATGCCGCGCTCGCGTTCGAGGTCCATGGAGTCCATGGTCGCGCCCACCCCATCCTTGCCCTTGACCTCGTGGATCTTGTGGATCTTCTTGCAGTAAAAGAGGATCCGCTCCGTCAGGGTGGTCTTGCCGGAGTCGATGTGGGCGCTGATGCCGATGTTGCGCATTCTCGCGATGTCAGTGTTCATGGACGTCTGCCTTAAAGATAACACGCCTGTCCGGGGGGTCGGGGGTGAGCCGCTTCAATGCCGTCGGAAGGACCAGGTCGTGCGGTCGAACCGTTATTATAGCGGAAAACCGGCCCCGGCTCAATAGTGCGGGGCGGCCGACGGCCGTCCGCTCCCCCGGTTAAGAAGGGGTCAAACCTACAGAATACAGAAAAAGCCTGTAATCTGTAGGTTTGACCCCTTCTCGGCTTGACAGGGTTTCGAGCCATGCTTTATGCTCCGCTCGACGGTCGGAAAGCCGAGCCCCCGTCCTTGACCGAGCGCTTTATGAACGGATGTTTCCGCCAGCGAGAGAATGGGGCTTCCCATGGCAGGCGGCTCTGCCAGGGAGCCGTGGGGGTCCTGATCATGGCCACTGTCGCTGCCGCGAGCCCTTCCCTCATCCCCAAGCCGTCCGTCGTGCGCCCCGGAAGAGGCTGGTTCGCGCTCCGGCCGGAATTGCGGATCATCGTCCCGCCGTCCGCCCCCGCGCGCCTGGCCGAGGTCGCGGACGTCCTTCGCGAAGGGCTCCGGGACTTCGCCGGCGTCGAGGCCGTCGTCGAACCCCACCCCGGCCGCCCCGCCGAGGGGACGATCTCCCTCCAGATCGACGCCTGGGCCTTTCCCGGCGAGCCGGAAGCCTACAGACTCGTCGTCGGCAGGTCGGCCGAGATCATCGCCTCGAACCCGCGCGGCCTCGTCTGGGGCGTGCAGACCTTTCTCCAAAGCATAGAGACCTCCGGCGCCGGCCCCGCCGTGCGCTTCGTCAGGATCACGGACAAGCCGCGGCGGCCCTGGCGCGGGCTCATGCTCGACCCGGTCCGCTCCTTCCTCGACCTCGATTTCGTCCGCCGTACCGTCCGGGTGATGTCGGCCCACAAGCTCAACGTCCTCCACCTCCACCTCATCGACGACGAGGCCTGGCGGTTCGAATCCAGGGCCTGGCCGAAGTGCAACCGCACCGGCGAGCCCCTCTACACCCAGCGGGAGTTGCGCGCTCTCGTCGCTTTCGCCCGCCGCTACGGCGTCGAGGTCGTGCCCGAGTTCGACGTCCCCGGTCATTCCATGACCGCCGTCAACGCCTATCCGGAGCTCGATTGCGAGCGGCGGCCGCGGGCCATGAACGAGGCCATCTTCTGCGTCGGCCGGCCCTTCACGCGGGAGTTCATCGACCGCCTCGTGGCCGAGGCGGCCGCGGTCTTCCCCTCGCCGTTCATCCACCTCGGCGCCGACGAGCCGTACGCCGTCCGCCGCTGGGCCGACTGTCCGGATTGCCGGGCGCGCATGGTGCGCGAGGGCGTCGCGTCGGTCGACGCGCTTTACCATGTCTTCCTTCGCGACCTCGACGAGATCGCCCGACGCCACGGCAAGCGCCTCATCGTCTGGAACGACGCCATCCGCCCGGGCGTCGAGCCGATGCCGCCGCGCGACATCCTCATCGACGCCTGGATCAACTATGCCGTCGCCGGGCCGCTGGCGGAGGCGGGCTACACGATCCTGAACTCCTCGCAGGGACCGCTCTACCTGACCTCCTTCGGGCTCGGCGAGGGCCTGCCGCTCGCCGCGGTCCTGGCCTGGAACGCCGGCCTCTTCCCGGACCCGCCGGCCGAGATGGGCGCCCGGGCGCTCGCCTACCGGGCGCTCCCGCCGCGGGCGAAGGTCCTCGGCGGGCACGCCTCGGCCTGGGCGACGGAACAATCGCTCGTCGAGCGGCGGCTCTATCCGCGGCTGCTGGCCGCGGCCGAGGACCTCTGGTCCGAGGGGAAGCCCCAGGAGGCGGCGGAGTTCGAGGCGCGCTACCGGGACGGGCACGAGGCGCGACTCAGGCGGCTCGGCGTTCCGGACGATGGGGAAGGGAGGCCGGAGGCGCCTTTCCCCGGCGGCCCCGGGGCCGTCATTTCCCTCGGCCCGGCCGCCGCGGGCTGGGTCGTCAGCGCCGGATCATATAAGGACTTCCGGCTGGCGTTCGAGTGGCGGGCCCCGTCGGCGGCGGAGGCGGCCTCGCCCGGGCTCTTCATCCGTTGCCGTCCGGCCCCGGCGGGAGGGCCCGCGCCGGACGGCTTCGCGGTCGCGGCCGTTCCGCCCCCCGGGAGCGTCATGAGCTCGGGCGCCCGCCCGACCGATGGCTGGAACCGGGCCGAGGTCGCGGCCCGGGGCCCGGTCGTCTCGCTCACGGTCAACGGCATCCTGGCCTGGTCGGTCGTCGACCCGGCGCCGCGTTCGGGCTTCATCGTCCTCAGGAGCATGGGCCAGGGCCGGGAGTTCCGGGACGTGCGTCTGTGGGCGTTCGAGGCCGCGAAATGACCATCCGCGTTTTCGCCGACAAGCCGGCGCTCGAACGCGCCGCGGCGGCCGACGCCTCGCGCCTCATCCGTCAGGCCGTCGCCGGGCGCGGCGAGGCCCGCCTCCTCGTCGCGACCGGTGAGTCCCAGGTTGGGTTCCTCGAGGCGCTCGTCGGCTCGCCCGGCCTCGATTGGACGAAAGTGGAGATGTTCCACCTCGACGAGTACATCGGCCTCGGCCTCGACCACCCGGCGAGCTTCCGCCGGTATCTCCTCGAGCGCCTCGTCCGGCCGGCCGGCATCGCGCGTTTCCACCTCCTCGGCGGCGAGTCCGACCCGGAGGGGACCTGCGAGCGCGTCGGGCGGCTCCTCGCCGCGTCGCCGGTGGATGTCGCGTTTGCAGGGGTCGGCGAGAACGGCCACGTCGCTTTCAACGACCCGCCGGCCGACTTCGAGACCGAAGCGCCGTACATCATCGTCCGCCTCGACGAGGCCTGCCGCCGCCAGCAGGTCGGCGAAGGCTGGTTCCGAACGGTCGCCGACGTCCCGGAGCGGGCCATCTCGATCTCCGTGCGGCAGCTGCTGAAGGCCAGGGCCATCGTCTCGGTCGTCCCTGACGCCAGGAAGGCCGCGGCCGTGCGCCTCTGCCTCGAGGGGCCGGTCGGCCCGATGGCTCCGGCCTCGGTCCTCCGCACCCATCCAGACGCGACGATGTATCTCGACCCGGCGTCCGCCTCCCTGCTCTCTCCCGAAACCCTCCGGGAAGGACCGGAGCCCGGCCGATGAGCGTCGGGCCGCTTGCCTCGGTCCTCCTCTCGGCGGCCCTGTTCGGGGTGAGCGTTCCCCTCTCGAAGCTCTTGCTCGGCGGCATGCAACCCGTGGCCCTGGCCGGCATCCTCTATCTCGGAAGCTTCGTCGGACTCTCGGTCTATTCGCTGGCCCTCCGCGCGCTCAGGGGACAGCCCATCACGGCGATAAGGGGAGCGTCCCCCGCTGGACAGTTCCCCCCCGGGGGGGCAGTCCCTCCTAATAAAGGGAGGCGGGAGGCAAAGCTCGAGCGAAAGGACTGGCCCTGGCTCGCCGGGGCCATAGTCACGGGCGGCATCGTCGGGCCGGTCTGCCTGCTCGCGGGGCTCGGCCGGATCTCCGGGTTCTCCGCCTCCCTCTTCCTCAATTTCGAGGGGGTGGCCACGGCCGCCATCGCCGTGGTCCTCTTCGGCGAGAACGCCGGCCGGCGGCTCTGGCTGGCCCTGGCCCTGATGACGGCCGCCGGCGTCGCCCTGTCCTGGAACGCGGGCAACGGACGCTTCTCGCTTGCCGGCCCCGTCCTCGTCGTCCTGGCCATGCTCGGCTGGGGGCTCGACAACAACCTGACGCGCCGCATTTCCGACAAGGACCCGGTCGCCATCGCCCGGGTCAAGGGCCTCGCCGCCGGCGCCGTTTCCACGGCGGCGGCCTTCCTCCTGGGGCAGGGAGCGCGGCCCGACGGGGCGGCGGCGAAGGGCCTCGCCGTCGGGGCCGTCTGCTACGGGCTGAGCCTGGTCCTCTTCATCCGCGGCCTCAAGGGGCTCGGCGCCTTCCGGGCCGGGGCCTTCTTCAGCCTCGCGCCGTTCGTCGGCGCGCTCGCCTCGCTCCGGCTCCTGGGCGACACGCTCCGCTGGCCAATGGCCGCGGCCGGGCTGCTGATGGCCGCCGGCGTGGCCCTGATCGTGACCGAGCGGCACACCCACGTCCACCGGCACGAGCGGACGGCGCACGCGCATTCCCATAGCCATGACGACGGCCACCATGGGCACGCCCACGAGGGCGCTGTCGAGGAGCCCCACTCGCACGAGCACGTCCACGAGGAGACCGAACACGCCCACGGCCATTGGCCGGACACCCACCACCGTCACGGGCATTGAACCGCGGCGCACAAGGAGGAGAGATGAACGTCCGACGATCCCGGCTTCTGACCGATGGCCTTATCCTGACGCTGGCCGTCACGGCCCTGGCGGCCGCCGGCGCGGCCGCGGCCGCGGGCGGCGACCCCGCGGCCGTCAACCTGACGGTCCACGCCGCGCCTCTCCATGGCGGCCGCGTCAGCCCGATGCTCTACGGCGGCTTCGTCGAGCTTCTGGACGATGTCGTGCCGGGGATGTGGGCGGAGATGCTCGGCGACCGCGGCTTCGAGGGCGTCCTGCCGGCCTCGACCTGGGACTATTTCCGGGGGGAACCCAACCTCTGCGACAGGGACTGGGACAAGGGATCGGACTGGAGCTACGACACGACGGCGCCGTTCAACGACCGGCGGAGCGCCCGCGTCGACGCGCGCGCGGCCGGGCCGGCCCGGCTCACGCAGGGCGGATTGGCGGTCCGGAAGGGGATGGGCTACAGGGTGAGCGGATATTGGCGGGGCGATTCGGCCTCGCTCCGGGCCCGGATCTCGCTCAAAACGCTCCTCCCCGACGGGTCGTGGACCACCCTGGCCGCGCTCGACCTCCGCAGGCCGGGCGCCGAGTGGGGCCGCTTTGAAGGCGCGCTCAGGTCGGCGGGCACGACGGACCGGGCCGTGTTCGAGGTCGAGGCGCGGGGCCAGGGGCATCTCTGGCTCGACCAGCTCTCGCTCATGCCGGATGACAACATCGACGGCTGGCGGCGGGACGTCGTCGAGGCCATGAGGGAGCTCGCCCCGCCGGTCGTGCGCTGGGGCGGATCGACCGTCGACCCGGGCCCATACCGCTGGAGCGACGCCGTCGGCGACCGCGACCGCCGGCCGTCCTTCGTCAACCGCGTCTGGGGCCGCCGCGACACGAACGACGTCGGCGTCGAGGAGTTCGTCCGGCTCTGCCGGGCCGTCGGCGCCGAGCCGCTCGTCTGCGTCAGCTTGGGCGACGGCGTCGAGAGCGCCCGCCGCATGGTCGAATACCTTAACGGTCCGGCCGCGAGCGAGTGGGGGCGGAGGCGGGCCGCAAACGGGCACGCCGCGCCATACGGCGTCCTGTACTGGCAGGTCGGGAACGAGATCGACGCGCCGGACTACGTCCGGAGCCTGGGGCAGTTCGCCCGGGCCGTGCGGGCCGCCGACCCCGCCGCCGTCGTCCTATCGTCCTTCCCGACGAAGGAGATCGTCGACGTCGCCGGCCCGGACATCGACATCGTTTGCCCCCACTACTACCAGTCGGACCTCGACGGCGTCGCCGCGGACCTGCGCAAGGTCCAGGGCTGGATCGGGGCTTCGGCGGGGCGCGGCCGGCTGAAGGTCGGCGTCACCGAGTGGAACATCGACGCGGGCAACTGGGGACTCGGCCGCGGCAAGCTGAACACGCTCGGCTGCGCCCTGTTCGAGGCCCGCTTCCTCAACCTCCTCCATCGTCATGCCGACGTCGTGGCCCTGGCCTGCCGCTCGAACATGACCAACAGCTTCTGCGGCGGGACGATCCAGACCAACGCCGCCGGGCTCTACCGGACGCCGAGCTTCCTGGTCATGGCCATGTATCGTGCCCATTCGCGGCCCGTGGCGCTCCGGGTCGCCGTGGACCTGCCGGCCCCGGTCGACGCGACGGCCTGCGCCGCGGAGGACGGCTCGGGGCTGACCGTCTTCGTCGTCAACCCGGGGCGGGAGCCGGTCCGCCTCGCCCTCGACCTCTCTGAGTTCGGGCCGGGGTTCGCGGTCAGGGGCGGGGAGGTCGTCAAGGATGCGCAGGACCGGGGGCAGGTCGACATCGTCAACGGGTTCGCTGACCCGAAGCGGGTCGTCCGGGTGAAGCTCGGAACGGACGGCGGGGGGACGGTGACGCTTCCGGCCCTCTCGGTCGCCGCGATCGACTGTAATAAAGAGGGGGTCAAACCTACAGATTACAGAAAAACTCTGTAATCTGTAGGTTTGACCCCCTCTCAAAGCGCCGGCTTTTCCGGCTCCTCCAGGAAGCGGATGAGGTCCTTGGCGAAGCGGGCCGCTTCCGCGCCGTCGACGACACGGTGGTCGAAGGACAGGCACAGCGGCAGAGTCTTGCGCACGACGACCGCGCCGTCCGCGACCCGGGCCCGGTCCGCGATCCTCATCGAGGCCAGGATGGCCACCTCGGGATAATTGATGATCGGTGTCGCCACGTCCCCGCCGATGACGCCGACGTTGGTGATGGAGAACGTCCCGCCCTTGAGGTCGGCCAGGTCGAGCGTCCGCCCGCGGGCCGCCTTGGCCAGGGCCTGGACCTCGTCCGCGATGTCGAGGACCGATTTCTCGTCGGCCATCTTGACCACCGGGACGATCAGCCCGTCGGGGACGTCGACCGCGATGCCGATGTTGTAGTACTTCTTGACGACGATCTCGCCCTCCTCGTCGTCGAGCGAGGCGTTGAGCGTCGGGTGGAGCTTGAGGGCCTCGACCACGGCCTTGACGATGAAGGGGAGGTAGGTCAGCTTGACCCCCTTTGCCGCGGCCGCCGCCTGCATCGACTCGCGCAAGGCGGCCAGCCGCGTAGCGTCGGCCTCGTCGCAGTGGGTGACGTGGGCGGCCTTGTCCAGCGACTCGCGCATGTGCTTGGCCGTCGTCCGCCGCACGCCGCGGAGCGGGATGCGCTCGAGCTCGCCGTAGAGGTCGTATTTCGCCTTGACCTTGATCTCGAGCTTCTTTTCCGCCGTCTTCCCCTTGGCCGCCGCGACGTCGGCCTCGGTGATCCGGCCCCCCGGCCCGGTGCCGGCGACGGCCGCCAGGTCGACGCCCAGCTCGCGGGCCAGCATCCGAACGGCCGGGGTGGCCAGGATCCCGCCTGGGGGTGGGGGGATCGCCGCGTCCGCGGCCACGGGCGCCCCCGCTCCGGCCGGCGGCGCCGCCGCCTCCGCCGGCCCGGGCTCGGGCACGGCCTCGCCCGGCGCGCCGACCGTCACCAGGACCTGGCCGACCTTGACCAGGTCCCCCTCCTTGCAATGGAGCCGGAGGACCGTGCCCGCGAAGGGCGACGGCAGCTCGACGACGGCCTTGTCCGTCTCGACCTCGACCAGGGGCTGGTCGGTCTTGACCTCGTCGCCCTCCTTGACCAGCCAGCGGACGACCTCTCCCTCGCTGATGCCCTCTCCGACGTCGGGGAACCGGAATTGCTTGGCCATGCTCAGAACTCCATGACCCGGCGGACGGCCCTGGCCAGCCGCTCGGGACTCGGGTAGTAGACGTCCTCGCTCTTGGGCAGCGGGACGGTGATGTCCTGGCCCGTGACCCGCAAGACGGGCGCCTTCAGGCTGAGCAGGGCCCGCTCGCCGATCGTGGCGGCGATCTCCGCGCCGAGGCCGCAGGTCTTCGGGGCCTCGTGCAGGACGACGGCCCGGCCGGTCTTGCGGACCGAGGCGAGGACCGCCTCGCGGTCCATGGGGGAGAGCGTCCTCAGGTCGACGATCTCGATCTCGACCTTCTCGGCTGCGAGCGCGTCCGCGGCCTTGCGTGCGACCGGAACCATGGCGCCCCAGGCGACGACGGTCACGTCCTTGCCCTCGCGCACGACCCGGGCCCGGCGGAGCGGCGCCTCGGCCGCCGCCTCCGGCACCTCCTGCTTTTCGGCGCGGTAGAGGCGCGTCGGCTCGAGGAAGAGGACGGGGTCCTCGCTCCGGAGCGCGGCGACGAGGAGGCCCTTGGCGTCGGCCGGGTCCGACGGGACGACCACGGTGAGGCCCGGGACCTGGCAGAAGAGCGCTTCCGTGCTCTCCGAATGGTGCTCGAGGGCGCGGACGCCCGCCCCGTAGGGCGTCCGGATGACGAGGGGCGCGGCGAAGCGGCCTCGCGTCCGGTTCCGGATCCGGGCGACGTGCGAGATGATCTGGTTGAAGGCCGGGTAGATGAAGCCCATGAACTGGATCTCGACGATCGGGCGCAAGCCCAGGGCGCACATGCCGATGGCCGCCCCGACCGCGCCCGACTCGGCCAGCGGCGTGTCGATGACGCGCTCCGCGCCGAAGCGGTCGACGAGCCCCTCCGTCACCCGGAAGACGCCGCCGTCGCGGCCGACGTCCTCGCCGAGGAGGACGTGGCGGTCGTCCCTCTCCATCTCCTGGGCGAGGGCCTGGTTGATGGCCTGGGCCATGGTCATGATCATCGGCCGCCTCCCTTGAGGATGGCCTCGGTCGCGGCCAGTTGGTCATTGAGGTCCGGCGGCATCGCGGCGTAGGTATAGGCGAAGAGGTCCCCGACGGCCGCGGGCGGACGGGCCTCGGCCTCAGCCACGGCCCTCTCGACCGCGTCCGCCGCGCTCTCCTGGACGCTCTTCTCCCAGGCCTCGTCCCAAAGCCCCTTGGACGCGAGATAGAGCCGGAAGCGGGCGACCGGGTCGCGCTTCTCCCAATCAAGGACGTCGTCCTTAGAGCGATACCGGGCGGCGTCGTCCGAGGTCGTGTGGTCGCCCATCCGGTAAGTGTAGGCCTCGATGAGGGTCGGGCCCCCCCCGGCGCGCGCCCGCTCCGCCGCCTCCGCGGCCGCGGCGCGGACGGCCAGGACGTCGTTGCCGTCGACCTGGACGCCGGCGAAGCCGTAGGCCAGGGCCTTCTGAGCGATCGTCGCCGAGGCCGTCTGGCGGCTCCGCGGCACGGAGATTGCGAACTGATTGTTGTAGCAGACGAGGACAGTCGGCGTCCTGAACACGCCGGCGTAGTTCATCGCCTCGTGAAAGTCGCCTTCCGAGGTCGCCCCGTCGCCGAACGTCGAGAAGACGGCCAGCCGGAGCTTGCGGATGTTCGCCGCCATGCCGGCGCCGACGGCGTGCAGGACCTGGGAGGCGACGGGGATGGCCAGCGGGAAGATGTTCAGCCCGTCCGGCGTCCGGAGCCCGGCCTCGTTCCCCATCCAATAATAATAATAGTCGGCGAGGGGGTAGCCGAGCGTCACATAGACGCCCATGTCGCGGAAGTAGGGGAAGAACCAGTCGCCGGCGGCCAGGGCCGAGGCCGTGCCGACCTGGCAGGCCTCGTGGCCGAGGCTCGAAGCGAAGGTCCCCATGCGGCCCTGGCGCTGGAGCTTGAGGGCCTTGGCGTCGCCGATGCGGGTGAGGACCATGCGCTCGTACATCCGGCGCAGGTCCGCCGCGCCGAGGGCCGGCTCGAGCCCGGGCCGGGCCCGGCCCGACTCGTCGAGGATCTGCAGGCGCTCGCCCTTGAGCGGGTCGAAACGTTCGATCATCGCCACCCCCTGGAGCGGTCCGGGGCCGGACGGTGGCCCGGCGCCGGCCTAGTTGGCGAACTGGGCGAGGGCCCAGGCCTTGAGCCTGTCGTAGTCCATCTCGCCGCAGACGACGTCGGCCGAATCGGCGTTGAGGAAGGTCGGGACGCGGAGCTGGCCGCCGCACTTCGCGGCGATGACGGGCCTGTAGGACCGCATCAGGTCGGCGTTCGCCTCGTCGTGCCAGATCTCGCGCTTGTCGAAGGCGATGCCCGTCTCCGCCTCGAGCTTCTCGACGAGGGGCATCATCTTCCGGCAGTGGGGGCACTCCCGCCCGTGGAACATGATCAGCTTGGCCATCATTTCCTCCTGACGAAGAGTCCGCACCAGCATTCGCCGCCGGGGATGTCCTTGTAGGTCTCGTGGATGGTGAAGTTGCAGGGACAGACCAGCCTCAGGTCCTCCTCCCAGTCCTTGGTGCGCAGGCGGCAGGGGCAGAACTTGAAGCCGTGGTTCTCCTCGTTCTCGAAGATGCCGCTGAGGAGAGTCGCGACCTTGGTCTCGTCCGGGTTGACCATGAACTCGTTCGGTGCGGCGAACCGCTCGATGGCCTTGCGGAACTCGGCCGGCGTGAGGGTCGTATCGGGCCCCCCGCCCAGAAACTTCCGGGCCTCCTCGGCCGTGATCTCGACGTAGGCGCTCGCGACCTTGCAGGTGGGGCACACCGCGGGGGGCGCGACGCCGTAGTGGATGTCGTTGCACACGAAGCAGCGCCAGTACCGTTTTTTCATGCCCACTCCCTCCCCTAGGCGGCGCGTCGTCTCCCGCCGCGCCCGATCTCCGTCGGTTCCATTTTATAGGACCGGGCCGGAACGGTCAAACGGGCGCACACGGAAGGGGTCAGAAGTTGATGACGATCGAGGTCGTGAAGATGCTGTCCAGCCGCTTCAGCGGCACCTGCACGGTCAGCCCGGTGGCGTTGCCCTCGAGGTCGAAAAGCGGCACGGCCTGTTCGGCCGGCAGGCGGGCGTAGAGCAAGCGCAGGCTCGTCTTGAGGGCCAGGGCCTTGGAGATCGAGGCGGTCAGGGAATTCGTCCAGTCGTATCTCCAGTCGATCGTCCTTTTCAGATTATCGTCGAAGGTGAACGCACTGGCGAACGTGGATGTCTCGAGGATCTTCTGCTCGAAGGCGGCGATGGCGCGGAAGCCGGCGAACGACGAGGCGCTTTGCCCGGAATACTTCCGCCAGGTGTAGGTGAAGCCGCCGTCGGTCTTGAACGTCGTCCGTTTCGTTTCGACCCAGGCGTAGCCCGTGCCCGCCGTCATGATGACCCGGCCGGCCACGCCGGCGAAGCGGTTGCGGTCCCAGCCGAGGCCGAACTGGACGGCCAGCTTCTGCGAGAGGCGGTAGTCGTAGAGGCCGGAGAGAGCGAAGTTCTCCGCCACGAGGTTCGTCCGCTTCTGCTCGACGAGCGTGTAATCCGTCTCGGTGCCCTGGGCCGTCCGGGCGATCGTCGTCGCCCGGCTGCTCAGGGCGAAGGCCCTGATGGTCAGGGAGTGCTTGGTCCAGTTCCGCTTGAGCGTGTTGCCGAGGCTGAAGGTCGAGGTGGCCGAGTTGCCGCCCATCACGACGAAGCTCAGCTCGGCCGTGTCCCTCCACGGCCCGAGGAGCCCCGTCTTGACTTTCTCCCCGCGGGCCGGCGCCGGCCCGCAGACGAAAGTGGCCACCATGAGGAACGCCGCGGCGGCCGAAGCCCGTCTTGGGGATTTCCGGATGCGTCTGGACATGGCGACAGCTCCTTTTCTTTCTCTACGAGAACGGCCGGACGGCTAGATTAGTTTCGGATGGCGCGCCTGTCAAGGGAGTCCGGCGTCGCCCCGGCGATCCGAAGGGCCTCAGGCCTCCCGGGCGTCGTAGTAGAGGGACGCGGCGCCGAGGATGGCGATGTTCTCCGTCTCCGAGACTTCGACCTTGAGCCGCTCCTTGGTGATGGAGTAGGCGAAGCCCTGGAACGCTTCCCACATCGCGCCTTCGAAGAAGCGGAACGACTTGCTGACCGACCCGCCCAGGACGATGGCCTCTGGGTCGACGGCGTAGCAGATGGCCTTGACCGCCTCGCCGAGGTGCCGGCCGAACTCCGCGAAGATCCGGAGCGCCGCGGCGTCCCCCCGCTCCGCCCGCGCCGCCGCCTCGCGCCCCGAAACGCCGTGGACGCGCTCAAAGAACTGGCCGCTGGCGTAGGCCTCGAAGTTGCGGTCGAGATAGGGGAGCATTCCGAACTCGCCCGCGCCGCAGTTGACGCCCGAGTAAAGCCTGCCATTGGCGATGACGCCGGCCCCAAGCCCCGTGCCGAGGATCAGCCCGACGGCCGCGTCGTACGGCCGGGCCTTGCCAAAATGCTTCTCGCCCGCGGCGAAACAGTTGGCGTCGTTGTTGACGTAGGCGGGGAGGCCGTAGCGCTCCTCGAGGCGGGCCTTGAGGGGGACCTTCTTCCACGACGGGATGTTCTGGACGTCGTAGACGACTCCCGCCCGGAGGTCGATGACCGAGGGCACGCCGGCCCCGATGCCCGCGACCCCCTTCTCGAGGACCGCGTCGACGACGCCGAACAGGTCCTCGAGGACCTCGCGTTCCGTCCCGCGGCCGCGGACGGGCGCCGAACGGACCTCGGCCAGCCGCCCGCCCTCGACCCGGCCGGCCCGGACGTTCGTCCCGCCGAGGTCGACGCCGATGACACGCTCCTCGTTCACGCCGCCTCCTTCCGCCTCTTCCGGGCGAAAGTCTCGTTGAGGATGATCGGCCTCGCCCAGAGGCTGATGCTCAGGATGTAGCCGAGGGTGATGTAGAGGAGGAACATCCCCTGCCGCAGGCCGAACAAGTCGCCCAGCCTGCCGATGACGAGGGGCACGATGGCGCCGCCGATGATGCCCGTGCAGAGGATGCCGGAGAACGAGCCGTGATGGCTCGAGACGGAGTTCAGGGCCAGGGAGAAGATGATCGGCCACATGACCGAGGCGGCGAAGCCCATGAGCGGGAAGGCGACGAGGGCCAGCGGCCCCGGCCCGAAGAGGGCCAGGCTGAGGATGATGATGGCCGCCGCCGTGAATCCGACGAGAACCTTGCGGCTGTCGAAGAGCTTGAGCAGGACGAGTCCGAACAGGCCGCCGACGGTCATCAGCCCCCAGAAGAGCGAGACCCGGGCGGCGCCGACGGTCTGCGGGTCGTAGCCGTGGTAGGTCTGGAGGAACTTGGAGATCCAGTAGGAGACGCCCTGCTCGGTGCCGACATAGGCGAAGATGCCGATGAAGAAGAGGACGACGGTCCGGTTCCTGAAGAGGGCCTTGTGCGTGGCCCAGGCGCCGGCGCGCTCCTCGTCCGTCCGCACGACGAGCGGGAAGCGGACCGCGGCCACGACGACGACCATGACCGCGATCAGGGCCGCGAAGACCCAGTAGACGGAGACCCAGGGGAGCGACGGCGGGACCAGCCGGGCCATGAGCCCGACGAGGGGCTTGCCCCGTCCCCCCGGCCGCGCCAGGTTCTGGACGAAGTACGAATAGATGAGCGGGCTGAGGAACGAGGCGCCCCCGAAGATGAGCTGGGCCAGGACGGAGTTGAAGGCGTAATGCTCCTCGCCGCCGGAGACGCGGAGGAGCGGGTTGATGGCGACCTGGAGGGCGGCGAACCCGGCGCCGATGAGGAAGAGGGAGATAAGGAAGACGAGATAGCCGGGCGAAAGCGAGATGAGGAGCGCCCCGGCCAGGGCCAGGACGAAGGCGGCGATCATGACCGGCTTCTCGCGGAAGCGCTCGACGAGCATGCCGGAGGGGATGGACATGACGCCGTAGGCAATGAAGAAAACGAAGGCCAGCAGCCCGACGAGGGTCAAATTGAGCCCGAAGCTCTTCCCGACGTCCGGGTTGATGGCGCCGATGACGTTCGTCACGAGCGAGATGACGAAGAAGGTCAGGAAGACGAGAGCGACCATGCCGTAGTGGCGGACGGGCTTGGCCGGCGGGGCGGCGGGAGAGGGCGGGGCGGAACAAGCCGTCGGCGTCGCGGATGTTTCCGGTCGGGGGTCGCTCATGTCGTCCACCTTTCGTTATTCTTTTATTACAATCGGCGGCAAAAAGGAAGAATCTCGTTGCCGCGAATCGGTTTCCTGTCGTTGAGGGAGGGTTGGGGGCGACGGGGGGGGCGGCGGCGCCCGAAAAAGAGGGACTGTCCCGCTGCGGGGACACTCCCTCTCGAATTCCCTTTTCGCCGGTCCTGCCGGCCGCTATTTCCCGCGCTTGTCCCCGGTCTGCTCCTTCTCCCGCTGGAGCTCGATGAGGTCGACCGTCTGCGAGAAATCGCCCAGGAGGTATTTCGCGAAGTAGTCGGCCCGGATCCAGAACCAGTAGTCGTTCATGTCGCCGTAGCCGTGGCGCTGGCCCGGGAAGAGGAAGAAGTCGAAGCGCTTGTTGGCCTTGATCAGGGCGTTGGCCAGGCGGATGGTGTTCCCCGGGTGGACGTTGTTGTCCATGTCGCCCGTCGTCAGGAGGAGGTGGCCCTTGAGGTTCTTCGCGATCTCGGAGTTCTTCTCGATGCTGTACTCGAACTTGACGTTCCCTTCCTTGTCCGTGACCTCCTTGACGCCGTGGTGCTTCTCGCTCCACCAGCGGTTATAGATATTGTTCTCGTGGTTGCCGGACGAGGACACGCCGACCTTGAAGAAATCGGGATAGACGAGCAGGGCCGCCGCCGTCATGAACCCGCCGCCCGAGTGGCCGTAGATGCCGACGCGGTCGATGTCGATGAACGGACACTTGATGGCGAGCTCCTCGATGGCCCGCTTCTTGTCGGCCAGGCCGTAGTCGCGGAGGTTGCCGTAGCCGTAGTTGTGGTACCACTTCGACCGCGAGGGGTGGCCGCCGCGGTTGCCGACCTCGATGACGACGAAGCCCATCTGGGCCAGGTTCAGGCTCTGGCTGCGGGGCACGAAGGTCTTGGAGACGCTTTCCGTCTGCGGCCCGGGGTAGACGTAAGCGATGATGGGGTACTTGAGGTTCGGATCGAAGTCGAACGGCTTGTACATGACGCCGTAAAGGTCGGTGATGCCGTCGTCGGCCTTGACCTTGAAGGCCTCGGGATACTTGAACCCGGCCGCGAGGAGGGCGGTGACGTCCGTCTCCTCGAGCCCGAGGAGGAGGTTGCCCGCCGCGTCGCGGAGCTCGGACTTCGGCGCCTGGTCGACCCGGGAGAAGTTGTCGACGAAGAACCGGGCCGAGTCGTTCATCGAGGCCGCGTGCATCGCGTCGCCCTTGTCCAGCTGCCTGAGGCCCGTGCCGTCGAGGTTGACGCGATAAAGGTGCGTGTAGTAGGGGTCCTCG
>DATKJS010000049.1:0-46145 GCA_035543515.1 Terriglobales bacterium | reverse complement strand
GCCCGCTCGCGGCCGAGGAGATCAGCCGCCGCTTCGGCTTCGGCCGGGTCTTCGACGCGGCCCTCGTCTTCCTGGGGCTGGCCCTCGTCGGCGTCCTCGCCGCCCGCTGCCGCCCCAGGCCGAAAGAGGGGAGCGCGGGGGGGGGCTACCGGGTCCTGCGCCGGGTGCCGCCCGCCGTCGTCCTCATCGTCGCGGCCATGCCTGTCTTCCACGGTGCGATCCGCGGCGTCATCATCTACTTCATCGCCGTCTTCGGGCGGTCGATCGGGCTCGAGCGCGTCGGCGCCTTCTTCCTCGTCTTCTCGCTGGCCGCCATCCTCACGCGCTTCGGCACGGGTGACCTCTCGGACCGCTTCGGCCGGAAGACGGTCATTCTGCCCGCGGCCCTCACGATCTGCGCGAACCTCTTCCTCATCGCGCGCATCCGGACGACGCCGCTTCTCGTCGGGACGGCCTTCCTGGGCGGCATCGGTCAGGGCCTCATCTATCCGGCGCTGAGCGCCTACATCATCGATTTCATGGGGCGGAAGAACAAGGGGCTGGCCATCAGCATGTACAACTCCCTGTTCGACGTCGGGATGGGCGCCGGCGCGCCGTTCTTCGGCTGGATCGCCGACCTCTGGGGATACCGGCGGATGTACGTCTTCGCCGGGTCCTTCCTGCTCGCGGCCACGGCGGTCTTCATGGCGAAGGCGCCGGTGACCGAGAAACAGTCCATCGGGGAGGTGCCGTATGTGTCAGGGTGACAAGGAAGCGCACGACATCATCGTGGCGCGGCGGACGATCCGCCGCTTCCGGCCTGAGCCTCTGCCGCCGGGGACGCTCGACGCGCTCGTCGACGCGGCCCGGCTGGCCCCGTCCGCGGCCAACATGCAGCCGCTCGAGTTCATCGCCGTCGACGACCCGTGGACGCGCGCCGAGGTCTTCCCGTGCCTGAGATGGGCGGCCTACATCGCGCCCGCCGGAGACCCAAAGCCGGGCGAGGAGCCCACGGCCTACGTCGTGACCCTGGTCAACACCAAAGTCCGGGAGAAGATGTTCGAGTACGACGTGGGCGCGGCCGTGGAGAACATGATCATCTCGGCCCTCGGCGAGGGCATCGGCAGCTGCTGGATGCTTTCGGTCGACCGGGACAGGCTCAAGGCGATTCTGGGCGTGCCCGACGGCTACCGAATCGACTGCGTCCTCGCCCTCGGCTATCCGGCCGAAGACCCGGTCGCCGAGGACCTCGAGGATTCCCTGAAGTACTGGAAGGACGGGGAGGGGCGCCTCCACGTCCCGAAGCGGACGCGGGCCGCCGTCCTCCACCGCAACCGCTTCTGATTATTGGCCGGCGACGGTCATCTCGGCGACCTTGACCGTTGGGCCGGTCACGGGGCTGAAGAACTCGAGGTCGTTCCCCACCGCCTCGATGCCCTCGAGGATCGTCGCCAGGTTCCCGGAGATCGTGACCTCGGAGACGGGATAGGCGATCTCGCCGTCCTCGACCCACAGCCCGAAGGCGCCGCGCGAGATGTCGCCGCTGACCGGGTTCAGTCCGTGGCCCAGGGCCCGGGTGAGGATGAGCCCCCTCTTCGTGCTGGCGATGATCTCCGCGGGCGTCCGCGTCCCCGGCAGGAGGTAGAAGTTGTTGGGGCTGACCCCGCCGCCGTCCGCGTTGCCCGTGGACTTGAGCCCGAGCTTGCGGGCGGCATAGGTATTGCAAAGGTAGCTCGCAAGAACACCCTTGGCGACGACCGTCGTCCGCCGCGACGGGAGCCCGTCGGAATCGAACGGCCGCGTCCCGAGCGCGCCCGGCATCAGCCCGTCGTCGACGACAGTGACCCGCTCGTTCCCGATGCGCTGGCCCAGCTTCCCGGCGAGGAAGGTTGCCTTCTGGTAAACGGCCGTCCCGGTGACACAACCGAACAGGAAACCCATGAGCCAGGCCGTCTGAGTCGGCTCGAAGATGACGGGGACCTTCTGGGTCTTGACCTTGCGCGGCCGGAGCTGGCGCACCGTCCGCTCGACGGCGATCCGGGCGATCTCCTCGGGCGTCGACAGGTCCTTGAAATGGCGCTTGGCCGAGAACCACGAATCCTCGACCTTATCATCCGTGCCGCCCGCCTGGAGGCCGACGCTCAGCTCGCAGTAGGTCTGCTCGAACTCGCCGGCGAAGCCGTTCGAGTTGACGAGGACCGTGCGGGCCTCGTCCGTGCCGAAATTGGCGCCGTAGGAGTTCGTGATGCGCCGGTCGCGGAGGGCGAGGCGCTCCGTCTCCCGGGCCAAACGGATCTTCGTCCGGGCGTCGAGCCCGGCCACGGCCGGGTCGTGGAGGCGCAGCGCCGCCGCGTCGACCGTCGCGCGCTCGAGCGGGGCCAGTCCCGAAAACTCGTCCGCGCTGGCCAGCGTCGCCCGCCGCACGGCGTTGCGGATGAGCCGCCGCAGCGTCCCCGGGGCTAGGTCTGATGAGCTGGCGTAGGCCGTCCGCTTGTCCTTGATGACCTTGAGCCCGCAGACGCGCGAGTCGGCCTCGACGAGGTGCTCGATGCGGCCACGGCGGACATCGACGTCGAACTCCCGGCCGTCCGCGACCGAGACCTCGACCTCGTCCGCGCCGCACTTGCGTGCGTAGGCGACGAGGCCTTCGGCCAGGCCGCGCAGCTCCTTCACCTCCGGCCTCCGACGGTCATCTTCGAGATGCGGAGTGTCGGACAGCCGTCCGCGACCGGGACGTCCTGGCCTTCCTTGCTGCAGGTCCCGGTCTGGAGGCCGAAGGCGAGGTCCGAGCCGGCCCGGTCCAGGCGCTTGAGGATGTCGATGTTCGTGCCGATAAGGGTCGCCTGCTTGACCGGGGCGGTCAGCTTCCCGCCCTCGATGAGGTAGCCGAGGCTGACGGAGAAGGTGAACTTGCCCGAGTCCTCCACCTGGCCGCCCTGCAGGCTCGCGACGTAGAAACCCTTTTTGACGGACCGCAGGATCTCCTCGGGGGCATGCTCGCCGCGGGCGATGTAGGTGTTGGCCATGCGGGGGATGGGGGCATGGGTGTAGTCCTGCCGGCGGCCGTGTCCGGTCAGCGGCCGGCCCATGATCCCGGCCGACAGCCGGTCCTGCAGGAATCCCCGGACGACCCCCTTTTCGATGAGGAGTGTGCGGCGGGGTACCGTTCCCTCGTCGTCGACGTCATAGGAACCGCGGAAGGCGGGGATGGTCGGGTCGTCGTAGATCGTGACCAGGTCGGAGCCGACCTTCTTGCCCATCTTGTTCCAGAAAATGGAGGTCTTCTTGCGGTTGAAATCGGCCTCGAGGAGGTGGCCGACGGCTTCATGGATGAGGACGCCGCTGTGGCCCGGGCCGAGGACGATGGGCATCTCCCCGGCCGGCGCGTCCACGGCCTCGAGCAGCAGCAGGGCCTCGCGGGCGGCCTGCTCGCCGATGGCGCGGGGGGTCAGCGCGTCCCTGAAGTACTCGAGCCCGACCCGGCCGCCGCCGCCGGAGAAGCCGTATTCGCGCTGGCCGGCCTTTTCGGAGATGGCGACGCAGACGAGCTTGGCCATGGGTCGCGTGTCGCGGACGAAGAGCCCCTCGGAGTTGAGAATGACGATGCGCGAAACGCTGTCCTGGAAATAGGCCTTGACCTTGGCGATGCGGGCGTCGGCCTTCTGGGCGGCGCCGTAAGCCTCTTTGACCAGGCCGATCTTTTTCTTCAGGCCGGCCCGCTCGGCGGGGCTGCCCACGCGATAGACAGTCTTTCCGGGGCGCCGCGGCCGAAACCGGGCCGGCCGGGCCTTCGCTTTTCCCGAGGCGATGGCGGAGGCGGTCAGGGCGGCCTGGCGGACCTTGTCCAGGGCGAGGTCGTTGGTGTAGCCGAAGCCCGTCTTGTCGCCCGAAAGGACGCGGATGCCCAGGCCGAGGCCGACGCTCTCGGCCGTCTCCTTGATGATGTCCTCCTCCATGTTGACGAGATCATACGTCCGGTGCTCCATGTAGACCTCGGCGAAGTCCCCGCCGGAAGAGAGGGCAAGGCTGAGGACCTGCCTGAGGTCGGCGGGGTCGATGGCGAAGGGCTCCATGGCTCTGGCCATTCTGGCACAAATCCCGGCCCGTGGCAAACAGCCGGGGCGGGTTTGACGCCGAAAGCCTAACCCACTATAATTCCAGCAAATGCCAGGGCAGGACTACGACGCCATCATCCAGGCAGCGCTCCGGGAGGACATGCCGCTGGGCGACGTCACTTCGGAGAGCATCGTTCCGGCCGGCGCCGTTTCCGAGGCCGTGATCCTGGCCAAGGAAGACGGCGTGCTGGCCGGGCTCCCGGTCGCCCGCCGGGTCTTCGAGCTCGTTGACCCGCGCGTCGAGTTCGCCGCGGCGTCCGCGGACGGGCGGGCGGTCAAGAAGGGTGACGTCCTGGCCCGGCTCAAAGGCCCGACCGTTTCGCTGCTCAAGGCCGAGCGGACGGCCCTCAACTTCCTCCAGCTCCTCTCCGGCGTGGCCACGGCGACCCGCCGCTTCGTCGACGCCGCGGCCGGGACGAAGGCCCGCATCCTCGACACGCGGAAGACGACCCCGGGCCTGCGCCTTCTCGAAAAGCACGCCGTCCGCATGGGCGGGGGGACGAACCATCGCCTTGGCCTGTCCGACATGGTCCTCATTAAGGACAACCACCTCCGCTTCGTCGGGACGATCGCCGAGGCCGTCAGGCGGGCCCGGGCCGCCGCCCCGGCCGGGATGAAGATCGAGGTCGAAGTGACGAGCCTCGACGAGCTGCGCCAGGCCCTGGCCGCGGGCGCCGACATCGTCATGCTCGATAACATGTCCCTGGAGGAGACGAGGGAGGCGGTCGCGATCGCGGCGGGCCGGGTCCCGCTCGAGGTCTCGGGCAGGGTCACCCTGGAGCGCGTCCGCGACATCGCCGCGGCCGGCGTCGACCTCATCTCCGTCGGCGCGCTGACGCACTCGCCGCGGGCCCTGGACATCAGCCTGGAGTTCCTGAGCTGAGATGAGAGACGCCGACATCACCGCCGACGTCCTCGTCATCGGTTGCGGCATGGCCGGGGCGAGCGCCGCCCTCGAGGCGGCCAAGGCGGGGCTGCGGGTGGCCGTCGTCACGCAGTCTGAGCGTCCGGAGGAATCGAATACCTGGCACGCTCAGGGCGGCATCGTTTCCCAGGGACCGAGCGACGCCCCCGAGCTCCTCAAGGACGACATCATCGCGGCGGGCGACGGCGTCAACGACCCGGAGGCCGTCGATATCCTCGTCGGCGAAGGCCACGAGCTCGTCGGGAAGGTCCTCTGCGGCGAGCTCAAGATCCCCTTTTCGAGAAGCTCGCCCGACAAGCTCGACTATGCGCAGGAGGCGGGCCACTCGCGGCGCCGCATCCTCCACGTGGACGACGCGACGGGCCGGGCGATCGAGGAAAGGTTCCTGGCCGAGCTCGGCACCTACGCCAACGTCACGCTCTTCCCCGGTCACACGGCCGTCGACCTGCTGACCGTGCCGCATCATTCGAGGAACCCCATCGCCTATTACCATGAGCCCCGGGCCATCGGGGCCTACGTCCTCGGGAACGCGACCGGGCGCGTCTCGCGGTTCTTCGCCCCGCACACGGTCCTGGCCACCGGCGGCTGCGGCGCGGTCTTCCTCCACACCTCGAACCCGGCCGGCGCCATCGGGGCGGGCTACGCCATGGCCCTGCGGGCCGGGGCGCGGATCGTCAACATGGAGTACATCCAGTTCCATCCGACAGTCCTCTACGGCCAGGACGGCGACGGCTTCCTCATCTCGGAGACGGTCCGCGGCGAGGGGGCCCGGCTCAAGACGCGCGACGGCCGGACGTTCATGGAGAAGTACAGCCCCCTCAAGGACCTGGCGCCGCGCGACGAGGTTTCCCGTGCCGCGTACGAGGAGATGCTGCTGACGAACTCGCCCTATGTCCTCCTCGACCTCGCTTCGTATGCCAAGGTCGACATCAGGAAGCGCTTCCCCACGATCTACCGGACCTGCCGCGAGCGCGGCATCGACATCACGCGCGAGCCCATCCCCGTCGTCCCGGCCGCCCACTATTGCTGCGGCGGCGTCCTCGTCGACGGGCTGGGCCGGACCTCGCTTGCCGGGCTCCACGCCGTGGGGGAAGTCGCCTGCACCGGCGTCCACGGCGCCAACCGCCTGGCCTCGACCTCGCTCCTCGAGGGCCTCGTGTGGGGGACGCGGGCAGGCCGGGACATCGCCGCCGTGTTCGAGGGCCCCGGCCCGGAAAAACCCTCGGACATCCATCGGTGGTATTACCCGAAGAAGGAAGAGGAGATCGACCCCGCCCTCGTCCATCAGGACTGGCTGACCATCCGCTCGACGATGTGGAACTACGCCGGGATCATTCGCACCGCCAAGCGGCTCGAGCGGGCCCGCTCCGACCTCGAGTACCTCCTCCACCGGGTCGAGCGCTTCTACCGGGAGGCTCGCATGGACCCCCAGGTCGTGGGGCTCCGGCACGGCATCCGGGTCGCCCTGATGATCGTCCACGCCGCCCTGGCCAACCCGGTCAGCCGCGGCGCCCACTTCCGCAAAGACTGAATCCTCGAGTATCAAGAGGAACGGCTCCTCGGAAAAGAAGCTCTTCAGTGTGGCGCCAGGACCGCCCGAAGAGGAGCAACCCCGCTTCTTCTGCATTTTTCTCAGAAGCGTTGCTCTGAGTCGCGGCGAAACACTTCTGATGGTCGCTCCGAGGACTCCGCTCCCTGCCGGAGGGGGGCCCGGCGGGATTTCCGAGGCGGAGCCGGGACAGGTTTCCGGGGCCGGGGGATGAGGACGGGTCTTGGCGCCACCGGGGATGGGGACATAGTCGGACAGGAACTCTCCGGCCTGGCAGGAGCAGCGGTCTTGCCAGCGAAACGGCCGCAAGGTGGCGGGAAAAGCGGAGATGTTCTATAATGACGCATCGATCTGACCGACGGAGACCATGATGGCCGAGAAGCTGGACGTGAAGGGCACGCTGAACCTGCCCCGGACCTCGTTCCCGATGAAGGCCGCCCTCGCCCTGAAGGAGCCGGAGACGCTCAAGAAATGGGAGGCGGAGAAGCTCTACGAGCGGGTCCTTGAGTCCAAGGCGGGGCGGCCGGTCTTTGTCCTCCACGACGGCCCGCCCTACGCCAATGGCAACATCCACC
The DNA here is from genome assembly GCA_035543515.1 of Terriglobales bacterium. Lineage (GTDB taxonomy): Bacteria > Acidobacteriota > Aminicenantia > Aminicenantales > Saccharicenantaceae > DATKJS01. Next base: position 39,002 of record DATKJS010000049.1, on the reverse strand, counting down.
TGGGGACGACCCTGAACAAGCTCCTCAAGGACTTCATCGTCAAGACGAAGGCGATGCAAGGCCACTACGCCCCCTACATCCCGGGCTGGGACTGCCACGGCCTGCCCATCGAGATCCACGTCGACAGGCAGCTCGGGCCGAAGAAGGCGGCCATGACGACCGGGGAGATCCGGGAGGAGTGCCGCAAGTACGCCCTCAAGTTCATCGACGTCCAGAGGAACGAATTCAAGCGCCTCGGCGTCCTCGGCAGGTGGGCTGAGCCCTACCTGACGATGGACCCCAAGTACGAGGCCATGGTCCTCCGCTACCTGGCGGACTTCTTCGAGCGCGGCAGCGTCTATAAGGGGAAGCGGCCCGTCCACTGGTGCATCCACTGCGAGACGGCCCTGGCCGAGGCCGAGATCGAGTACCGCGACAAGACCTCGCCCTCGATCTACGTCCGGTTCCAGGTCGTGTCCGACCTTTCGGCGAAATTCCCCGCCCTGGCCGGCCGCCGGGTTTACGCCCTGATCTGGACGACGACGCCCTGGACGCTGCCGGCCAACATGGCCATCGCCTTCCATCCGGACCACGAATACGTCGCCGCCGAGGTCGGGCAGGATGTCTACATTCTGGCCAAAAAGCTCCTTCCGGCCGTGGCCGCCGGGCTCGGCTGGCCGGCGCCCCGGGTCCTGGCGACCTTCCCCGGCCGGGAGATGGAAGGGCTCAAGGCCCGCCACCCCTGGATCGACCGGGAGTCCGTCTTCGTCCTGGCCGACTATGTCACGCTCGAGGACGGCACCGGGGCCGTGCACACGGCGCCAGGCCATGGCGCCGACGACTACCTGACGGGCGTCGCCTATGGCATCGATATCTACACGCCCGTCGATGACGAGGGCAAGTTCACGCCGGACGTCGCCCGCTACGCCGGGGTCGACGTCTTCACGGCCAACCCGCTCATCACCGCCGACATGAAGCGCGAAGGGTCGCTCCTCAAGGAGACGAGCGTCAGCCACTCCTATCCCCATTGCTGGCGCTGCAAGAACCCGGTCGTCTTCCGAGCCACTGAGCAGTGGTTCATCTCGATGGACAAGGGCGGCTTCCGGAACACGGCCCGGGAGGCCATCCGCTCGGTCCGTTGGATCCCCGAGTGGGGACAGGAGCGGATCGACAGCATGGTCGCGGGCCGGCCCGACTGGTGCATCTCGCGCCAGCGGTCCTGGGGCGTGCCCATCCCGGCCTTCGGCTGCCGGGCCTGCGGCGCCGTCCTTGCCGACGCGGCGATCGTCCGCCGTGTCGCGGACATCTTCGAGCGGGAGGGGTCGGCCTCCTGGTACCTGCGGGAGCCGTCGACGCTCCTTCCGGCCGGCACAAAATGCCCGGCCTGCGGGGCGACGGAATTCCGCAAGGAGATGAACATCCTCGACGTCTGGTTCGAGTCCGGGGCCTCGCAGAACATTCTCGACCGCGAGCCCGGGCACCGCTGGCCCGCCGACCTCTACATCGAAGGCCACGACCAGCACCGCGGCTGGTTCCAGAGCTCGCTTCTCATCGGGGTCGGCGTCAAGGGCCGGAGCCCATTCAAGACCTGCGTCACCTGCGGCTTCATCCTCGACGAGCAGGGGAGGGCCATGTCGAAGTCGTTCGGCAACGCCATTGAGCCGGGCGAGATCATCGCCCGGAGCGGCGCCGAGGTCCTGCGGCTCTGGGTGGCCATGCTGAATTACAAGGAGGACGCCCGCTTCAGCAGGGAGATCGAACAGCGCCTCGTCGAGGCCTATCGCAAGATCCGCAACACCTGGCGCTTCCTCCTCGGCAACCTCGACGGCTTCGACCCGGACGCGGACGCCGTGCCGGCCGGCGAGCTCCTCGACCTCGACCGCTGGATCCTTCACCGGGCCGAGGAGGTCGGGCGGCGCGTTCGCCGGGCCTATGAGGACTACGAGTACCACACCGTCGTCCACGCCCTGCTCGACTTCTTCACCGTCGACCTCAGCTCCTTCTACCTCGACGTCGTCAAGGACCGCGCCTACTGCTCCGGCCGGACTTCGGCCCTGCGGCGCTCGGCCCAGACGGCCATGTTCGAGGTCCTGCGTTCGACCCTCCTCCTCGCCGCGCCGATCCTCTCGTTCACGGCCGAAGAGGCCTGGGACCATGTTCCCGCCTTCGCCGGCAAGGAGGCCTCCATCCACCTGGGCGAGTTCCCGGCCGAACGCGACTGGCTCTGCGGCCGCGGCCGGGCCTTCGTCGCCGAGATGGCCGCCCTCCTCTCCGTCCGCGAGAAGGTCCTCAAGTCCCTCGAGAAGGCCCGGGCGGAGGGGCTCGTCGGCAATTCCCTCGAGGCCATGGTGACGCTCCGGGCTTCCGGGGACGAGGCCGCCCTCCTCGAGCGGAAAGCGGCCGACCTCCCGGCCCTGTTCATCGTCTCGGCCGTGGCCGTCGAGAAGGGCGCCGGCCCCGAGCTGGACGTCGCGGTCGTGCGGGCGCCGGGGGCCAAGTGCGAGCGCTGCTGGAACTATTCGACCTTCGTCGGCCGCAGCGCGGAGCGCCCGACGCTCTGCGAGCGCTGCGACGCCGTGGTCAGGACGATCGTCCCATGAGCGGAAAGAAGGACGGGCCCTACCTCCTCCTCATCCTGGCCCTGATGGCCCTCGACCAGGCCGCCAAGTTCGTTGTCTCCCGGACGGTCGCGCTCTACGAGAGCCGGACGGTCGTCCCGGGATTCTTCAACCTGACCCGCATCCACAACCGCGGCGCGATCTTCGGCGCCTTCAACCAGTCCAACAACACGGCGGTGTCCATCGCCCTGACGGCCGCCTCGGTGCTGGCCCTGGGCCTGGTCGTCTTCTATTTCATCAAGACCCCGGCCTCGGACCGGCTGATGAAGGTCTCCCTGTCGCTGATCCTGGCGGGCGCCCTGGGCAACCTCCTCGACCGCTTCATCCGCGGCTACGTCATCGACTTCCTCGACTTCCATATCGGCAACGCCCACTGGCCGTTCTTCAACGTGGCCGACTCGTGCATCACTATCGGCGCCGTCCTCATGGTCGTCATCTTCTTCAGGAGGAAACCGGAATGCACCCCATCCTCTTCAAGCTCGGCCCGCTGACCGTCCACACCTACGGCTTCATGATGGCCGTGGGCGTCGGGATGGCCCTCTGGTTCATCTACGTCCAGGCAAAGAAGGCCGGGCTGGACGCGCCGCTGCTGCTGGACGCGGCCTTCTACACGGTCATCGTCTCCCTGATCGGCGCCAAGCTCATCCTCTTCCTGGGCAACGTCTCGCTCTACCTGAGCTCGCCGCGGGAGCTCTTCAGCCTGGCCCGCTCCGGCGGCGTCTTCCAGGGCGGGTTGACCTTCGGCGTCATCTTCGCCCTGTGGTACTTCCACCGGAAGAAGATCCCGACCTGGAAGGCCGCGGACATCGTCGCCCCGGCCCTGGCCATGGGGCACGGCTTCGGCCGCATCGGCTGTTTCAGCGCCGGCTGCTGCTACGGGAGCGAGTGCGCCTGGCCCTGGTCGGTCGTCTTCAAGAGCGAGTACGCCCACGAGCTGACGGGCATCCCGCTCAACGTCCACGTCCACCCCGTCCAGCTCTACGAGGCGGCCCTCAATTTCCTCAATTTCGCCGTTCTCTTCCTCGTCCTGAAGAAAAAAAAGTTCGACGGCCAGGTCTTCTCCCTCTACATCGTCAACTATTCGATCATCCGCTTCATCACGGAATACTTCCGCGGGGACCATCCCGACCGGACGTATTTCATACGCGGGGCTACGGCCCTCTCGAGCCTGTCCTACCCGCAGATGTTCTGCATTTTGGGCCTGATCGCGGGGGTCGGCCTCGCCGTTGTCCTGCGGCGGCGCAAGAGTGCCTAAGACGGAATTCGTCGTCGGGCCCGGCCGGGGCGAGGGGAGACGGCTGGACGTCGTCCTGGCGGAACGAGTCCCGGAGCTCGCCCGCTCCCAGGTCAAGCGCCTCGTCGACGGAGGGGCGGCCCGCGTCTCGGGGGCCGTGCGCCGCTCGAGCTACAAGCTCCGGGCGGGCGATTCGGTCGCCTTCGACTACAAGGTCCCCGGCCCGGAGAGGCTCGAGCCGGAGGACATCCCGCTCAAGGTCCTCTACGCCGACGGCGACATCATCGTCATCGACAAGCCGGCCGGGCTCGTCGTCCACCCGGGCGCGGGGAACGCCTCCGGGACGCTCGTCAACGGACTGCTCCATCGCTTCCCGGAGATCGCGACGGTCGGGGCCGAGGACAGGCCGGGGATCGTCCACCGCCTGGACAAGGACACCTCAGGCGTCATGGTCGCGGCCCGCTCCGCGCGCGCCTACGAATCCCTGACCCGGCAGTTCCGGACGAAGGACGTCTGGAAGACCTACCTCGGCCTCGTCTGGGGCCAGGTCACGGCCCCGGAGGGGCGCATCGCCTGGCCGATCGGCCGGCACGCGAGCGACGGCAGGCGGATCTCGGTCCGCTCACGCCACGGCAAGGACGCCGAGACCTTCTTCCGCGTCCTCCGCGTCTTCAAGGACACGACCCTGCTCGAGATCAAGCCGACGACCGGCCGGACCCATCAGATCCGCGTCCATCTCGCCGCGGCCGGCCACCCGGTCGCCGGGGATCCGCTCTACGGGCGGAAGAAGCCGCCGCGGAAGTTCCCCCGGCTCTTCCTCCACGCCCACATCCTCTCTTTCCTCCACCCGGCGACGGGCAAGCGCCTCGAGTTCGCCTCGCCCCTGCCGCCCGAGCTCGAGGCCGTGCTGGCGGAGCTCGCCAGCTTCTGAAGCCGGCCGGCGGCCCGGCCCCTTGAGGAAATGGCGGAAATCGATTATCATAGACTCCGTTTTTTTCTCCAAGACGTCCTTCAGTGCTTGGCGGATAAAGACCGATCCCGTTCCGAGGAGGCTCGAGCATGAAAGATTATGCCGTGGACATGATCCGGAACGTGGCCCTCGTCGGCCACGGCTCCTCGGGCAAGACGTCGCTCACGGCCGCGCTCCTGTTCGACACGGGCGTCACGAGCCGCCTGACCAAGGTCGACAAGGGCAACACCGTCACCGACTACGAGCCCGAGGAGATCGACCGCAAGATCTCCATCAATTCCGCCGTCTGCTTCTGCGAATGGAAGGACCACAAGATCAACCTCCTCGACACGCCGGGGTACACGAACTTCCTCTGGGACACGCGGGCCTCCCTGCGGGCCGTGGACGCCGCGGCCGTCCTCATCGACGCCGTGGCCGGCGTCGAGGTCGGCACCGAAAAGGTCTGGGAGATGCTCGAAGAGGACGGCCTGCCCCGGCTCATCGTCATCAACAAGATGGACCGCGAGAACGCGAGCTTCGAGGGAGCCCTCGAGGCCGTCCAGCAGTTCTTCGGCCGCCAGGCCGTCCCCGTCCAGCTGCCGATCGGCGAGGAAAAGAGTTTCTCCGGCGTTGTCGACATCATCGGCGGCAAGGCCTACGCGTACGAGAAGGACGAGAGCGGCAAGTTCGTCGAGGGCCCCGTCCCGGCCGGTCTCCAGGCCGAGGTCGAGAAGCGGCGCCGCGACCTCGTCGAGATGGTCGCCGAGAGCGACGAGAAGCTCATGGAGAAATACCTCGAGCAGGGCGAACTCTCGGCCGAGGAGTTCGCGGCCGGCCTCAAGCGGGCCATCCTCGGCCGCCAGCTCTTCCCGGTCTTCGCCGCCTCCGGCCTGGTCAACATCGGCGCCCAGACCCTCCTCAACGGCTTCATCTCCTACCTTCCCTCGCCGGTCGAGCGCGGCAAGGTCAAGGCCAAGGTCAAGGGTCAGGACGCGGCGGTCGAGCCGGCGCCCGACGCGCCGTTCTCGGCCCTCGTCTTCAAGACGATCTCCGACCCCTACACCGGCCGCATCTCGCTCATGCGCGTCTTCTCCGGCCGGGTCAATCCCGACGGCGCCGTGACCAACACGGCGCGCGAGACCGACGAGAAGCTCGGCGGCCTGTTCTTCCTCCAGGGCAAGGAGCAGATCGCGGCCGGCCAGGCCAAGGCCGGCGACATCGTTGCCACGGCCAAGCTCAGGGCGACCTCGACGGGCGACACCCTCTCCGTCAAGAACGCCGCGGTCGAGTTCCCGGCCATGGATTTCCCCGAGCCGTCGATCTCGTTCGCCATCGAGCCCAAGACACGGGCGGACGAGGACCGGATCTCCCAGGCGACGCACCGGATCACCGAGGAGGACCCGACGGTCCGCATCGAGCGGGACCCGGACACCAGCCAGCTCCTCATCTCCGGAAACGGCGAGCTCCACGTCCGGATCATCACCGAGAGGCTCAAGAAGCGCTACAACGTCGAGGTCGACCTCAAGCCGCCGAAGATCTCCTACAAGGAGACGATCAAGGGCCGGGCCGATGTCCAGGGCCGGCATAAGAAGCAGACCGGCGGCCGCGGCCAGTTCGGCGACGTCTGGATCAAGATGGAGCCGCTCCCCCGGGGCAAGGACTTCGAGTTCGAAGACAAGGTTTTCGGCGGCGCCATTCCCCGCAACTTCATCCCCTCGGTCGAGAAGGGCATCCTGGAAGCGAGGAAGAAGGGCGTCCTGGCGGGCTATCCCGCCGTGGATTTCAAGGTCACCCTCTACGACGGGTCGTATCACGACGTCGATTCCTCCGACATCGCCTTCAAGATCGCCGCCACCAAGGCCTACAAGAAGGCCATGAAGGAGGCCAAGCCGACCATCCTCGAGCCCGTCATGAGCGTCGAGATCTACACGCCCGAGGCCTACATGGGCGACATTATGGGCAACCTGAACGGCCGGCGGGGCAAGGTCCAGGGCATGGAACAGAAGGGGACGATGCGCGTCCTCAAGGCCGTCGTGCCGATGTCGGAGATGCTCGACTTCGAGCCGACGCTGACCTCGATCACGGGCGGCCGCGGCTCGTTCCTGATGGAGTTCTCGCACTACGAGGAAGCGCCGTCCCACATCCAGCAGAAGATCATCGCCGACGCGGTCAAGGAAGGACGGGTCAGGCCCGAGGAAGAGGACTAGGCCGCGTCCCGTTTCTCTCTGACGAAGAGGAGGCCCAGGGCCGCCGCGGCGGTCAACCCCAGGGAAATGAGAAAGGGCAGGTTCCGTCCGGCCTTATCCCAGAGCCAGCCTGCGACGAGCGAGGCCGGCAGCGCGCACATCCCGACGACGAGCTGAAACCCGCCGATGATGCTGGCCCGGAACTGCGGCGGACAGAGCTCGGCGACGAGCGTCCGTTGGACGGGCTCGAGGGCGGCCTTGTGGACCCCGTAGAGCACGAACACGACCGGCACGAGGGCCATTCCCCGGATCGCCAGGACCCCCAGGCAGACCGCCGCCCAGAAGCCGAAGGAGAGGAGAAGAACGGCCTTGCGCCCGACCCGGTCGGACAGCCGGCCGAAGGGAAGCGAGAGGAGCGCCGCCGTGGCCGTGAAGACGAGATAAAGGACGGGCACGAAGCCGATCTTGAAGCCGGCCGTCTTGGCGTAGACGAGCAGGAAGGAATACGTGAAGGCCCCGAGCGAGAAGACGGCGCTGATGCCGAAGTAGAGGGCCAGGTTCCGGTCGATGTGCCGGAGGGTCAAGCCCTTGTAGATCTTCCGCCCCGCCGGCTTCTCCTCCTTGATCCGGACCAGGACGAGGAGGGCGCCGATGACCGAGGGAATGGCGGCCAGGGCGAAGATGAGACGGAGGCCGACAAGGTTGAGAAGGAGGATCGAGGCCGTAATCCCGAAGACTGCGCCGAGGTTGTCCATGGCGCGCAGAAGGCCGAAATGGCGGCCGCGGTTCTGGTCGGCGGAGAGGTCGGCGATCATGGCGTCGCGCGGCGCGCCGCGCATTTTTCCCATCCGGTCCAGGACCTTGAAGGGGATGAGCTGCTGCCAGACGGAGGCCATGGCGTAGCCGAGCCGCGACGCGGCGCCGCAGAGGTAGCCCGTCCAGACGAAGACCTTCCGTTTTCGGATCCGGTCCGAGATGTAGCCCGAGGCCGCCTGGGACAGGGAGACCAGGGCCTCGCCGAGCCCGTCGAGCAGCCCCAGGGCGGACATGTTGGCCCCCAGGACCTGGGTCACGAACATGGGCCAGACGGGGGCGATGATGTCCGAGCCGAAGTCATTGAGGAACGAGGCGGCGGCGAAAGTTCGGATCGTCTTTTTCGTTGCGCCGTCGTCTTCGTCCATGGTTCCTTTCTCCGGGCCTGGCGGCCACATTTTAGTCCTTCCCCCGTCCTGCTTTCAACCGGGGCGTCCGCGCGTCGCGGACGGCGCGAAGCGGCCGCGCCTGGCGAAAGAGGAGCTCCAAGGTGCGTGAGGCCGCGTTGACTTCGCCGGAATCCCGGAGATATCATACGGGGGAGAATCCGGACGGGAGGTTGCCATGGCCCGGTTGAAACTCTATCTCCTCCTTCTCGGCCTCGCGGTTCTCTTCGCCTTCGGGGCGGCCGCTGCCCAGGCCCCGGTCCCCGCTCAGGCGCCGGCCCAGGCCCTCGCGCAAGCCCAGCCCGAGAGACCCGACCCGACGCTCCTCCTCAAGATCGGCGACCCCAGGCTCAAGGACAAGACGATGGAGGTCGGTCTCGGCGCCATCCTGTCCGGCGAAACGGGCCGAGCCGTGGCCTTTGACCGGATGATCCAGGAGATGCGGCCGTGCCGGCTCGTCTACATCGGCGAGACGCACAACTCCCTGCCCATGCACGAGGTCCAGTACCAGGTCATCCGGGCCCTCTACGGGCAGGACCGCCACCTGGCCGTCGGCCTCGAGATGCTCCCGGTCACCGTCCAGGAGGCGCTCAACCGCTGGAGCGCCGGCGAGCTGACGAAAGACGAGTTCCTGCGCGCGGTCCGCTGGTACGTCAACTGGAACTTCAATTTCGGCTTCTATGAGAAGATCCTCGACTTCGCCAAGGAGCACCGGCTGCCCGTCTATGCCCTGAACGTGCCGCGCGAGGTCATCACCAAGGTCCGCATGCGCGGCTGGGAGGCTCTGACCGACGAGGAGAAGGCCTTTGTCCCCACGGCGCCCGACCTCGCCAACAAGGACCACAGGACCCTCATCCGGACGATCTTCGAGTCGAGCGACATCCCGCCGCAGATGAGGGGCGCCGGCCTCGACATGATGTTCGAGGGCCTCTACCGGGGGCAGTCGGCCTGGGACGAGGTCATGTCCGACAACTCGGTCCGCGGCGCGGAGAGCGAGGGCCGTCGCGTCGTCGTCTGCGCCGGCTCCGGCCATCTGCTCTACAATCTCGGCCTCAACCGGCGGGCCTTCGAGAAGAGCGGCCTCGCCGGCAGGACGGTCGTCGCCGTGACCATCCCGGCCGGGGCGAAGAGCGTCCGGGTCTCGCGGACCTACGCCGATTACGTCTTTGCCATCGCCGAGGAGGCCAAGCCGGCCTTCCCGACGATCGGGCTGGCCTTGAAGAAGGTCGAGAACCTCACGAACCTCGTCGTCGAGAGCAAGCCGACCGAGGGCGCGGCGAGCCGGGCGGACTTCGAGAAGGGCGACGTCGTCCTCGCGGTCGATGGCCGGACCTACGACGACATCAACGAGCTGAGGATGGAACTGGCCAAGCTCCGCTGCGGCGGCGAGGTCAAGTTCAAGGTCCTGCGGTCAGGCCAGGTCAGGGATGTCTCGCTCAAGTGCGAGAAAGCCGCCCCTGCCGGGCCGGACGCAAAGAAGTGACGGGGAGGACGCGAATGGCGAACAAGCTCCGGAGCATCCGGCGGTCTGCCCCGGCCTGGGCCATCACCCTTCTCACGATCGCCCTGGCCGCGGCCCCGGCCACGCTCAAGACGCCGGCCGAGGACTGCGGCTACACGCGCTACACCCAGAACATCGACGTCGGCCGCTTCCTGAGCCAGGCCGATGCGCTGGCCAAAGAGCTCACGGTCCTGGTCGTCGGCCGGACGAAGGAGGTCGACGAATTCCCGGCCGCGGAGCTCTTCCTGGCCGTCCTCACGGAGGAGGGTGCGGCGCGGCCGCAGGACCTCGACCGGAAGAAGCCGACGCTCCTCGTCACGGCCTCCCAGCACGGCAACGAGCAGTCGGCCAAAGAGGCGGCCCTCCGGCTCGTCCGGGACCTGGCCCTGGGCGAGATGAAGCCCCTGCTCAAGCGGCTGAACGTCCTCATCATGCCCCAGGCGAACCCCTACGGCAACGCCTTCGACGTGCGGCGGAACGAGACCGGCCTCGACATGAACCGCGACCACGTCAAGCTCGAGGCGGCCGGGGTCGAGGCCATCCACCGCGTCTTCCGGGCCTGGATGCCCGAGGTGACAATAGACGCCCACGAGAAGGGCGACGGATATTACAGGGTCAACATCGGCTGCGTTTCGAACGCGAACATCAGCCAGGTCCTGCAGGACTACTCGCGCCGGACGCTCCTTTCCGGGGCCGAGGCGGCCCTCCGGAAGCAGTCCGTGACTTTCCACGAGTACCTCGTGACCGAGGAGATGGGCTCGACGGGGGCGGCGGGTGTCGAGACCTCCGCCGGCCCCGCGGCGCCGCGCGAGGAATACACTCGCTATAGCACCACGGACCTCAATGACGGCCGCAACAGCCTCGGCATCTACGAAACGCTGTCCTTCATCCAGGAAGTGGCCTCCCGCCACGACCTCGCGACCCTGGCCGAACGGACGCGCTGGCAGTATGCCGGCCTGCGCTCGCTCATGGAGGCCGCGGCCGATCACGGGACGGATGTCATTAGGATCGTCCGCGACCTCCGGGCCAAGCTCCTCGAGCGGGGCAAGGCCCCGGCGGCCGACGACCTTGTCCACCTCCGCATGGACTACGCCCGCGACTCGAAGGCGCCGACCTTAAACCTCCAGGAATACGCTCCCGCCGCCGGTCCGTCCGTGATCGGCGTCCTCAATGTCGACAAGAAAGCGGGGGAAACGCTCACGGCCCAGGACATCTCGCTCGCTCCCCGCGCCGCCGGACCCAAGGTCGTTTCCGTCATGGTGAGGAACTGGTTTCCCCTGGTCGAGCCGAAGGTCAGCGTGACGCGCCCGCTGGGCTACGTCATTCCGGCCGCGCGGACCGACGTCGTCGAAACGCTGCTGCGGCACGGCATCGCCGTCGGGATGCTCTTCCAGGACAGGATGGCGGAGGTCGAGGCCTACGAGGTCAAGGACATCGTCCCGGCCACCGACGATTACCTGGCCCCCGCGAGGATCGAAGTCGAGCGGAAGACGCTTTCGACGGTCCTCCGGCGCGGCGATTTCTACGTCGGCTGCGGCCAGGCGGCGGCCAACCTCATCCCGTGCCTCCTCGAGCCCGAGTCGGACTTCGGGCTCATCCGCTACTGGAAGTTCGGGCTCGCGCCCAAGGCCGGCGACGTGTACGCGCTCTTCCGCGTCGTCAAGGCCCAGGTCCTGCCGCTCGTGCCGTACAAGCCGTGGGAGCGCTAAAGGAGCGGAGCAACCGCCGGCCGGATGGGCGAGGCGTCGAGAAGGCCTGCCCGCTCGGGGGAACTTCCGCGCCACAGGACGAGAAATCAAGAGGGAGACTGTCCCAGGCCTGTCTGGCATGGCCTCCCAAAAGCAACAGCCGGGCAGGCATGGGGCTGTCGCTCTTCTCTTATATCAGCGGCTGAGCTTCTTTAGCGCCGCCAGGACCTCCGGGTCGGGCGCCGCGGCCGTCTTGAGGAGCTCGCGGCTCGAGGCGCGGTCCCCGAGCCGCTCCAGGACGAGCCCGCCAAAATAGGCGCCGGGGCCCCTTTCGTCGCGGTGCCTCAGCGAATAGTCCCGGATCCCCTTCCGAAGCTCGTTCGCCCTGGCCGCGTTCCCCATCCTTTCCATGCAAAGGGCGATGAAATAGTCCTGGAGCCGGACGTCGGGGTCGAAGGGCGCGCCCGTGCCCAGGTTCTCGGGATAGAGCTTGGACCTCTCGAGATGCTCGACAGCCGCCGTCCAGTCGCCCCGTCCCATCCGGTCGAGGGCAATAGCGACGTGGGTCCGGACATAGAGCGTGTGGATGCCGCTCGCGCCCTCGTAGGGCAGGGCCTTGACGCCGTCCAGGACCGCGGCCGCCGCGTCGTTCCGCCCGAGCGCGAGGAGGGCGCCGACATGGTCGACCAGAATGGGGACCTCCTGAGTGAAGAGGCCCGCGGCCTTGGCCGCGATGTCGAGGGCGTCGGTCTTCCGTCCGAGGGAGCTGAGGTAGCCGCTGAGATTATGCCAGGCGCGCCAGTTCCCGGAGTCGATGGCGACGGCCCTGCGAAAATCGGCCAGGGCCTTCTCCGGCGCGCCCGCCCGCGACAGGGCGCCGCGCGCCAGGAAGAGCGGTGAGAAGTCGGCCGCGTCGCACCGGGCGAGGAGCGCCCGGGCCTCGTCGAGACGGCCTTTGCCCCAGAGAATGAGCCCGAGATAATACGGCGGCTTCCAATCTCCCGGCCTGGCCGCGCCGGCCCATTCGAAGACGGGGATGGACTCCTCGCGGAACGGGAAGACGAGAAGAGGGGACAGGCTCATGGCCCGGTCGAGACGGATCTTGCTCTCCTCGGGCGCGGAGTCCTTCAGGAGGTAAGCCATCCAGGCTTCGACTTCGGCCTGCTCGGGGGCGTTCCGCAGGAGCGCTACGGCCTCCTCCGCCCGGCCGATCCGGACATAGAACAGGGCCATCTCGAGATAGGCTTCGTGGGGCAGTTCGTTCCGGATCATGCCCTTGAATTCGGCCAGCCGCGCCGCGGTCGGGTCAAGGAGGTATCCCTCGAAGCGCGCCAGGTGGTCGAGGGGGTCGAATTCGAGCAGCCGGTCGAGGACGCGCCGCGCCTCGCCGGCCCGACCGAGCCGGCGCAGGACCGCGGCCTCGAGCTCGAGGGCGCTCGAGTCGTAGCGGTTGCCGTCGAGGGCCTTCTCCGCGTACTCGAGGGCGAGAGGGCCGTTCCCCTCGACGGCGGCGATCTCCGCGAGCTGAAGGTAAGCCGGGGCCCGGTACTCCATGGACCGGGCGGCCCAGCCCAGCGTCTCTTTGGCGTCGGGCGTCCGGCCCAGGCGTCGGGCGGCCAGGCCGTAGGCGTAGTTCGCTTCGGCGTCGTACATGGAGACCTCGAGGGCCTTGGCCGCGAGCTCCCGGCCTTTATCGTATTCCCCGCGCCTGATGCGGAGCTCGGCCGCGCGGGCCAGGGCCCGCACGTGGCCCGGCTCGCGGGACAGGCAGGCCAGGTATCTCTCGAGGGCCTGCGGGTAGAGGCGTTCCTGCTCCGCCTTAAGACCGGCCTGAAAAAGCCCTTCAGAGGTGCTCTCGTCGACGGCATGGAAGCGGATCGGGCGCTCAAGCCGGGATACCTCGGGCCGGCTCGAATAGACGAGCCGGGCGCCGAACCGGACCTCGATGTCACCGGGCTTCGCGGCGAGCGGAATGTCCTTTTTCCATGTCTCCTCCGGCCTGAGACGGAGGCGCTCGCGGACGACCTCGCGGCCGCCGGCCGTAGCGACGAGCTCGTCGTCGACGGCCTCGAGCGGGAAGAAGCCGAGGGCCAGCCCCTTGTCCGTGGCCGACGCGCTCAGGACGCCCGCGGGAGAGGCCTTGGCCATCGGCCCGATGCCGCGGTAGGGGAACCAGACCTCCCGCCAGCGGTCCGTCACGGAGGGCAGCATCCGGCCGTGGTCGGACTGGTCGAGGAGCCGGCCGGCCTGGGGCTCGGTGTACTGGCCGTCCTTGTCGGTCAGGAGGTCGACCCAGATTGCCCCCTGCCGCGACAGGTCCCAGATCCAGACCTTGCGGCCGGGCATATCGTCGTAGAGGGCCCAGTGGCCGAAGCCGGCGTCGGCGTTCCGGTACCAAGCCCCGTAGAAATCCTCGTATTCGCCGACCGTGAAATAGCTCTTCGACCCGGGCGAGCCGTTGTTCCTGTACCAGGAGAGGTCGAGCCCGTCCTTGTCGACCGGCCATGGCTCGAGCGGCACGGCGTAGTCGTGGCCGATGTGGAAGCGGCCGGGGAAGATGTAGCGGAGGTCGTCGGCGGTCGGGATGGCCGCGCACGACCAATAGTAATAGGACTGGCCGAAGGCCGTCGGATTGTGCCAGAAGCCCCGGGTCTCGAACCAGGCCTTGTCCGGCGGCACGGTGACGGCCACGGTCCAGCGGGTCCGCGAGGGCAGGTCCATGGTCCCGACGTAGCAGGTCGCGCCGCCGTCGGCGTTCCGGCGGAGGACGTAGTCGACGGGCGAGGCCGTGGACGGGGAGTGGCCCACGACGCCGAAGTTGAACTCGATGCCGCCCGAGGTCCAGGGGCCGCGCAGGGCGATCTCACGGAACTTGAGGACGTGGTTGCGGTAGAGGAAGTCGCGGCCGGTGGCCTTGTCGGCCGCGCCCCAGACCTTGCCGCCGACGCCCGGCAGGACGTCGACGCTGACGTAGGGGTTCTCCAGCCGGACGACCGTCCATTCCTTGTCGGAGCCGACGGAGCTGAATCCGTCATAGAAAAAATAGGGATAGAGCCGGAGGCCCGGGGCCCCCGCGCCCGGCCTGGCGAAGATGGGCACCGGGTCGGGGTCCGCATAAGGATAGGTCCGTATGACCTCTCTCCGCTCGGTCGCGCGGGCCCCCTCCGTCCGGGCGCCAGCGCCGCGGCAGGCGACGGCGGCGACGAGAAGGAGGGGCAGAAGCAGCAAGCGCGAGGTTCGGCGTGTCATCGGGGACTCCTTGCCGGGGCGGGCGCACGGCGGCGGCCGGCCGCGTCACTTCTTGTCTTTCGCCTCGGTCAGTTCCTGGTAGATGACCTCGGCCAGGCTCGGGAACCGGGGCCCGGCGGAGGACGGCCGGGTGTCGACCTGGAGGAGCTTCTTGATCTCCTCGAGCGTCTTGCCTTCCCCGACGAAGGTCCGGACCTTGGCCCGCGTCATCTCGATCGACCGGATGAGGTTCTCGACCTCCGCCCGGGTGACCAAGTCGCCATGGCCGGGAATGAAGTCGTCGACATGCGGCCTGTGATCGAGGAGGGCCCGGAGCGTCTTGAGGAGCCCGGTCGTCGAGCCGCCCTTGGCGCGGTGGATGATGGGGTCGCGCCCGACGAAGACGAGGTCCCCGACGAAGGCGATCCTCACGGAATCGACGAAGACGACCGTGTCCCCGCTGGTGTGGGCAGGCCCGAAGTGCCGGAGGATGATCGACTGCCGGCCCGAAGTGATCTTCATCTCGTCCTTGAAGACCTGGGTCGGGAGATAGTCCGCGAGGGCGGGCATCTCGGCCGCGGCCTTGACCATGTCGGCCCTGGTCTGCTCCTGGCTGATGATGGGGATGCCCTTGGGGAAGCCGGGGAGCCCGTTGATGTGGTCCCCGTCGCTGTGGGTCAGGATGATCCGGGTGACGGGAAAGGGGATGGTTTTCTTGATTTCGGCGAGCATGGCCTGGATGCTCTCGGGGCTCATCTTGGCGTCGACGGCGATGATCTCCCGTCCCCCGACGATGAGGCCGGAGTTGGCCCCCAGGCCGCCCTTGACGAGGAGGACGTCCAGTGTGATGGGCTGGATCGCGATCGGGGGCGGCCCCTCGGCCTGGCCCGGGTCCTGCTGGCCGAAGGCGAGGCCGGCCAGGAGGGCCAGGGCGCCGCAGGCGGCGGGGAGGAGTCCGTGAAGCGGGGAATTCATGGCCGGCCCTCCTTGGTCCTGATTCTCCTCCCTAGGTTTTACCCGGGCGGGAGGGATTTGTCAAACGCCCGGGCAGGGGACCCCGGGGTGCGGCGGCGCCGCCGCCCCCGGACTCCGGGTGCTTCAGTTCCTCAGAGCTTGGTCTCCTCGACCGTCTTCTGGACGACGCCGACCGTCTTCTGGAGCATGGCCTTCTCCTCGGCGGTGAGGGCGATCTCGTAGATCTTCTCGACGCCCTTCGCGCTGATCAGGCAGGGGACGCCGATGAACAGGCCCTTGACCCCGTACTCGCCCTCGCAGAGGGCGGCGCAGGGGAGGACCCGTCGCTTGTCGCGGAGGTAGGATTCGGCGATGACGATGGCGCTCCAGGCCGGGCTGAAGAAGGCCGAGCCCTTGCCGAAGAGCTTGACGATCTCCGTCCCTGCCTCGCGGGTCCGGAGGACGAGCTTGTCGATCTGCTCCTTCGTCGCGATCTCGGGCAGGGGCACGCCGCCGACCGTGGTCAGGCGGGGGAGCGGGACCATGTCGGGGCCGTGGCCGCCGAGGACCGTGCCGGCGACGTCCGTCACCGAGACGTTGAGCTCCATGCCGATGAAGGCGCGCCAGCGGGCCGTGTCGAGCGTTCCGGCCATGCCCACGACCTGGTGCTTCGGGAAGCCGGTCATCTTGGCGAAGGCGTAGACCATGGCGTCGAGGGGGTTGGTGATGATGATGCAGAACGCCTTCGGCGCGTGCTGCTTGACGCCCTCGGCCACTTGCTTGATGATGGCCAGGTTGACGGCCAGGAGGTCCTCGCGGGTCATGCCGGCCTGGCGGGGCCGGCCGGCCGTGACAATGACGACGTCGGCGCCGGCGATGTCCTTGTAGTCGGACGTGGCGGTGATGCTGGCGTCGTAGTTGCCGTGGGGGGCCATTTCCATGAGGTCGAGGGCCTTGCCCTTGGCCGGGTTGGCGAGCTCGGGGATCTCGAGGATAACGATGTCCCCCAGCTCCTTCTGCGCGGCGATCATGGCCAGGTTCTGGCCGATCTGCCCGCCGCCGACGAGTGCGATCTTCTTGCGCATGTTGTTTTCTCCTTTATGCGAAGGTTCCACGGCCTATGGCCGCACGGCCCCGGTTTCTCGAACGGCCGGCCCCGGTCAGAGGCTCAGCCCTTGACGTAGCCCTCCCAGGCCTGTTTGAGGTTGGGGCTCTTGACCCAGTCCATGACGTAGTCGGTGAAGGCTTCGCCGGTGACGCCCGTCGGGCGGCCGGTGATGACAAGCTTCTTCTCATACTGCCCGGTGATGTCAAGGGCCATCTCCAGGTTCTTGCCGAGCTCGGCGTATCCGATGTGGGCGAGGAGCATGGCCGCGGCGCGGATCATGCTGCAGGGGTCGGCGTACTGGGCCCGGCCCTCGGCCACCATCCGGGGCGCCGAGCCGTGGATGGCCTCGAACATGGCGTACTGCTTGCCGATATTGGCGCTGCCGGCCGTGCCGACGCCGCCCTGGAACTCGGCGGCCTCGTCGGTCAGGATGTCGCCGTAGAGGTTGGGCAGGACCATGACCTGAAAGTCGCGCCGGCGCTTCTCGTCGACGAGCTTGGCCGTCATGATGTCGATATACCAGTCGTCCGCCTCGATGCCGGGGTAGTCCTTGGCGATGCGGTAGAAGTTCTCGAGGAAGCGGCCGTCGGTCGTCTTGACGACGTTGGCCTTGGTGACGCAGGTGACTCGGGTGCGGCCGAGCTTCTTCGCGTCCTCGAAGGCGAGGCGGCAGATGCGGTCCGCGCCGGGCGCGGTGATGAGCTTGAAGTCGATGGAGATGTCCGCGTCGACGTCGATGCCGTAGGGGCCGAGGGCATAGAGATCTTCGGTGTTCTCGCGGAAGAACTTCCAGTCGATGCCCTGCTTGGGAACGCGGACGGGCCGGACGTTGGCGAAGAGGTCGAGCTCCTTCCGCAACGCCACGTTGCAGCTCTCGATGTTCGGCCAGGGGTCGCCCTTGCGCGGCGTCGTCGTCGGGCCCTTAAGCGTCACGTGGTACTTCTTGATCTCCTCGAGGACGTCGTCCGGGATGGCCTTCTTGTGGGCGGCCCGGTTTTCGATCGTCAGACCTTCGATGTCCTTGATGACGACCTTGCCGGACTTGACCTCGTTCTTGAGCAGGAACTCGAGGACCCGCTTGGACTGGACGGCGATATAGACGCCGATGCCATCGCCCGCCACAATGCCGATCTTGAGCGGGGAGAGCTTCTTGTAATCGATCCAATCGGGCGCGGCTTTGACCTTTTCCATCCGTTTCATCTGGACCTCGAGGAGCTTGCCGAAGTGCTCCTTGGCCCTGGCGATGGCGGCGTAATCCATGCTTCGATTCCTCCGTTGGTCGAAAATTGAGGCCAAATCAGGAAAGAGATTCTAGCCCTTTTCTTCCCGGAAATCAACAGGAATCTTGCCGCATTGTGCGGCGAGGAGACTTTGACAAACCGCCCCCGGCCCCGATACAATGAGGGCGCGCCGGAGGTCCCCCGGGCGGCCCGCGGGGCCCTGAACGTTCATCCCGCCGGCGTCAATCACTGCCGCCAGGAGTCGCGCAATGCTCGAGACATTCTTCGAACAAAAAGATGACAGGGCCAAGGCCGGCCTGCCGCCGCTGCCGCTCGCGCCGGCGGAAGTCGAGGACGTCTGCCGCTTCCTCGAACACCCGGAGGCGGGGAAGACTGAGGTTTTCCTGAACCTCCTGAGGAACAGAGTTCCGGCCGGCGTCGACCCGGCGGCCAGGGTCAAGGCCGAGTGGCTGACCCGGGTTGCCCAGGGGAAAGCCGTCTCCCCGGCCGTGCCCCGCGCCGAGGCCGTCTTCCTGCTCGGGACAATGCTCGGCGGCTACAACGTCGCCCCGCTCGTCTCCCTCCTCGAGGACCCCGCCCTGGCCGCCGACGCGGCCCGGGCCCTAGCCCACATCGTCCTTGTCTACGGGGCGTATGACGAGGTCGTCCGCAAGTCCAAGTCCAATCCCTATGCCCGGGCCGTCCTCGAGTCCTGGGCGAATGGGGAGTGGTTCCTGTCCCGGCCGGAGTTCCCGGCCCGGCTCGTGCTCAAGGTCTTCAAGGTCGACGGCGAGATCAACACGGACGACCTCTCGCCGGCTGGCCACGCGCCGACGCGGCCCGACATTCCGCTCCACGCCCAATCCATGGGCCAGACGCGGTTCCCCGGCGGCCTCGAGACCATCCGCAAGTTCCGCGACGAGGGCCATCGGGTCGTCTTCGTCGGGGATGTCGTCGGCACCGGCTCGTCCCGCAAGTCGGCCTGCAACTCGCTCATGTGGCACATCGGCGAGGACATCCCGTTCGTCCCGAACAAGCGGCGGGCCGGCGTCGTCATGGGCGGCCTTATCGCCCCCATCTTCTTCAATACGACCGAGGACTCCGGCGGCCTGCCCATCATGTGCGACGTCACGGGCCTGCGGACGGGCGACGTCATCACCATCGACACGAAGGCCGGGCAGGTCCTGGAAACGTCCGGCAAGGTCCTGGCCACCTTCGCCTGGAAGCCGCCGACGATCCGGGACGAGTTCCGGGCCGGCGGGCGCCTGACCCTGATCATCGGCCGCCAGCTGACGGCCAAGGCCCGGCGGACGCTGGGACTGCCCGAGGCGGATTTTTTTACCACCATCGAGAACCCCGTGCCCAAGCCCGGCCAGGGCTACAGCCTGGCCCAGAAGATCGTCGGCCGCGCCTGCGGGCTGCCGGGCGCGCTCCCGGGCACGGCCTGCGAGCCTCACATGACGACCGTCGGGTCCCAGGACACGACCGGGCCGATGACGGCCGACGAGCTCAAGGAGCTGGCGTGCCTGGAGTTCCAGGCCGACCTCGTCATGCAGTCGTTCTGCCATACCGCCGCCTACCCGAAGCCCGCCGACGCGAAGATGCACCGGACGCTGCCGGGCTTCATGACCGATCGCAAGGGGGTCGCCCTCAGGCCGGGCGACGGCGTCATCCATTCCTGGCTCAACCGTCTCATCCTGCCCGATACGGTCGGCACGGGCGGCGACTCCCACACCCGGTTCCCCATCGGGGTCAGCTTCCCGGCCGGCTCCGGCCTCGTCGCCTTCGCCGGCGCCCTGGGCTTCATGCCGCTCGACATGCCCGAGTCCGTGCTCGTCCGCTTCAAGGGCAGGATGAACCCGGGCATCACCCTCCGCGATGCCGTCAACGCGGTGCCCTATTTCGCCATCCAGAAGGGCCTGCTGACGGTCGAGAAAAAGGGAAAGAAGAACGTCTTCAACGGCTGCATCCTGGAGATGGAGGGTCTCGAGGACCTGACCGTCGACCAGGCCTATGAGCTGACCGACGCTTCGGCCGAACGCTCGGCGGCGGCGGCCGCGATCGCCCTCAAGCCGGAGCGCGTCGCCGACCACCTCAAGAGCGACGTCGCCCTCATGGAGAAGATGATCGAGGAGGGCTATCAGAACGCCGAGACCCTGCGCCGGCGCATCGAGGCCTGCCGCAAGTGGCTGGAGGCCCCCGTCCTCCTCGGGCGCGACGGCCATGCCGAGTACAAGGCCGTCCTCGACATCGACCTGGCCGAGATCAAGGAGCCCCTCCTGGCCTGCCCCAACGACCCTGACGACGTCAAGCCGCTGTCGAAGGTCGCCGGCGACCCCGTCCAGGAGGTCTTCATCGGCTCGTGCATGACCAACATCGGGCATTTCCGGGCCGCGGCACGCATCCTCGACAAGGCCGGGATCGTCCCGGTCCGTCTCTGGGTCGCCCCGCCGACGAAGATGGACGCCGCCGAGCTCATGCGGGAAGGCGTCTATGCCGTCTTCGCCGGGGCCGGGGCCCGGACCGAGATTCCTGGCTGCTCCCTCTGCATGGGGAACCAGGCCCGGGTCAGGGCGGGGACGACCGTCTTCGCGACGTCGACCCGCAACTTCGACCACCGCCTCGGCGACTGGACCCGTGTCTACCTGGGCTCGGCCGAGCTGGCCGCGGTGGCCGCCCTCAAGGGGCGCCTGCCGACGACCGAGGAGTACATGGCGGCCTTCCGCGAGAAGGTCCTGCCCCATTCCGGGGAGGTCTATCGAACCCTCGAGTTCGACAAAATGGGAGATTTCGGGCTGGGCTATGCCCGTTGACGTCGCCGGGGGCAGCTCCGGGGGGAAAACGGCCGTTTTACGCAAGGAGGGCCGGTGATCCGACTAAACGGACGAAAGGTGTTGATAACGGGCGGGTCCAGGGGGATCGGCCGGGCGACGGCCCTCCTCTTCGCCCGCGCGGGGTGCGATGTGGCCATCAGCTACGTGACGAATCGAGAGGCGGCCGAGGCCGTCCGCCGCGAGGTCGAGAGGACAGGCCGGGAATGCCTGGCCTATAAGGCCGAGGTGTCGTCGAAGGCCGAAGCCGACGGCATGGTCGCCGACGTCCTGTCCCGCTGGGGCGAGCTCGACACGGTGGTCAACAACGCCGGCGTCTGGACATATCTCGAGATGGGCGAGATGGACGAGGCCGTCTACCGGGAAACGATGGCCGTCAACGTCGACGGCGTTTTTTACCTTACCAACGCCGCCGTTCCCTCCATGAAGGGCAAGGGGCGGGGCTGCATCATCAACGTCGGCTCGACGGCCGGCGTGCGCGGCGAGGCCCATCATTCCCACTACGCCGCGAGCAAGGGGGCCCTCCACGCCTTCACCAAGTCCCTGGCCGTGGAGCTCGCGCCCTTCGGCATCCGGGTCAACACCGTGGCCCCTGGCTGGGTCGACACGGACATGTGCACCGGGGTCTTCAGCGAGCCGGGGATGAGAGAGAAGGTCCGCCAGACGATCCCGCTCAAGCGCATCCCGCCCCCGGAGGACGTGGCCGGGCCCATCCTATTCCTGGCGTCCGACCTGGCCCGCCACATCACGGGGGAGATCCTGAACGTCAACGGAGGTTCGGTCCTGTGCGGAGGGTGATCCCGACAAAGCCCTTGACACGATTTTTCGGTTCGTGTTAAGTAGGGGAGGATTCATGGCCAAGAAATTCCTGTCCGTCATCATCGTCCCCCATACGAAAACGAGCACCAAGACCTTCTGCTTCTCGCGCCGGACCCTGCGCATCCTGGCCGCGGCCGGCGCCGGCTTCGCCCTCGCGCTCGTCGTCTTCCTGGCCGACTACGCCTCCCTGAACGTCATCCGCCAGCGCTACAAGGCCCTGACCCGCGAGACGGCCGAGCAGAAGCTCAAGATCGCCGACTACGAGAAGTCCATCGCGCAGCTCCAGGCAGCGGTCAGCAATTCCGAGACGCTGGCGAAGAAGATCAACATCCTCCTCGGCCTGAAATCGCCGGACATCCTTAAGTCGCCGGCCGGGCTGGGCGGAGGTGGCGCCGAGCCCGAGGCCGCGGCACCCGAGGCGCAGGCGCCGGCCGACGCGCCCCCGGGCCTGACGCAGGGGTCGATTCAAGGCCTTGTCCAGAGGGCCCAGAACGCCGAGGCGAACCTCGGCTTCGACGTCAACACCGCACAGAGCATGCTCGTCGAGCTGGATATGACACCTTCGATCATGCCAACGGCCGGCTGGGTCAGCTCGCCCTTCGGCATGAGGACCGACCCCTTCACCGGGAACGTCGTCATGCACTACGGGATCGATATCTCCACGAATGAAGGGAACCCCATCCACGCTACGGCGGACGGGATCGTCATCAAGGTCGTCAAGGACAAGTACCTCGGCAATAACGTCACCATCAGCCACGCCAACGGGCTTGTTACGATCTACGGCCACATGATGGACACCAAGGCGCGCGTCGTCCGCGAGGGCCAGAGGATCAAGCGCGGCGACGTCATCGGCTACGTGGGCCACACCGGCAAGGCCCTCGGCCCCCATGTCCATTACGAAGTCCACCGGGACGGCAAGCCCGTCAACCCGTACACCTTCATCATCGACGAGTAGCGGACGGCCGCGGGCCAGGAAGGGCCTCACTCCTCGCCGAACGTCTCGCCATCGCTGACCTTCGCCCCGTTGGCGAAGTCGCGGGCGGACATCCGGGCCCGGCCTTCGGGCTGGAGGGCCTCGATGAGATAGGCCCCCCCGTCGCCGCAGGCGACGGCGAGCCCCTCTTTGCCGACGGAGATGATCTCGCCCGGACGCCGGCCTTCCGCGCGGTCGTCGAGGGGCATCCCCGTGTACAACCCGAGACGGCGGCCGCGGAAGAAGGTGAACGCGCCGGGCCGGTCGGCCAGGGCCCGGACCCTGCGGTCGACGGCCGCGGCCGGCTCGGACCAGGCGATGCGCCCAAGCTCCTTTCCGATCTTCGGCGCCAAGGTGGCCCGGTCTTGGTCCTGGGGGACGGGGACGATGGCGTCGAGCCGGCCGAGGGTTTCGAGGAGGAGACGGGCGCCCATCACGGCCAGCCGCGACTCGAGCTCGGCGGCCGTCTCCCGGGGCCCGACCCAGGTGCGGACCTGGGCCAGGATGTCCCCCTCGTCCATCCGCGCGTTGAGGACGATGACCGTAACTCCCGTATCCGATTCCCCGTTGAGGACCGTCCACTGGACCGGGGCCGCCCCTCTGTACTTCGGGAGAAGCGAGAAGTGGACATTGAGGGACCGGCGCCGCGGGAAGTCGATGATGGCGCCGGGGATGATCTGGCCGTAGGCCACGACCACGTGGACATCGGGCCTGGCCTCGCGGAGCCGGGGCAGGACCGAGTCGTCCTTCCGGATCCGGGCGGGCTCGAGGACGGGCAGGCCGCGCTCGAGGGCGAACGCCTTGACCGCGCTCGGCGTCAGGCGCCGTCCCCGCCCGGCCGGCTTGTCTGGCTGAGTGACGACGAGCTCGACCGAGTGGCCGGCTTCGATGAGGCCGCGGAGGGACGGGAGGGCCGAGGCCGGGCTGCCGAAGAAGACGATCCTCATAGGTCCGGGCCGGTGGCCGCCGTCTTCTTCAGTTTCTTGCGGACGAGGGTCCGCTTGAGCGGGGAGAGGCGGTCTGTGAAGAGCCGGCCGTCGAGGTGGTCGATCTCGTGACAGAGGACCCTGGCCAGCATGTCCTCGCCCTCGACTTCGACCGGGCGTCCGGCGAGGTCAAGGGCCTTGACGACGACGCGGTAGGGCCGGGCGACCTTCTCCCGGATGTCCGGGACGGACAGGCAGCCCTCCTCCGAGACGGATTCGCCCTCCTGGCGCGTGATCTCGGGGTTGATGAGGATCATCAGCTCCTCGGCCTTTTCCCCGACGGACAGGTCGACCGTGATCAGTCTCTTGCCGACGTCGACCTGGGGCGCGGCCAGGCCGATGCCGGGGGCGCGGTGCATGGTCTCGACCATGTCCTCGGCCAGGCGGACGAGCTCGTCGTCGATCTTTTCGACGGGCTCCGCCTTCCTGGTCAGGGACGGGTGACCGATGATCAGGATCTTGCGCACGGCCATGGGAATCGCCTTCGACGGTATTTTACGCGATTCAGCCGAAAAGAAAAGAGGGGCCGTCCCGCGCGGGGGACAGTCCCTCATAGCCCGCTGCGATGAAGGCGCTCAGATAACGGCCGAAGGCGGCGGCGGCTCGTCGGCCGCGCCGGCGTTCTTGAGCGGGACCTTGATGAGGTAGAGGCCGATGAGGACGAGCACGGCCAGGCCGCCGACATAGAGGTCGACGACGCCGAAGTACTTGCCGCCCTTGAAGACCGTCGGGATGTCGAAATGGATGACGTTCTGCAGGAAGAAGAACTTCCAGGCCGCGCGGACCAGGCCCATCAGGCCCTCGCCGGCGATCAGCCCGGCCGCGAGAAGGATGCCGACGTTGGTTGCCCGGGCCGTCTGGGCGGCGTTGAACTTCCGCCTGGCCATGGCCTTGTCGACCAATCCCTTGATCATGCCGCCGACGAAGATGGCGAAGGTCGTCTCGAAAGGCAGGTACATGCCGACGGCCACGAGCATCGGCGACCTGACCTGGACCAGGATGAAGGCGAAGCCCATGAACATCCCGACGATGACGAGGGGCCAGGCCATCTCGCCGCCGACGATGCCCTTGGCCAGCGCGGCCATCAGTCCGGCCTGGGGGGCGGGCAGGTCCTTGCTGCCGAACGTGAACGCCCCGTTGAGGAGCATCAGCGGGAAGTACATGACGAGCGAGGCGACGAGGACGCCGAAGATGTCGCCGAGCTCCATCTTCCAGGGCGTGCCGCCCAGGATGTGGCCGACCTTAAGGTCCTGGAGCATCTCGCCGGCCACGGCCGAGGAGACGCAGACCACGGCGGCGACCCCGAGTGTCGCGGCGACCCCCTGGACCCCGGTCGCCCCGACGAGGACCATGAGCAGGGCGGCGATGATCAGGGTCGAGAGGGTCAGGCCGGAGATGGGATTGTTCGACGCGCCGATCGTGCCGACGAGGTTGCCGGAGACGGCGGCGAAGAAGAAGCCGGCGACGGCCATGACGACCGCGGCCAGGATGGCCGAGCCGAACGACCGGGTGAAGGTCTGGTAGACGAAGACCATGAGCACGAAGGTCAAGGCCATCAGGACGACGACGACCTTCATGTTGAGGTCCTTCTCGCACCGGGAGACGACCTCGCCCTGCCCGGCCGCCTTCCTGATGTCGCCGACCGACCGCTTGAGGCCGGCGCCGAGGTTCTTGCGCATCTTGTAGAGGGTGTATCCGGCGCCGACGAGCATGCCGCCGACGGCGATCGGCCGGATGATGAACTTCCAGACGTTGGTCACCATGTCGATCCAGTTGACGTCGGCCGGGACGGCCCCGGCCCCGTAGAAGGTCGTGATGAGCTGCGGGCCGAGGAAGTACATGAGCAGCGGGGCGAACAGGCCCCAGGCCAGGACGCCGCCGGCGAAGTTGAGGGCGGCCAGGCGGGGCCCGATGATGTAGCCGACGCCGATATAAGCGGGGAAGATGCCCGGGCCTGAGACGGCCACGGTGCCGCCCGTGGCGAGCTTGGGGGCATCTTTGGCCGCGCCCAGCCGGACGAAGCTCGTGCCGATCTTGCCCACCCGGATGATGAAGTCCTTGCTGGCCGAGAAGACCTGGATGACGCCCAGGGAGTAAATGAGCGCGCCGAAGCCCATGGCCTGAAAGAGGAACCTCGATCCCTGGCTCCCTTTCTGGCCGGCCTTGTGGATCTCGGCCGCGGCGACCGACTCGGGGAAGACGAGGTCGGGGTCTGTAACCATGACCCGCCGGAGGAAAGTCACGAACAGGATGCCGAGGAGGCCGCCGACGAACATCAGGACCGTCGACTTGACGTAAGCGTCGAGGCCGTTGAAGCTCGTCCAAGCGCCGGAGATGACGAAGGCGGGGATGGTGAAGATGGCCCCGGCGGCGATCGATTCGCCGATGGAGCCGATCGTCCGGGCGATGTTCTCCTCGAGGATCGAGCCCCTCATGAGCCTCAGAACAGCCATGCCGATGACGGCCGCCGGGTAGGTGGCGGCGATCGTCATCCCGGCCCGCAGGCCGAGGTAGGCGTTGGCGGCGCCCAGGATGACGGTCAGGACGAGGCCGATGAGGACGGCCCGGAGGGTGAATTCCCTCATATCGGTCTTTTCGGGGACGTAGGGTTGATAGCTCATCGCTTGCTCCTTCTCCGGGATGCCCCTATGTATATGTGAAGTCCGGAAATAATGTCAAGCGCCGGGGGCCGGGGCCGCCCCCCAAGGCGCCCATTTGCTTCAGGGGGGAAATTGTGCTAAAAGAGACGCGTTGGAGAGAGCGCTCATGAACATCATCAGCTGGATGAAGGACAGGCTTTTCTGCGACCTCGCCGTCGACCTCGGGACCGCGAACACGCTGATCTTCCTGAAGGGGAAGGGGATCATCGTCCAGGAGCCGTCCATCTGCGTCATCAACAAGCTCACGGGCAAGGTCGAGGCCGTCGGGTCCCGGGCCAAGGAGATGCTGGGCAAGACGCCGAACACGATCGTCGCCATCAAGCCGATGCGGGACGGCGTCATCGCCGATTTCGAGGTCGCCGAGAAGATGCTCGACTTCTTCATCAAGCAGGCCATGAACAACCGCGGCTTCCTCCTCCGGCCGCGGATCGTCATTGGCATCCCGACCGGCATCACTCAGGTCGAGCGCCGGGCCGTCAAGGACGTCGCCCTGCGGGCCAAGGCCTCGGAGGTCTACCTCGTCGAGCAGCCGATGTCGGCGGCCATCGGGGCGGGCCTGCCCATTTCCGACCCGACCGGGAACATGATCGTGGACGTCGGCGGCGGCACGACGGACATCGCCGTCATCTCCCTCAACGGCATCGTCTTCAACCACTCCATCCGCATCGCCGGCAACGAGATGGATGAGGCCATCATCCACTACCTCAAGAAGAAGTATAACCTCCTCATCGGCGAGCGGACGGCGGAGACGGTCAAGATGCAGATCGGCTCAGCCTACCCGCTCGACGAGCCGATGACCATGGAGATCAAGGGGCGGGACCTGAGGGAGGGCATCCCGCGGACGATCGTCGTCGACGACCAGGAGATCCGCGAGGCCATCGAGGACACCGTGGCTGCCATCGTCAACGCCATCCGCATCGCCCTGGAGCGGACCCCGCCCGAGCTGTCCGCCGACATCATCGACCGGGGCATCATCCTGACCGGCGGCGGGGCCCTGCTCAGGAACCTGGACAAGCGCATCCGGGAGGAGACCCAGTTGCCCGTGTTCATCACCGAGGACCCGCTGACGACGGTCGTCCTCGGCGCGGGCAAGATGCTGGACGACCTGGACCTGCTGAAGAAGATCTCCCTCGACTAGACGACGGGCC
This sequence comes from Terriglobales bacterium, assembly GCA_035543515.1. Classification (GTDB taxonomy): domain Bacteria; phylum Acidobacteriota; class Aminicenantia; order Aminicenantales; family Saccharicenantaceae; genus DATKJS01. Next base: position 11,721 of record DATKJS010000049.1, on the reverse strand, counting down.
CGGCGGCCGCGAGAGGTTCCATGCTCCATTGGGAGAAACGGAAGAGTTTCCTCATCCTCGGGGGGCTCGTCCTCCTCCATCTCCTCCTCATCTCCGTCCAGGTCCCCAGGGGCGCGGAAAAGAAGCTCTTCGAGCGGGCCGTTTTCGCCGCATTCTCCCCTTTCCAGAAGGCGGCTGTCTCGGCCTTCCGGGGGCTCCGGGCGGTCTGGACGGACTACTTCGACCTCCGCCGGGTCCGCGTCGAGAACCAGGCCCTCAAGCGGGAGCTCTTCTTCCTCGAGCAGGAGAACAAGGTCCTCGCCGACGGCCTGACGCGGTTCCGGTCCGAGGCCGAGGTCCGCGACAGCCTGGAGGCCTTCCGCAAGTCCCTGATCCCGGCCCGCGTCGTCGGCACCGACAGCGAGAACTACTACCGGGCCCTCGTCATCGACCGGGGGACCCGGGCCGGCGTCCGGCCCGACATGCCGGTTTGCGACCGGTACGGGAACCTCGTCGGCCGGACGATCGCCCCGGTCTCCGCCGACGAAGCCATGGTCCAGCTCATCACCGACCCGGACAGCGGCGTCAGCGTCGTCTCCGCGACCGATAAGATCGTCGGCATCCTCTCCGGCAAGCAGGGAAATCGCTGCGTCATGAAGTACATCCTGGCCACGGTCAAGGGCGGGCAGGAGGGGGAGGACCTCCTCACGACCGGGTTCGACAAGATCTATCCAGCCGGTCTCCACGTCGGCCACATCGTCTCCATCAGGCCGACGGCGGACGTGTTCAAGGAGATCGGCGTCCTGCCTTATTTCAGCTACGCGACGCTCGACATCGTCGCCGTCCTGCCCGGGGCGGCGCCCGGCGGCAGGAAATGAGGGAGACCGTCCTCCGTGACGCCGTCCGGGCCGCGCTGGCGACCCTGGCGGCCTTCGCCTTCTACGCCCTCATCGGCGGCGCACGGCCGTCGGTCCTGATCGCCGTGAACGCTTTTGCCATCGTGGTCGTCACCTTCTCGGTCGGCCGGGACGAAGTCTTCGGGGCGGTTCTCGGCGCGGTCTGCGGGCTTATCCAGGACTCCTTTTCGCTCGGCGTCTTCGGCGTCGCCGGCCTGACCAAGACCCTCCTCGGTTTCGGGACCGGATACATCTCGCGCCGGTTCGACGTCGGGGCGTTCTTCCGCAACGCCCTCTTCCTCCTCTTCATGTCGAGCCTCGAGCTCGTCCTCTGGCTCCTCCTCGAAGGCCTCGTTCTCAGGGAACCGGTCGACTTCAGGCGGGGACTTCTCGCCCTCCAGCCGTTCGTCACGGCGCTCGTCGGCAGCCTCATCCTGCACGTTGAACGCAGGGCGCGGAGGCGCCGCGGCTGAGGCGGACCATGCCCGGCGAAAAGTTCTACGAGGACCTCTCGCTCGTCACCCGGCGGGCCGGCGCCGTTTTCGGCGTCGTCGGCGCCCTCGTGCTCCTTACGCTCGGCTATTACTGGAAAGTCCAGATCCTCGACCACAAGAAGTTCATGGACATGGCCGAGGCCAACCAATTGCGGAACCGGGTCATCAGCGCGCCGCGGGGGCTCATCCGGGATCGGAGGATGACCGTCCTGGCCGACAACCGGGTCAGCTTCAAGGTCTCCCTGGTCCGTGAACGGCTCAAGGACGCGGCGGACGCGTATCCCAAGATCAGCCGTCTGCTGGGCATCACGGAGGAGGAGCTCCGCAGACGCGTCGAACGGTTCAAGGGCCTGCCCCTGTTCGAGCCGGTCGTCATCAAGGACGGCCTGGAGCCGGAGGAGATCGCCCCGATCGAGGCCCGGCGCCTGGAGTTCCCCATGATCGAGATCGAGGCCGAGCCGAAGCGCTTCTACCCCAGCGGAACGCTGGCCGCGCACGTCCTCGGCTACCTCCAGGAGCGGACCCCGGAGGAGATCCGCGACAACCCCGGCCGCGACCTGAGGCTCGGCGACCTCGGCGGCCGGGCCGGCATCGAGCGCCAGTACGACGACCGGCTGACCGGGGAGGACGGCGCCCACATCGAGATCGTCAACAGCCTCGGCCGGAAGCAGAGGGATAAGGCGATCGAGGCGCCGACGCCGGGCGCGGACGTCGTCCTCTCGATCGATGCCGAGCTCCAGGCGCTGGCCGAAAAGCTCCTCGGGAACCGGGAGGGGGCCGTCGTCGCCCTCGACCCCTCGAACGGCGAGGTGCTGGTCATGGCCAGCACGCCGACCTTCGACCCGAACCGCTTCATCAGCCGGTTCACGCCGACGGAGTGGGTCGGGCTCATCAAGGACCCGGCCTCGCCCCTGGAGAACAGGGCCGTCCGCGGCCTCTACGCCCCGGGCTCGATCTTCAAGGTCGTCATGGCCCTGGCCGGGCTCGACCTCGGCTTCATCACCCCCGCGACGACCGTCTACTGCAGCGGGTCCATGGTCATTTACGGGACGTCGCGGGCCTGCTGGTTCCCGCAGGGCCACGGCCTGATGAATCTGCCCGAGGCCATCAAGAACTCCTGCAACATCTATTTCTATACCCTCGGCCGGCAGATGGGCATCGAGCCCATCGTGGCCGCCGCCGGCCGGCTCGGCCTCGGCCGCAGGACCGGAGTGGACATCCCGGGCGAGAAGGAGGGGCTAGTCCCGGACCCCCAGTGGAAGATGAAGGCCCTCAAGGCCCCCTGGTTCCCGGGCGAGACGATCTCCGTGGCCATCGGGCAGGGCCAGCTCCAGGTGACCCCCCTCCAGCTCGCGGCGTTGACGGCGGCCGTGGCGAACCGCGGCCGCCGCGTCGTGCCGCACCTCCTCCTGCGGCGGGCCGCGGCGGGCCCCCCGGCGCCGGCCGACGCCGTCGGGGAGCCCCTCTTCAAGCCGTCGACCTTCGAGGCCGTCATCGAGGGCATGTGGCGGTCGGTCAACGACCACGGCACGGGCCAGGGAGCGAGGGTCGAGGGGCTCGACGTCTGCGGCAAGACCGGCTCGACCCAGGTCGTCAGCCGGGAGAGGGCGGAGGCGTTGGCCCTGGCCGGCAAGCCGATCAAGACGCACTCCTGGTTCTCCGGCTTCGCCCCGCGGACGAACCCCCGGCTCGTCGTGACCGTCCTCGTCGAGTTCGGCGGCGGGGGAGGGGCGGTGGCCGGGCCGGTGGCTGGAGAGATCTTCCGGCTGTGGAGCGAGAGGGAGCGCGCGGGCCGATGATGATGGTCGACCGGCGGCTGTTCCGGGAGATCGACTGGGTCCTCATCGGGCTCGTCGTGGGCATCTCCCTTGTGGGCGTCTTCTTCATCTACAGCTCGTCCAGCTTCCTGCCGACGAACTACGCTCTGCGCCAGATCATCTGGCTGGGCGTCGGCCTGGCGGCGATGTTTGTCTTCGCCGCCGTGGACTACAAGTTCCTCGTCTCCTTCTCCCCTTATCTCTACGGTCTCATCGTCATCGTCCTGGCCGGGAGCCTCTTCTTCGCTAAGGTCATCGTCGGCACGAAGAGCTGGCTGCGGTTCGGGCTGATGCAGCTCCAGCCCTCGGAACTGGCCAAGGTCATCATGATCCTCGTCTTCGCTCGGCTCTTCGCCGAGTCCAAGGGCCGCTATCTCGGCCCGCAGGCGGCCGGCCTGGCCCTGCTCACCGCGGGCGTCCCCCTCGCCCTGATCGTGCTCCAGCCGGACCTCGGCACGGCCATGACCTTCCTGGCCATCGTCGGCGGGGCCTTCGTCCTGGCCGGGCTGAGAAAGCGGACGATCCTCATCCTCCTCCTCGCCGGCCTCGTCGTCGGCATCGGCGGCTGGAACTTCGGGCTGAAAACGTACCAGAAGAAGCGGCTGACGACCCTCATCAACCCGACGGGGGACCCGCGGGGGGCGGGCTACCAGATCACCCAGTCGAAGATCGCCATCGGTTCGGGCGGGCTGACCGGCAAGGGCTTCATGAAGGGCACGCAGAGTCAGCTCCGCTTCCTGCCGGCGCGGCACACGGACTTCATCTTCTCCGTCATCGGAGAGGAATTCGGCTTCGTCGGGACCTTTTTCGTCATCCTCGCCTATTTCCTGCTCTTCTGGCGGATGTTCGGGTCCGTCGCCAAGGCCAGGGACAGGGCAGGAGTCTATATCATCTTCATGGCCTCGATGCTCATCGCCTTCCAGTTCCTGATCAACGTCCTCATGATCATCGGCCTCTTCCCGGTCACCGGCATCCCCCTGCCGTTCCTGAGCTACGGCGGCTCCTCCCTCCTCACGAACTGCCTGGCCTGCGGCCTCGTCCTCAACGTGAAGATGAGACGGTTCGCGAATGTCTGACGCCCGGCTCGAACGCGTCCTCTCCCGAGTCGAGAAGCCGGCCCGCTACGTCGGCGGCGAATGGAACGAGGTCCGCAAGGAGCCCGGGTCGGCGGCCCTTAAGGTCGCCCTGGCCTTCCCCGACGTCTACGAGATCGGCATGTCGTACCTGGGCCAGAAGATCCTCTACGCCCTCCTCAATCGCGAGCCGGACGTCCTGGCCGAGCGCGTCTTCGCCCCCTGGCCGGACCTCGAGCGGGAGCTGCGCAGGACCGGCGCGCCCCTGACCACGCTGGAGAACGGCCTGCCCCTTCGCGAATGCGATGTCGTCGGCTTCTCCCTTCTTTACGAGCTGAACTATTCGAACGTCCTGACCATGCTCGACCTCGGGGGCATCCCGCTCCGGACGGCCGAGCGGGACGGGCGCCACCCCCTGATCATCGCCGGCGGGCCGGCCGCCTTCAACCCCGAGCCGGTGGCGGAGGTCTTCGACCTCTTCGTCCTGGGCGACGGCGAGGAGGCTTTCCCCGAGCTCCTGGCCGCCCTTCGCTCTCTCCGGGGCCAGGGGCTCGATCGGCCCGCGGTCCTTGAGGCGCTCTCCCGCCTCGAGGGGGTCTACGTCCCGTCGCTCTACGCCGCCGAGAAGCGCCCGGGCTCGCCGCTCCTTGTGCCGCAGCCCGTCGGCGGCGCGCCGGCGCGCGTCGTCAAGCGCGTGCTGAAGCGCTTCTCGAAGTCGTTCTTTCCGGAGAGGATCGTCGTGCCCAGCCTGCGGGTCGTCTTCGACCGCGTGGCCATGGAGGCCGCCCGGGGCTGCCCCCAGAACTGCCGCTTCTGCCAGGCGGCGAGCGTCTACTTCCCGCATCGGGCCAAGGACGCGGCCTTCCTCCTCAAGACGCTCGTCCGCAGCCTGCGGCAGACGGGCTACGAGGATGCCTCGCTCTCCGCCCTCTCGGTCAGCGATACTCCCCATCTCGAGGCCATCGTCCGTGCCTTCATGGACGAGATGGCCGGGGAAAAGATCGCGCTCTCCCTGTCGTCGCTCCGGCCCCGGGGCCTCTCGCCCGAGCTCGTGGAGAGCATCCTCAAGGTCCGGAAGACGGGGTTCACCCTGGTCCCGGAGGCCGGCACGGAGCGGCTCCGGGCCGTCATCAACAAGAAGCTCACCGACGCCGAGATCGACGAGGCCCTGACTTCGGCCTTCGCGGGTGGCTGGCGGCTCGTCAAGCTCTACTTCATGGTCGGGCTGCCCACGGAGACGGACGACGATGTCCGGGCCATCGTCGGCCTCGTCCGCCGCTCCCTCGAGCTCGGCCGCTCCGTCCTCGGCCGGCCGCCGCGGCTCCACGTCAGCGTTTCGTCGTTCATCCCCAAGCCCCACACCCCGTTCCAGTGGGCAGGCATGGAGGGCGAGGCGTCCCTCGCCGAGAAGCAACGGTGGATCCGGGCCGAGCTCGGCCGGGCGAGGTCGGTCGAATTCAAAGACCATCCCGTGCCGACATCGGTCCTCGAGGCGGCCTTCTCCCGGGGCGACCGACGCCTCAACAACGTCCTCATCCGGGCCTGGGCCAAGGGGGCGCGCTTCGACAGCTGGGCCGGCCGGCTTGACGCCGGCCTGTGGGCCGCGGCCTTCGCCGACGAGGGCGTTGACATCGGCGACTACCTCGGCCCGCTTGACCCGGCGGCCGACCTCCCCTGGGACCATATCGGCGCGGGCCTCAGGAAGGCGCACCTGCATGAGGAGTTCGAGCGGGCCCTCAGGGCGGAGCCATCACCCGGGTGCCTGGAACGGTCCTGCGCCGAATGCGACGGCTGCGACCTCCGGTTCTGGAAGAAGCCCGCCCCGCCGTTCCGCCGGCCCCGCCTGCCTGCGGCCCGGCCGCCGCTCGGCGAGGCCGGTCAGGGCGTCCTTCGCTACCGTCTCGTTTACGCTAAGCGGGGCAAGGCCCGCTATCTCTCCCACATCGACCTCATCCACGTCCTCCAGCGGGCCTTTCGAAGGGCCGGGGTCGAGGTCCGCAAGACGCAGGGGTTCCACCCCAAGATGGACTTCTCCTACGGGCCCGCCCTGCCGCTCGGCATGGAGGGGCTGAGGGAGGTCCTGGAGTTCAAGTCGTCGCGCCTCCTCGCCGCCCGGCCCCTTCTCTCGAGGCTCAATCGTTCCCTCCCGGCCGGGGTCCGGGCCGTCCGGCTGGAGTCCGTCGGGCCGGGAGAACCCTCCCTGGCGAACGCCATCGAGCGCCTCGTCTATACGGTCGACTGGCGGGGAGCGGAATTCCTGGAGGCTTGGAGGACCTCCCGCACGGCGGGGGAGGCCTGCCCGTCGGCGCCGGACGCGGTCTGGCTGCGGGAGCGCCTGGCCGGGTTCCTGTCGGGGCATCCAGAAGCGGCCGCGGAGGTCGCCGCTTCCGTCCGCGGCGCAAAGCTCCGGCTGGCCCTGCCCCCGTCCCCGCGCCGGGGCCTCAGAGCTCAGGACGTCGTGGCCGAGGCCTTCGGACTCGCCGAGCCGTCCTTCCTCCTCCGCCGCGAGGCGGTCGTCCTGCGACCGGCCCGTCCAGGAATTGACAGGGCCGGGGCCATTCGCTAGACTGGCGCTGCCAATGGTTACAAAATAGATAGATACTCTCGACATTCGGAGGTGCACGCGTGATCGACTTCAGCCTGACCGACGACCAGGTCGCCCTTCAGGAGATGGCCCGCGGCTTCGCGGAGAAGGAGATGCGGCCGAAGGCCGCGGCCTACGACCAGGGCCACGATTTCCCCGAAGAGGTCATGCGCAAGGCCTTCGAGGTCGGCTTCCTGACCTGCACGGTGCCGGCCGAGTACGGCGGGGGCGGGCTGGGGGACCTCGAGACGGCCCTCATCAGCGAGGAGCTCGCCCGCGGCTGCGGCGGGATGTACACGACGATGATGGCCAACTCCCTAGCCTTCACGCCCATCGTCCTCTTCGGCGCCGAAGAGCAGAAAAAACGCTTCTTTGCCCCCTTCACGAAAGGCATGGCCTTCGCCTCCTATTGCCTGACGGAGCGCGAGGCGGGCTCGGACACCTCGGCCATCCGCACCACGGCCCGCAAGGAAGGCGCGGACTATGTCCTCAACGGCTCCAAGTGCTTCATCACCAACGGGGGCGTCGCGTCCCTCTACACGGTCTTTGCCAACGCCGCGCCCGAGAAGGGGGCGCGGGGGTTGAGCGTCTTCGTCGTGCCGCGCGGCACGCCCGGGCTCTCGGTCGGCAAGGTCGAAGACAAGATGGGCCAGCGGGCCTCCAACACGTCCGAGCTGTTCTTCGAGGACGTTCGCGTCCCGGCGGAGAACCGCCTCGGACGGGAGGGCCAAGGCTTCATCATCGCCATGCGGACCTTCGACAAGACGCGTGCGGCCGTGGGCGCCGCCGGGGTCGGCATCGCCCGGGCGGCCGTCGAGTACGCCATCGACTACGCCAAGACCCGGGTCCAGTTCGGCAAGCCCATCGCCTCGTTCCAGGCCACGGCCTTCAAGATCGCCCAGATGGCCATGGAGGTCGACGCGGCCCGGCTGCTCGTCTGGCGGGCGGCCTGGCTCATGGACCGCGGGCAGTCCTGCGGCGCCGAGTCGGCCATGGCTAAGTGCTTCGGCTCGGACGTGGCCATGCGGACGGCCCTCGAGGCCCTCCAGATCTTCGGCGGCTACGGCTACATGAGAGACTATCCCGTCGAGAAGCTCGTCCGCGACGCCAAGCTACTCCAAATCTACGAGGGGACGAACGAGATCCAGCGGCTGGTCATCTCGCGGGAGGTCATCGGGCCCTACAAGGGCCGCTGAGCCGGGATCCGCGAAGACCGGCCGGATCGTCTCCGGCGCCGGACAACTCAGAGCGGATCCGGCCGCCGTTGCCCCCGACCCGGCGGCCCGTCGGACATCCAGCATTAAAAAAAAGAGGCCCTGTCCCCCGGGGGACAGTCCCTCTTGTTCTATCGCAGCTAGGACTTTTCCGGAGGGGAGGGTCGTCAGTCCCCGATGAGCTCGGGGATGAGAGCCAGGTTCTCGATGCCGGCGCCGCGGCAGATGTCGACGACCTCCATGACCTTGTTGAAGGAGAGCTTTGCCTCGGCCCGGATGAAGATCGTCTTGTCCTGCCGCACCGAATAATACCGCCGGAGTTCCTCGAGGAGGCCGCGCATCTCGATGGGCGTGTTGTTGAGGTCGACGCGGTCCCCGGACTTGACCGTCAGGACGATCAGCCCGATGGGCTGGGCGCCGCCGCCGGACGTGTCGGATTGGGTCTCGGGGATCTTGACATCGATGCCCTTCTGGACGAGAGGCGTGATGACCATGAAGATGATGAGAAGAACCAGCAGAACGTCGCACAACGGGACGACATTCGGTTCGGCTTTAGCCATGAGAGCCTCCTCGGTACAACTCTAAGGACGATATTCTAAATTAAAGGGCCTGGCTTGTCAACGGATTTGTCGGCCCGTTCATTCCAGGGTTTCGATGGCTTTCTTGTTGTTGCTCGTCTGGAAGACGAGGAAGGTCTTGCCGCCCTCCCCCGCGGCCGACCCGTAGGAATAGCGGATGTCGATGACGGCGTTGCCGAGGAGGGCGCCGATCTCCGCCCCGGCGCCGATCCGGTCGGTGATGAGGCACGTCACGACCTTCTTGGTCTTGACCTTGTAGCCCAGCGTCTTGAGGGCGCTCTCGGCCTTGGCGGGGTCCGAGGTCACGAGGTGGAAGTGTCCCTGGTCGTCCTGGGAGTGGACGGACAGGGCGCGGACGTTGACGCCGGCGTTGGCCAGGGTGCTGAGAACGCGGCCGAAGATGCCGGCGTCATTGGGAGTGATGACATGGAGTTCGGTGTCCTCGCTTACGGCGTGCACGGCTCTTCCTCCTTGCGGATGCCCCATTATACCAGACCGCACGGCAAAGACAAAGGGCCGGCATTGCCTTTCCGGACGGGAAGCCTATAATGGGTTTCCGGCAGGAGCGCTCAATGCCCGACCGCGACCCGGACCTTCGACTGGCCATCATCGACAATTCGATCCATCCCGAGGTCTACCGGCCCGTCGCGCACTGGCGAAGTCATCTCGCCGTCCCGTTCGAGGCGTTCACGGCCCGCGACGGCCGCTGGCCCGACCCGGGGCGGTTCACGCATATCATCCTAACCGGTTCGGAGGCCTCGATTCTCGAGCCGGAAGTCTGGGTGGAGGAGGAAGCGCAGCTGGTGAGGGAGGCCGTTGACCGCGGGCTGGCCATCCTCGGCAGCTGCTGGGGGCACCAGCTCCTCGCCATGGCCCTGACCGGCCCCTCCCACGTCGCGCGCTGCGCCCGCCCGGAGATCGGCTGGATTCCCATCCGGCTGCTCGTGACGAGCGGCCTCCTCGGGAGGGCGCGGGAGGAGCCGTATACGTTTTCCGTGCATTTCGACGAGGTCCGGGACTTGCCGCGCTCCTTCGAGGTCTTGGCCTCCTCGGCCCTCTGCCCGGTCCAGGCCATGCGCCTCAGGGGACGGCCTGTCTGGGGGCTCCAGTGCCACCCCGAGATCGATGTCGCCGCCGGGCGGGAGTTGCTCCGGAACATGCGGGACATGGGTTTTAAGGGGCAGGCTGCTCTGGCCGCGGCGCTGGCCTCCGAGCCGCGGGATTCGGACCTCATCCGCCGCATCGTTCCCGCCTTTCTCGGACGGCCCGGGCCGACCCCCTGAGGGCCGATATTCCTCTTGACAAGGTCGGGCTAAGTCATTCATAATAGAGCTTACCACACGGGGATCATCCCCCATAAGGAGGAATGGATGACCAAGAAAAAGATCGTTCTCTATCTGACCATCGCGTTGCTCGTTTTCCTCACCGCAACGTCGTTCGCGGAAACGAAGAAGCTCAAGCGGATCGGCCTCTACACCTTCGTTCAGGTCAAGGGCCAGGTCCCGACCCCCGAGATCATGAAGACGCTCTTCGATCGCTACGCCGAGGACATCAAGGCCGGGTTCGAGGAGGCCGGCTACGGGGAGCTCTACCAGCCGTTCATGGACCAGGTCAAGACGGCCGAGTTCAAGGACGAGAAGATCGCCGTCGGCGACAAGCTGATGTGGATGCTCTTCAAATCCCAGGGCAAGGTCAAGGTCGCCCAGGACATCGAGTGGGCGGGCACGGCCCCCCTGGACGCGTTCTCGATCCAGGTCAAGAAGGACTGGAAGATCTACGATTTCGTGATTCCCAAGCCCTGCGGCAACATCGCCCTCCGCTCCATCACCCAAGCCATCCCGCCGGCCGTCTGCAGCCTCGTCGTCGTCCCCGAGCGGGCCAATATCAATGACCCGATCACCGTCGACATGAGCGGCACGCAGAACGCCAAGAGCATGAGCGTCGACGTTTTCGACGCGCAGGGCCAGAAGGTCGCCACGAAGGCCCTGACCCCGGATTCGCCCAAATGGCAGCTGAAGTTCGACAAGTCGGGCGAGTACTCTTTCAAGGGCGCCGCGGTCAACGTAGAAGGCATCCCCGCGACCAACCCCTGTCTGGCGAAGACCTACATCAACATCCCGCCCATCTGCAAGCTCTGGACGTCCTGCCTGCCCTGCGAGGACTACGTCGGCCGTCCGATCACCTTCGACGCCTCCGGCTCGACCGACCCCGACGGCCAGATCACCAAGGTCGTCTTCGAGCTCTTCGACGCCAGCGGCAAGGTCCTCGACACCTGCGTCACGACCCGCAAGCCCTTTATCTGGGAAAAGGTCTTCAGCAAGCCCGGGACGTACACCATCAGCGCCACCGCCTATGACAACGACGGCGCCAAGTCAGCCTCGAACGACCAGAACCGGATCACCTTCGAGGTCACCCAGAAGCTCTTCTTCTGGCAGGCGGCCGGCGGCGTGATGATGTCGGCCGGCTACAACGGCGGTCTTTCGGGGAGCACCTACGTCCTCGGCGCCTTCCTCAGGGGCGGCGTCTTCTACTGGATCAACCCGGACAAGTGGAGCTTCACCCTGACGGGCGGCGGCGACCTGCCGTTCAAGGGCGACCCCTGGAAGTTCGCCTTCCTGGCCGAAGGCCTGGTCAACGGACACTATAAGAAGTCCTTCGCTGGCATCGGCGTGGGGCTGAGCACGAAGTCCCAGAGCCTCACCAAGACCGGCATGGACATCGTCGCCCAGGTCGGCACGAACGTCTTCCAGACGTGGACCAAGTTCGGCTCCCTCTTCCTCGAATTCCGCGCCCCCGTCGGCCGGACCTTCAAGTACAATAACAGGTTCGGGCTCGGCTTCCGGATGCTGTTCTAAGAACAGCGCGAAACCGACTGGCCAAGGGCCAGGGACCTTTCCCTGGCCCCTTTTTTTGGTTCATCTCCCGTCTCGGGGATTTCCTCCCGTGGCGGCGATGGGCGTTGCCTCCAAGATCCCCGTTGCCGGAGAGGGGGACCGGCTGGGAGCGGAGGGCGAAGCACACCGGAGCGACCATCAGAAGCGCGACGGAGCGGCTCGGAGGAGCGCTTCTGAGAAATATCATCGAAA
>DATKJS010000048.1:0-2392 GCA_035543515.1 Terriglobales bacterium | reverse complement strand
CCGTGTTCGACGTAGTAGCCGAGGAACTTGGCCTCGGCGTCGTCGCGCGAGAAGCCGTAGACCGTCTGGGTCAGGTCGTTCGTGCCGAAGCTGAAGAACTCGGCCACGGAGGCGATCTCGTCGGCGGTGATGGCCCCGCGCGGAATCTCGATCATCGTCCCGACGAGATAGTCGAACTTGACGCCCTGCTCCTTCATGACCGCCTCGGCCGTGGCCCGGACGATCTTCTCCTGGTTCTCGAGCTCCTTGACGTGGCCGACGAGCGGGATCATGACCTCGGGCAGGACGGGGATCTTTTTCTTCTTCGTGGCCGCCGCGGCTTCGAAGATGGCCCGGGCCTGCATCTCTGTGATCTCGGGGTAGATGATGCCCAGGCGGCAGCCGCGGAAGCCGAGCATGGGGTTGAACTCGTGGAGGGAGTCGACCCGCTCCTTGACCTTCTCGTAGGAGATGCCCATCTCCGCCGCGACCTCGCGCTGCTCCTTCTCCTCGTGGGGCAGGAACTCGTGGAGCGGCGGGTCGATCGTCCGGATGGTCACCGGACGGCCGGCCATGACCTCGAAGATGCCGGCGAAGTCCTGCCGCTGGAGCGGCAGGAGCTTGGCCAGGGCGGCCTTGCGTTGCTCGAGGGTATCGGCCAGGATCATCTCGCGCATCGGGCCGATCTTGCCGGCGCCGAAGAACATGTGCTCCGTCCGGCAGAGGCCGATGCCCTCGGCCCCGAAGGCGACGGCGTTCCGCGACTGGTCGGGCTGGTCGGCGTTGGTCCGGATCTTGAGGGTCCGGAACTTGTCGGCCCAGGCCATGACCTTGGCGAAAGTCTGGTAGACGGGGGCCTTGGCCGGGTCGAGCGTCTTCTCGATGAGGACCTGGAGGACCTCGGAGGGCTTGGTGTTGAGCTTTCCCTCGAGGACCTCGCCCGTCGTGCCGTCGATCGAGATCCAGTCGCCTTCCTTGACGGCCCGGCCGCGGACGGTCATGGCGTGGGCGTTGTAGTCGATGAGGAGGTCGCCGCAGCCGGCGACGCAGACCCGGCCCATCTGCCGGGCGACCAGGGCGGCGTGGGAGGTCATGCCGCCGCGGGCGGTCAGGATGCCCTCGGCCGCGTTCATGCCCTTGATGTCCTCGGGCGAGGTTTCGATGCGGGTCAGGACGACCTTCTCGCCGCGCCCGGCCCAGGCCTCGGCGTCGACGGAGTTGAAGACGATGCGGCCGGTGGCCGCGCCCGGGCCCGCGTTGAGCCCCTTGGCGAGGAGCTTGCCGGCCTTGACGGCGGCGGCCTTCTCGGCCGGGTCGAAGATGGGCCGGAGGAGCTGGTTGAGCTGGTCCGGCTCGATCCGGGACAAGGCCTCCTTCTCGCTGATGAGCTTCTCGCCGACCATGTCGACGGCGATCTTGATGGCGGCGAAGGCCGTGCGCTTGCCCACCCGGCACTGGAGCATGTAGAGCTTGCCCTGCTGGATGGTGAACTCGATGTCCATCATGTCGGTGTAGTGCTTCTCGAGGGCGCGGCGGATCTTCTCGAGCTCCGCGTAGGCTCGGGGGTCGTCCTTCTTCATCTCGGCGATGGGCTTGGGCGTCCGGATGCCGGCCACGACGTCCTCGCCCTGGGCGTTCATGAGGTACTCGCCGTAAAACGTATTCTCCCCGGTCGCCGCGTCGCGCGTGAAAGCGACGCCCGTCCCGGAATCATTGCCCATGTTGCCGAAAACCATCAGTTGAACGTTGACCGCCGTGCCCCAGGACTCGGGAATGTCGTACATTTTCCGGTAGGCGCAGGCCCTCTCGTTATTCCAGGATCCAAAGACGGCGCCGACGGCTCCCCAAAGCTGCTTCATGGGGTCCTCGGGGAAGTCATAACCCGTCTTCTCCTTGATGGCGGCCTTGAACCGGCTCACGAGATCGGCCAGGTCGTCGGCGGCGAGGTCGGTGTCGCTGTGCAGACCGCGCTCCCTCTTCTTCTGCTCGATGATGGCCTCGAACGGGTCGATGTCATCCTTGTTCACGGGCTTCAGGCCGAGGACGACATCCCCGTACATCTGCACGAAGCGGCGGTAGGAATCGTAGGCGAACCGGGGATTGCCCGTCTTGGCGATCAGGGCCGCGACGGTCTTCTCGTTCAGGCCCAGGTTCAGGATCGTGTCCATCATGCCCGGCATCGAGGCCCGGGCGCCGGAGCGCACGGACACCAGGAGCGGATTCATCGCGTCGCCGAACCCCTGGCCCGTCGTCTTTTCCAGCCGCTTGAGGTTCTTCTCGATCTCCCGGCGAATGACGTCGGGGACTCTTTTTTTATTTTTATTGAACAGGGCGCAGACTTCAGTCGAAACGGTAAACCCGGGAGGGACGGGAAGCCCGATCCCGGCCATCTCGGCCAGGTTGGCGCCTTTGC
>DATKJS010000047.1:0-31313 GCA_035543515.1 Terriglobales bacterium | reverse complement strand
CGCCTCCGGGAATGGCTGGTCTCGCTCCCGACGCTCTCCTGGCTCTCCCTCTTCCTCGTCATCCCGACCCTCCTCGTCTTCGCCATCGCCTTCCGGCCGGCCAACCCCTACGGCGGCATCGGCCCTGGCTGGACGCTCGAGACCGTAAGCGGCCTCCGGGACGCCGGCTACCTCGCCGTCGCCTGGCGCACCGTCTGGATCAGCTTCCTGACGACGGCTCTCTGCCTCCTCCTCGCCGTGCCGACGGGATACTTCATCGCCCGCGCCCCGGAAAGATGGCGCAACCGCCTGCTCCTGCTCGTCATCGTCCCCTTCTGGACGAGCTTCCTCGTCCGCGTCTTCGCCTGGAAGTCCCTTCTCCACCCCGAGGGAATGATCAAGCGGCTCCTCGAGGCCTGCGGCCTAGCCGCGCACCGAACGACGCTCCTCTACCACCCGGCGGCCGTCGTCCTGGTCATGGTCTACACGTTCCTCCCCTTCACCATCCTGCCGATCTACGCCGCGGCCGAAAAATTCGATTTCCGGCTGACCGAGGCGGCGCGCGACCTCGGCGCCCGTCCTTTCCAGGCCTTCCGCAAGGTCTTCCTGCCCGCCATCCGGCGCGGCCTGCTGACGGCGGTCCTCGTCGTCTTCATCCCGGCCCTCGGCTCGTACATCATCCCCGACATCGTCGGCGGCCCGACGAGCGAGATGCTCGGCAACAAGATCGCCCAGCGCGTCTTCGTCGACCGCAACCTCCCCCACGCCGCCGCCCTCTCGGCCATCCTCATCCTGGCCGTCCTGGCGCCGCTCGTGGCAGTCCTCGTCCTCCAGCGCAAGAAGGACAAGCCCGAGATCATCATCGGAGAGGCGCCGTGAAGAGGAGCCGGTTCCCGCTCGCCGTGACCGTCCTCGTCCTCGCCTTCTTCTATCTTCCGATCCTCATCCTCGTCGTAAACTCCTTCAACAAGGCCCGTTTTTCGAGCAGCTGGCAGGGTTTCACCCTCGGCTGGTACGCCCAGCTCTTCCACTCGCCCGAGATCTGGCAGGCCGTCCGGAATACGCTCCTCATCGCCGTGAGCTCGACGGCCGTTTCCCTCGTCCTGGGCACGACGGCGGCCTTCGCCCTCCATCGCTACGCCGGGAGCCGCCTCCAACGGTTCCATTACACCCTGATCTACACCCCGCTCGTCGTCCCCGAGATCCTCATGGGCATCAGCCTGCTCATGGCCTTCGTCGCGGCCGGGGTCGGGCTCGGCCTGTTCACGATCTTCCTGGCCCACGTGACGTTCTGCGTGAGCTACGTGGCCATGGTCGTCCTGGCCCGGCTGCAGGACTTCGATTTCTCGCTCATCGAGGCGGCCCAGGACCTCGGGGCCAGCCCCTGGCAAAGCACGCGGCGGGTCCTGCTGCCGCTCCTGCTGCCCGGGCTCGCGGCGGGCGGGTTGCTGGCTTTCACCCTGTCGGTCGACGACTTCGTCATCACCTTTTTCGTCGCCGGGCCGGGCTCGACCACGCTCCCGCTGCGGATCTACAGCCTCATCAAGTACGGCGCGCCGCCGCTCATCAACGCCCTCTCGACCCTGCTCCTGGCCGTGACGCTGTCGGCCGTCGTCGCCAGCCAGAGGCTGGCCCGGTTGAAAAGATAGCCGGACTGCGCTAATTTAGAACACTCGATGAAAAAGCATCTCGCCGCCGGCGTCCTCTCTCTCTCCGTCGCGGGCTCGCTCGCTCTCACGGGCTGCGGCGCCTCCCGGCCCGTCCTGAGCGTCTACACTTGGGCGGACTACATCAAGCCCGGCCTCGTCCAACGCTTCGAGAGGGAGCAGGGCTGCCGGGTCGTCATCGACACCTTCGAGTCGAACGAGGCCATGTACGCCAAGCTCAAGGCGGGGGCCGCGGGCTACGACGTCCTGACGCCGACGAGCTACATGGTCAGCCTCATGTCCGACCAGGACATGCTGATGCGACTCGACCGGTCGCGCCTGCCGAACATCGCGCACGTCGACCCGGAGTTCCTGAAGATCGCCGTCGACAGGACGATGGACCACTCCGTGCCCTACATGCTCGTCTGGAGCGGCATCGCCTACCTCGAGGGCCGGGTCAAGGACGTCAAGCCCACCTGGAACATGTTCGACCGAATCGACCTCCGGGGCCGGATGACGATGTTCAACGACATGCGGGAATCGATCGGGGCGGCCCTGAAGTCGCTCGGCTGCAGCATCAACACCCGCAGCGAGAAGGAGCTCGGCGAGGCCGAGGCCGTCCTCCTCCGCTGGAAGAGGAACCTGGCCAAGTTCGACAACGAGCAGTACAAGCTCGGCCTGGCCTCGGGCGAGTTCCTCCTCGTCCACGCCTGGAACGGCGACGTCTTCCAGGTCCGCAAGGAGAATCCCGACGTCCGCTTCTTCATCCCCGAGGAGGGGACGGTCATCTCCTGCGACGACCTCGTCATCACGAAGGGCTCGAAGCAGGCTGCCCTGGCCCACGCCTTCATCAACTTCCTCCATGACCCAGCCGTCGCGGCCGAGAACACAAACTTCATCTATTACCTCTGCCCGAACAAGGATGCCTATCCCCTGCTCGCGCCCGAGATCCGGACGAACCCGGGCATCTTCGTCAAGCCGGAGATCATGGCCAAGAGCGAGGTCATCGCCAACATGGGCGCGGCCAACGCCCTCTACATCAAGGTCTGGGACCGGGTCAAGGCCGCCAACTAAGAAGGGGTCAAACCTACAGATTACAGAGTTTTTCTGTAATCTGTAGGTTTGACCCCTTCTTCAATTTACTTCAGAGTCGCGAGGTAGTTGCCGGCGCCGACGACGATGGTCGACAGGATGAGGACCAGGATGCCGGCGACGACGAGCCGGCGCGTCGGCCGGCCCGTGCCCTTCCACTCGTGGAAATAGATCCCCCACAGGCTGCTGAAGGTGATGATGAAGGCCATGTGGATGGTCCAGCTCGAGAAGTCGTACTTCCCCATCTTCGTCGTGCCCATGCCGTAGAAGAAGAACTGGAAATACCAGGTGATGCCGGCCAGGGCCGAAAAGACATAATTGGCCAGGAGTGAGGGGGCGGGCCCCGCGCCGGCTTCACCGCCGGCCGCCGGGGCGGGCGCGGCACCCGCCGGGACCGAGAGGGCTTCCGGCTCTCTGACCCTCAGGTAATCCCGCCCGCTCTTGTTGCGCACGCTGAGGCCGAGGCACCAGATGCAGTTCGTGGTGAAACCGCCGAGCAGGGCGACGATCATGACCGGGAAGTTCTGGAACAGAGGCCGCGCCCCGCTCCGGACGGCGGCCTCGGCGATAGGCTTGCCCGCGGCGAAGGCGAATGCCATGCAGGAGCTCATGACCCCGGCGAACGCGGCCACCCAGGCGCCCTTGACGAAGCTGAACTCGGCGATCGACGCCTTCTTCTCGGCGTCGCTGAGCTCGCGCTCCTTGCGCATGCCGGCGCCGCCGCACATGGCGATTCCGGCCAGGCAGACGAGGATGCCGAGGATGACGACCCGGCCCGACGCGTTGGCGACGAGGCCGGCGATGCGGCCCTCGAAGACGGGCGGGACGAGGGTGCCGAAGACGGCGCAGAAGCCGAGCGAGAGGGCCATGCCCAGGGACAGCCCCAGGTAGCGCATGGAGAGCCCGAAGGTCAGCCCGCCGACCCCCCACAGGACGCCGAAAAGGTAAGTCCAGAGGAGCGTCTTCCCGGAGGTCGAGGTCAGGACCTTGAGGAGGCCCGGGCAGGTCAGGGCGCCGACGACCCACGGCGTGATGATCCAGCTGAAGAAGCCGCCCGTGAGCCAGTAGGTCTCCCAGGCCCAGCCCCGGACCTTCTTGTAGGGGATATAAAAGCTCCCCGCCGCGAAGCCGCCGAGAGCATGGAGAAGAACGCCAAGGAACGGGTTGGGATTCATCGCGTCTCCATGAGTCCCGGACTATATCGCCGGCAGCCCGCCCAAGTCAACAAGCCTGGGCGGGGTCGCCTGGGCGGGGTCCGATAAGAGGGGTCAGGTCTACTTTCCATCAGAAGAACTGATAGAAAGTAGACCTGACCCCCTCTTTTTAGTACGATACCCCCGCGAGAGAATCCCGGCGCGGGAGAGGCGGTGCATGCTGAAGGAACACCCCAAGGGACTGGCGTTCATCTTCTTCACCGAGATGTGGGAGCGGGTCGGCTTCTATACGCTCATGGCCATCCTCGTCCTCTACATGGACAAGGTCCTCGGCTGGAACGACTCCCGCAAGGGGGATTTCTACGGCATCTTCCTCGCCCTCTGCTACTTCATGCCCCTCCTCGGCGGCTGGCTCGGCGACCGCATCCTCGGCCAGGTCAAAACAGTCCGCGCCGGCGCCTTCCTCATGGCCCTGGGCTATGTCGGCCTGGCCGTCTCCTCGGCGAGCCAGGTCACGACGTTCTATCTCGGCCTCCTCCTCATCGGCATCGGCACCGGCGTCTTTAAGGTCAACATGGCCGTCCTCGTCGGCAACCTCTACGTCGAGCGGCCCCGTCTCAAGGACGCAGCCTTCAATATCTATTACATGGGCGTCAACCTGGGGGCCATGATCGCCCCGCTCGTGGCCACGGCCAACAGCGTCTTCTTCCATAGCTATAACCTGTCCTTCTGGGTGGCCGCGGCGGGCATGGTTTTCGCCGTCGTCATCTTCGACGTCGGCCGGCCGCACATCCGCGGCGCCGACGTCAAGCTCGGCGCGCCGTCCGCGCCGTCCGTCGTCCCCTCCGCCGGTCCACTCTCCGCAGGCGCCTTCCTTGCCGCGGGCAAAGCCGAGGAGCGCCAGCGCATCGCCACGCTGGCCATCCTCTTCCTCATCGTCGTCTTCTTCTGGGTCGCCTTCTACCAGAACTCGTTCGGCCTGACCCTCTTTGCCGAGCGCTCGACCGTCGTCCTCAAGTGGCTCCGGCCCGAGACCTACCAGTTCTTCGAGCCCTTCTTCATCCTCGTCCTGACTCCGCTCCTCCTCTCCCTCTTCGCCCGGCTCAACCGGCGGGGGACGGAGCCCTCGACCCCGAACAAGATCTTCCTCGGCCTGCTCATCATGGGCCTGGCCATGCTGGTCATGGTCGCTGCCTCGCTCGCCGGGGGGGACGCCGACCGGAACATCATGTCCCCGGCCTGGCTCATCGGCACGTATTTCATCGTCACGCTGGCCGAGATCCTCATCTCGCCTATGGGCCAGTCCTTCGTCTCCAAGGTCGCGCCGGGCAAAATCCAGGGGCTGATGATGGGCGGCTGGTTCGCGGCCACGGCCGCCGGGAGCTACGGCAGCGGCCTTCTCGGCAAGTCCTACAGCCGCCTCGCTCACCACCAGTTCTTCCTCGTCCTCACCGGGCTCCTGGCCGTCTCGGCCGTCCTCGTCCTGGTCTTCATGAAAAAGCTCAAGCGGTTCTCGTCCTGAACCGAGGGAGGTCCCGATGCTCATCCAGGAAAAGCTGCGGCAGGCGGTCGGCCTGCTCAAGGAATTCGGCGCCGACTGCTGGGTCACCTTCACCCGCGAGAGCGAGATTCTGGGCGACCCGACGCTCGTCTTTCTCGCGCCCGGACCCGTGACCTGGCACTCGGCCTTCATCGTCGCGGCCGACGGCCGAACGCGGGCCATCGTCGGGCTCTACGATCAGAAGGGGATCGAGGACACGGGCGCTTATGATAAGGTCGTCGGCTATGTCACCGGCATCAAGGAGCCCTTGCTCGAATGCCTGCGGGAGCTCGGCCCGAAGACGATCGCCGTCAATTACTCGAAGGACAGCGAGATCTGCGACGGCCTGACCCATGGCATGTACCTGACGCTCGTGGAGATGCTGGGCGAGGCCGGGCTCGCGGAGCGCCTCGTTTCCGCCGAGGGCATCGTCTCGGCCCTGCGCGAGCGGAAGTCGGCGGGCGAGCTCGCGGCGATGAAGGCCGCGGTCCGGGCGACGCTCGAGGTCTTTGACGCCGTCTCCCGCTTCATCGCGCCCGGGAGGACGGAGAAGGAGATCGCGGACTTCATGGCCGCCGACGTCGAACGCCGGAAGCTCGCCCTCGCCTGGGGCCGCGCCACCTGCCCGGCCGTCTTCACCGGCCCCGATACGGCCCAGGCCCATTACTCCCCGACCGGGCGCGCCGTCGAGCGCGGCCACGTCCTCAACATGGACTTTGGGGTCAAGGTCGACGGCTACTGCTCGGACATGCAGCGGACCTTCTATGTCCTGCGCGAGGGCGAAAAAGCCTCGCCCGAGGACGTCATGAAGGGCTTCCGGACGATCGTCCGCGCCGTCGAGGAGTCGCGGCGGGCCATGCGGCCGGGCGTCTCCGGGTTCGAGGTCGACGCCGTGGCCCGCTCGATCGTCACCGGCGCCGGGTACGCCGAGTTCCCGCACGCCCTCGGCCACCAGGTCGGCCGCTTCGCCCATGACGGCACGGCGCTCCTCGGCCCGAAGTGGGAGAAGTACGCGCGGAAGCCCTTCCGGAAGCTCGAGGAAGGCATGGTCTTCACCCTCGAACCGCGGCTGACCATCGCCGGCAAGGGCGTCGCGACGATCGAGGAGATGGTCCTCGTGACCCGCGACGGCGCCGAGTTCCTCGGCCCGCCGCAGACGGAACTCATACTTATCCGATAAGAGGATGGTCGCGATGCGTCCTGTGCCGGTGCGTCCCGATTCGCAGCGGCGGCCGGCGAAGCACGTCCTGGCCGCGGCAGCCGCGGCCTTCGTCCTCTCGTTCCTGATGAAGGACCGCCTGCCGGGCCGCGGGGCGATCCTGCCGGAGCTCCTCCAGCAGCCGGTCCAGACAAAGGAGGACCTGCCGGAGCCCTTCGACGTCACGCGCAGGGGCGTGACCTACACCGTGGAGCCGCTCTTCAGCTACGAACTTTGGGGCATGGTCGTCTCCTATCATCACGCGAACTCCATCTCCGACATCTCCCACGAGGAGTGGAAGGACTTCATCAACGTCAAGGACGTCTGCGTCCTCTGGGGGAAAAACCTCGAGACGGCCGTCTATGAGAGCATGAAGTTCCGCAACCGTGACTTCACCTGCTTCTACACATACCCGGACGAGGAAACGGGCCGGGTCTTCAGCGAGAACTGCCTCTCGAACAACCACCTGCTCCCGGCCGACGCCATCGTCGCCTCGGCGGTCATGTCGGCGCGAAAGGGCGACCAGGTCCACTTCAAGGGCTGGCTCGTATCGTACGGGATCAAGGGCTCGCCTTACCGCCGCATGTCGAGCACGACGCGCTTCGACCGGGGCAACGGCGCCTGCGAGACCGTCTTCATCAACGAGTTCCAGGTCCTCCGGGCCGCCAACCCGGGGTGGCGCCTCCTCCACAAGCTCTCGCTCGCCCTCATGGTCCTCTGCGTCGCTGTCCTCGTCTTCGCCTGAAGTCAGGAGGGGACGCGTGCTCAAGACTCAAGTGCATGTCCCCGTCTTGGGGAAATCCCCGTCGTCCCGGCTGACCCGAGCCCGCCGGCCGGATGGTGCCTTGACACCCCGCACGGCCCGGACTATAAAGGCGACGCGGCCAAAATCCCCGACGCAGCGAGGAGGCCTGCGATGAGCGACCTTAAGAAGATGACCCTGTTTAAGAAAAGGAAACCGAGCCGCATTTTTCCCATGTTGGCCATGGGCGTCGGGACCGTCCTCCTGCTCATCGCAGAATCCGGCCGGGCCGGGAAGACGGCCGAAACACCGACCCGCGGCGGCGCGATCAGGCTTTGGCCGCGGTACGTCAAGATGGACTCCTGGGCGGTCAAGTTTCCCGTGCCGCGATCGGCCGAGATCGTCGACATCGGCTTCACCGGACGCTACGCGACCTACGAGCACGCCGACACCTGGTATCCGTCCTGGGCCTCGGACGGGAACCTCTATTCGCCGTGGACGGACGGCCGGGTCGGGACCGTGGATTGCTCGTCGGCCGGGAAGGACGCCCGGACCGGGCAAGCGAAGGTCGAGGGCGACGACCCGCTCCACCTCAAGGTCACGTGCCTGGGGACGTTCCCCGGCGAGCCGGCCCCCTACGAAGGCCGCTATCCCTGCGGTTCCCTGGTCCATGACGGCGTCTGGTATTACGGCACGTATTGTCTCCTCGACCATCCGGCCTGGAGCATGAACTGGCCGATCCTCGGGCCGTTCGTCGGCTTCCGCATTTCGCGTGACTTCGGCAGGACCTGGCAACCGCCCGCCCCCACGCCGGCCAACGCCCTGTTCGGAGAAAAGACGTCCGTTTGGGGCGCCGAACCGGTCAAGATGGGCTCGCCCCATTTCGTGGATTTCGGCAAGAACATGGAGCATTCGCTCGATGGCAAGGCCTACCTCGTCGGCCACGGGGCGACGGCTCCCGACCCCAACCCGCGGGCCGGGAACCTGAGCTGGATCACGGGCGACGAAATCTACCTCGCGCGTGTTAGGCCGTCCCCGGAAACGATCAACGACGTCAAGAGCTACGAATTCTTCGGCGGCAACGGCCCGGACGGGAGTCCAGTCTGGACGGGCGATTTCTCGAAGATCCGCCCGATCTTCAGCTGGAACAACCACTGCGGCTGCGTGACCATGACGTACGATGCGCCGCTCAAGAAATACCTGATGTGCATCACCGACGGCTGGCCGACCATCAAGTCCATGGATACGTACATCCTGGAATCGAACGAGATCTCCGGGCCCTGGAAGATCGCGGCCTACTGGAGAGATTTCGGACCCCAGGCCTATTTCGTCAACATCCCATCGAAGTTCATCGGCGCCGACGGCCGCACGGCCTGGCTGTCCTATTCGGCCAATTTCACCTACGGCCAGGACGACCCGGCTTATGTCGGCAACCCGCCCGGCAGCGGCTACCAATGGTGCCTGCACGAGGTCCGGTTCCTCGACCGGGCGGAGTACGAGCGCGTCGCCAAGGCGAACGCGGGGAGATGACAACATAAGAGGGGACACGTACCGAAGGGACATGTCCCCGAATTCCAGCGGATCGCCTCGATCAGCGACCGGACCGAAGTATGTCCGGCCCCGGGTCAACGACCGGGACGCAGCGTCATCTTGTAGAGCCCGGCGCCGTGCCAGGGGATGACCGGGGCGAACTCGCCGCGCGCTGGGCCGAGGTTCTCTTTCGCCCACAGGTCCCGGACAGAGCACTCGCCCTTCAAGCCGAGGTCGGCGAGCCTGACCGGGACAGCCATCCCCGCTCCCGTGCCCTCTGCCGACGAACGGGCCGTGTTGAAGACAGCGAGATACTTCGCCCGGCCCGCCTCGTCCTCGGCCACCCAGGCCACGAGACCGTTGGCGTTGAAGAGCTGGCGATTGCCGCGGCTGCGCTGGTTGACGGCCAGGACCTCGTCGTTCGTTAGGAGCGAGAGGGTCCGGTCGTCGCTCGCCGGGAGGTGGCCGCCGACGATCAACGGGCAGCGGGCGATCGTCCAGAGCGTCATGACCGCCTTCTGTTCGTCGTGGCTCAGGAAGTTCGGCACGTCCTCGCGGCCGCCGTGGGAGGTCATGGCGAAATATTCCCGGCTCGTCGTGACGTTCCGCGACCAGCCGGGCGGGAGATAGCGCAGATAGCCGAGCGGCAGCATGTCGGGGTCGGGCCAATGTCCGGGCCCGGCGAAGGGCGCCCAGTCGTGGAGCTTGCGGAAGGCCGGCAGGACCTGGTCCCAGTAATCCCAGAGGTCGCCGAGGAGGCGCCACATGTTCGCGTTCGCCGCCACGGCCCCGGCCTGCGCGAGAGGCGTCGGCCCCGGCGAGAGGCTCAGGACGATGGGCCGGCCCGTTTTGTCGATGGCGGCCCGGATGAGCTCGACCTCGCGCGCCCGGTAGGGTTGCGAGATATCGTCGACCTTGACGAAATCGACGCCCCAGGAAGCAAGCAGCCGAAAGAGCGATTCGTACCACTCGCGCGCGCCCGGCCTGGCCACGTCGACGCCCCACTGGTCCGTGTTCCAGGGGCAATGATCTGTCCTAAGGGCGATGTCTGCGGCATGATAAGGCGTCCCCTCGACCGGCGTGTTCCGCTCGACGGCCTGGCGCGGGATGCCGCGGACGATGTGGAGGCCGAACTTGAGCCCTTTGCCGTGGATGTAATCGCCAAGCGGCTTGAGTCCCTTCCGGCCTGCGGCCGAGGGGAACTTCGTCTCGGCCGGCCGGAAGCGGCCGAACCCGTCGACGTCCGCCCGCGACTCGAGAGGGTAGTCCGGTCCCATCATCTGCGGCTCGTACCATTGGATATCGACGACGATGTACCGCCAGCCGTGCGCGGCCAGTTCGGCCGCCATGAAATCGGCGTTGGCCCTGACGTCGGCCTCGGTCACGGCCTGGCCGAACGAGTCCCAGCTGTTCCAGCCCATGGGCGGCATGAGGGCCCAGCCTTGATGGGGGAACCGAAGGGGACACGTACCGAAGGCGCATGTCCCCGATTTGCGTGTCCCCGGTCCGTCAGGGGCCACCCCGGCCGCCGCCCGGATGACCCGGACCTCGGCCTCGGCGAACGGCGTTCCGTCAGGCCGGAAGATATCATGGTGCCAAACGGCCGGCTCCGGGCTCCCCTCCTTCGAGCCCCAAGGGAAGATCGTCTGGGTCTTGCCGCTGACGAGACCCCAGTTCAAGGCCCCGACGTCCTCGGCCTTGAGGAGGGGCAGGATGTTCTCGAATCGGCTCCCGTAGCCCCGGGCCATGTATTCGGTGCAGATGAGTGGGCGGCCGGACGTCCTCAGCCGGGAGATCCTTTTCTTCGTCCCCGCCTCATCGAGGTAAGCGTGGAACGAGATGATATCGGAGTTCTCGGCCTGGAAGCGGATGAGGCCCTCGAGCTCCTTCGACTCGTCCCAGATGCCAGCCGTAATCGGCTGCGACGGCCGCGCGGCCCTGGCCCACTCGAAAACCTTCTTGAGGAGGGGCAAGGTTTTCGGCCCGCCCGGCTCGTTATAGAGGTCCCAGGCCAGGACGCGCCTATCCACGCGGAAAGCGGCGACAACGCCCTTCGCATAGCTCTCGAGAATGCCCCAGCGCGAGGGCGCGGCGATCATCTTCGACCCGGGGCATCGGACCCAGCCCGAGTTGTGGACGCCGGGCCGGGGCGCTGGCTGCGGGCCGAGCTTGAACTCGTCGTTCCAGCAGTCGTCGAAGAGGACGAACATCGTCCCGATGTGGTGCCGGTCGGCGATCCTCAGGAACTCGTCGATGCGGCGCAGGAAGCCGGCCTCGTCCTGCTCCCACAGGGCGCAATGGAGGAAGACGCGGACGGCGTTGAAGCCGAGCGACTCGGCCCAGCCGAGCTCCTGGTCGATCGTCTTCGGGTCGAAGGTTTCGGCCTGCCACATCTCGAGCGTGTTGACGGCCGTGCGCGGGATGTAGTTGCAGCCGAGCGTCCAGGGACCGGCCTCCGCCCAGGCCCGGGCGCGGCCCTCGTCCCAGCGCGGGGCATGGTCCGGAGCGGTGTCCATGGCACTCATCGCGGCCGAGACCGTGACCGGGCGCCCCGGCGGCACTTCGACCCTAACCCAGCTCACCTCCCGCCCAGCGTCGTCCGTCCCTCGAAAAGCTCTCATCGGTCGTCCATCCACGGCCAACTCCTTGAACGGTGCGTAGAACTCCGCCCGCCAAGTCACGGCGGGGCCCGATACGTTGGTCAGCGTAGATTGGTGGCGCCCTTCGTGCCGCACGTCGAGGACGTTGCCGAGGACCGGAACGCCGGCGAGCTCGGCCCAGTCCGTGGCCGCGGTCAGCCGCGAGCGCGTGGCCACGGCCCGGCCGCCCGCTTCCGGCTCGATGCCCATCGTCCCCGTGGCGATCGCGCCGAGCAGGGCGAAAGAGACTTCCGGGTATTCCCTCCGTTTCTTCGCCGGGTCCGCGAGCTTCAGGATCTCGGCATAGGCCTTAGTATCCCGGCCGTAGCGATAGAGGACCTCGGGCAGGTAGGACTCGGTTTCGACGTTCTCGGCCTGGCTCTCGAGAAGTCCATCGAGCGTCTTCTCCCGGACCGGCCCCGGCCCGATGAACCCGGCAGAGAGCGAAAAGAGGCCGTGCCAGAACCATTCCTGGTCGTCGAACAGCCCGTCCTCGAGCAGGAGCGAGGGGAAACGCCCGAACGAGCGGCGCAACCATTTTTCGGCGAACCTCCGCCGCAGGGCCTCGGCCCTGACCTCCATCATTCCCGCCGCTGTGTTGTCCCCTTTGAGCCGCAGCACGGCTGCGTAGGACAGAAAGGCTCTGGCTTGGGCCGCCAGCAGGTCGGCGCCGACCGCCGTGCGGTCCGAAAGCCGTCCTTCGTCATAGCTTCCGAGGCCGCGGTTCCCGTCGACGAAGCGGTGGTCGGGGACGCCGTCGCCGTCGTGGTCCCAGGCCTTGACGTAGGCCGTGGCGCTCAGCCGGTAGAAATCGCGGAAGGCCGGGTCGTCGAGATAGGCCCGGTTCCCCGTCCACAAGAACTGCCGCCAGCACGCATCCATGACGTCGAAGTTGGCCGGAAGGTTGTACCAGAAATCTCCGTCGCTCTTGTAGTCGACGGGCGCCGGGCGGTTCCACTTGTCGATCTCCCAGTAGGAAGCGTATTGCCGCGACGGGGCGATCCCCGCGGCGAACTTGCGGAGCATGTTCAGGTTGAAATTCGCCAGGCCGAGGACGTGGGCGCCCGTGGCCTGGTGGGAGACGTCGCGCATGCAAAAAGCGAACCGGTCGGGAAGCGCCGCCTCGTACCAGTCGCCGACGGGATCGCCGTAGTCGGCGGCCGGAAATACGTAGTTCAGGGCCTGGCTCTTGGCCCAGGCGAAGGCGGCGGCCAGCTTCGGGTCGGAGGTGCGGAGCTCGAGCCGGCTATCGAACCTGCGGACCGGCCGGAAGCCGCTCGGCGGGCCGAGCTCGAGGTCGAAGGGCTTGTCGCGGTCGCAGACGAGCCGGCCGCGGTCAAGCTCGAGCCGCGCCACCTGGAGCGAGGAGCGGTGCTTGCCCGGCTGGACGTGCTCCTTGGGCCCAAAGGGATGGGTGAAGTAGAAGAGATAGGCGTTCGGACCCTGGACGATGACCTCGCCGTGGCGGCCGATGTCGCCGTCGTCGAGGCGCGTGCCCGGCGCGCCGAGGATCGTCCCCGGCTGCTCGGTCCAGCGCTCGAGGTCGTCCGAGCGCAGCACACCCATCCCCTGCCAGCGGTCGACGAGCAGCCAGTAGGCGCCCCGCCAGAAGAAGACGGCCGGCCCCTCCTGCCCCGTCCCGGCGACGGCCGCGCCCTTGACGGTCCAGCGGAAAAGGTCCTCGCTGTCGGCAGCGTAGATGTGGGAGCCGTGGGCCTCGTCCTTGTACCACATCCGCCAGCCGCCCGCGGGCTTGGCGCAGACGAAGGCGTCGATGACGCGTTCCGAGCTCAGGGAGAGAACGGCCTCGAACTTCCAGTGGACGAGGTCGCGGCTCATGTAATGGACGATGCGCCGGTCGCCGCTCCAGTCGGCGGGCACGCCGCGGATGTAAGAGACGAACATGTGGTAGGCGCCGCCGTGCGTGACGAGGCAGGGCGCCCAGAAGGTGTTCCGTCCCGGCTCGAACTCGAGGCCCTGGGCCGCGCCGCGGTAGGTCCAAGCGCGGCCGTCGGGCGAGGAGGCGATGCCGACATCGGTGCCGTGGCACCAGCGGACGCCGGCCTGGGCGTCGGGCGCGTTGGCCCGGCGGTTCGTGTAGAGGACCCACCAGGCCCGTTCGGCCTCGTTCCAGACGAAGGATGGGTCGGCGGCGCCGTCATAGACGGGGTCGCGGAAAAGGGGCGCGGGCGGCACGCGCGTCGCGGCGGGAGGCCGGGCTTGGGCCACCGCGTCGGCTGGCGGGCGGGACTGGACCGCGGCGCTGGACGCCTGCACGGTCCGAACGCGCGCGTCTGCACCGGACGCCGAAGCGGAGCCGGGCTCGAACGCCGCCAGGGTCAGTCCGCAGAGGAGGGAGAGCAAGAGCCAAGCGATCGCGGTCGTTTTTGCCAAGCGCATCATCGGACTCTCCATCTCTGCGGGGATGCCGTCCCACCCGCGGCCGACGGACGGCGGCGCGCGGGCCTCGCCGCCCGGGTCACCGTTTCTTGTCGAAGACGCTCCAGTTCGGCGCCTTGCGGAGCGTCTCCAGCCGGAACGCCGTCGGCCAGGCCACGAGCCACTGGCTGACGCTCGATGGGAAGAGCCAGCGCGTGTGGCAGAACGCCTCGTCCTGGCTCCCGGCCGGCCGCTTCTTGCCCAGGACGACGAGGTCGCCGTTCGAAACGCCGCTCATGCCGTTGGCCCAGGCCGCGAGCGCCCTCTCGCGCCAGGTCGCCCTCCCCGTGAGCTCGGCCAGCTTGAGCCAGTCGTTGACGACGATCAGGGCGTAGGGATCCTGGTGGTGGTGCTGGGTCGAGACGGCGGTGCCGCCGAACGCGTCGTAGCCGAGGCCGCGCAGGACCGTCCCCTCGGCGAAGGGAACGGAATAATGCCATTGCCAGGAGGCGACGTAATAGGCGACGTCCTCGGCCGAGCGGAGGTAGGCCTCCTTCCCGGTGAGGTCGTAGAGGTCGAGAGCGGCCGCGAGGAGCGGAGTCGCGGACTCCTTGTCGATGCAGTCCGTGTCCAGAGCCCCGGCCGTGGTGAAGCCGTTCGCCCGGAACTCGCCGCCGTAGAAAGCGTAGGCCCGCTCGGCCGCTTCGAGATAGGCCGCCTTGTGCGTCGCCCGGTAGGCCGTGACGAGCGGCGGGATGAGGAAGGCCCCGGTCGTGCCGTCGCCGTCGACGAGACGGCCGTCGTTCGACCAGGCCTTGCCGAGGCGGCCGTCGGCGCGCATGGCCTTGACGGCGAAGTCGCAGATGCCGAGGGCGGCCTCCCGGTACTCCGGTCTCTGGAGCTTGCATTTCGCGGCGAGGTCGAAGGCCTCGAAAAAGGACTGGGCCGCGTTCCCCAGGTTGCAGGCGTCCTGGACCTCGCCCTTGGGCTCGGCCAGGCCGAGGAGATAGTCGAAGTGGCAGCGCACGAGGCCGTTCTTGAGGCGGGCGTTCCGGGCCCAGGTGTCGAGGCACTTGAGGCCCATGTCGAGCGAGGTCCGGTCGTCCGTCTTCAGGAAATCGGCGAGCAGGGAGGCGCCGAGCGAGGCGTTCCGCCCGGCCCAGCCGACCTCGTACTTCCAGGACGGGCGCTGGACCCACTTGCCGCCGTCCCAGGCGAGGCCGATGGAGAAGCCCTTGAAGCTCTTCTCCTCGGCCCACAGGCTGTCCTTGGCGAACTGGACGCCAAGCTCCCAGAGGTCCTCGGGGTCGAAGCGCATCAGGGGCGGGCGGGCGTTGAGCGCCCAGGCCGCGTCGAGGAGGGCGTGCCAGCCGTGCTTCGGCTGGGTCACCGGCCCGGCCACGACCCAGGCCTTGAGGACGAGCGTCTGGCCGCGGGAGACGCGCAGGTCCTCCCGGTAGGCCGCCGAATAGGCGTCCCGCATGGCGTAGACGAGCGGCGTCTCCTCCTCCG
The DNA here is from genome assembly GCA_035543515.1 of Terriglobales bacterium. Taxonomy (GTDB): domain Bacteria; phylum Acidobacteriota; class Aminicenantia; order Aminicenantales; family Saccharicenantaceae; genus DATKJS01. The sequence goes on along the minus strand of DATKJS010000047.1, from coordinate 15,902 downwards.
GCCAGACGAGCCGGTGGACGGTCTTCTCGGGGCCGGGAATGAGCGCGCAGGCGAAGCCGCAGGGAAGCTGGCCCGGCCGGCTGAAGAGTCCGACCGACCAGCCCTCGGTCTCGGAGTAGGTCGCGCCCGCGACGGATACGCGGTCGTAGGCGAAGGTCCAGGGCTGGCCGTCCCTCTCGAACCCCTTGGGCTCCTTCCCCTTGCCCCACGCGTTGCCGTCGTAGATCACGGCGGGGATGAGCAGATAGCCGGGCTTGCCGACGGTTTCGAGCTCCATGGTCAGGCGGGCGGGATGGACGTAATCCCCGCCCTTGTACGAGAACGTCCTCGTCCACTCGAAGACGCCCGGCTGGACCTCGACGACGTCGTCCGCGGCCGAGAAGCCGGACTCACGGAACGGGACGACGGCAGCGATCTGCCGGCCGTTGCCGTAGAGGGCCATCGTCTCTCCGGACTTCCGGAACTCGACCCTGACTTGGGCGGCGGCGGAAGCGGCCAGGGCGGCCGCGAGAAGGACGGAAGCGGTCAGCTTCTTGACCATGACGGACTCCTCTGGATAACGGTCGGAAATGACACCGGGCCAGGGTCGACGCGCCGGCCGGGTCCGAAAGATGTTGGCTCTCCCACTGTCTCGGGTTATACCAAACGCCCCGGCAAAAGACAAGCCGCCAAAGACGGGGAGACGTACCTCCGCGTCCCCGGGACACGAAGGTACGTGTCCCCTCTTCGATTGCTCCGGGGCCGACAATCGGGTATGATTGGCCCAAGACGAACCACCCGGCAAGGAGGCCCAGACATGTCCGTGTCCTATAAAGACCTCGGCTTGGCGAACACCGGCGAGATGTTTCGCAAGGCGTCCGCCGGGCAGTATGCCGTCCCGGCGTATAACTTCAATAATATGGAGCAGCTCCAGGCCATCATCACGGCTTGCGTCGAGACGCGTTCTCCCGTCATTCTCCAGGTTTCGAGCGGCGCCCGCAAGTACGCCGACCAGACCCTCCTCCGCTACATGGCCGAGGGCGCGGTCAAGATGGCCCGCAACATCGAGAAGGCCCACGGGGCCGACCAGGAGGCCCCGATCACCCTCCACCTCGACCACGGCGACACGTTCGAGCTGGCCAAGTCCTGCATCGACACCGGCTTCTCCTCGGTCATGATCGACGGCTCGCACCTTCCGTACGAGGAGAACATCAAGCTGACGAAGGACGTCGTCGCCTACGCCCACGCCCGGGACGTCTCGGTCGAGGGCGAGCTCGGCGTCCTGGCCGGCATCGAGGACAAGGTCAATGCCGAGGCCTCGACCTACACCCGGCCCGACGAGGTCGTCGATTTCGTCGGCCGGACGGGCGTCGACTCCCTGGCCATCTCCATCGGGACGTCCCACGGCGCCTACAAGTTCAAGCCCGAGCAGTGCACCCGAGACGCCCGCGGCGTCCTCGTCCCGCCGCCCCTTCGGTTCGATATCCTGGCCGAGGTCGAGGAGCGCATCCCCGGCTTTCCCATCGTCCTCCACGGGGCCTCGTCCGTCATCCAGGACGCCGTGGCCACGATCAACAAGTACGGCGGGGCGATGAAGGACGCCATCGGGGTCCCCGAAGACCAGCTCCGCCGGGCGGCGCGCTCGGGCGTCTGCAAGATCAACATCGACACCGACGGCCGGATGGTCATGACCGCGACGGTCCGCAAGATCTTCGTCGAATCGCCGGCCGAATTCGACCCGCGCAAGTACCTCGGCCCGGCGCGGGCGGCGCTCGTCGAGATGTACAAGCGGAAGAACCGCGAGGTCCTGGGCTCGGCCGGCCGCTACGGCCGGGAGTTCTGAGGCCCGGGCCGCTCCCCGCCCTCCCCCGGGAAGAGGGCCCGGATCCGCCGGCCGACGCTCCTGATGACATCGGGCAGGCTTCTCCTGCCGAACGCGTCGGCGATCCCGGTCAAGCCGAGCGGCACCGGCCTCGGGTCGGTCGAAAAGAGGTAGGAAGCGAGGAGGTTTCCGTCGTCGAGCCTCCGCACGAGCCAGCGCCCGCCGGTGTCCGCGATGGTTTGGTCGGGCCGGAGCTCCGGCCAGGGGACCTTCCGCCAGGCGACGACGAACCCGCTCTCCTCCTCGCGCATCTCGTACCTCAGCCGGTACCGGCGGGCTTGGCCGAGGGGCAGGCGGAGCTCGAGCTCCACGACGCTCACCCCGGCCGCCTCCTCCCTGACCAGGGTTCGCTTGACGCCGGGCATGAACTCCGCGTAGCGGCGGAAATCGGTGATGACGGCGAAGGCGTGGTCGAGGCGGCCGGCGAGGAGCCCGACGCCTTCATAGGTCCGGGCCGTCCCGCCCGCGGCGGGGAGCTCCCGGACGACGATCTTCCCGGCGAGGACGTCGTTCCGCTCCCGGGGCGTGAGCGCGATGTCCTCGAGAGCCGCGCCGGGGCGAGCGCCGGCGGTGGCGGAGGCGCCTCCCGCCAGGGCCAGAAGTCCGGCCAAAAAGAGCAGTCCTCCCGGCCGTCGTCCCGTCATGAGGCTATCGTCGGGAAAAAAGCGCGGGTTGTCAACCCCTCGAGTCCCCGGCTTGAATGCCGGGGCTTGTTCGGGGTTAACCCCGAGCCTCGCTTCTTGTCCCCGCCTTGCTAGGCGGGGGGTAGCGTCGGCGAACGGGTCAAATCCGGCCCGGGTGGGGGAAAAAAGAAGGAGGCGCCTCCCCCCGGGGAGAGGCGCCTCGCGCGAGCGCTCGAAAAAAAGGAGGCTTCAGAACGCGATGCCGACCGTCGCCGACCAGACGCCGTTCTTGATGTTGAGCGGGGTCTCGCCCTCGACGGTGCTGATGACCTTTGACATGCCCATGCTGTAGCGGACGTCCATCTGGAAGTGGCTGCCGATGTTGATGCCGCCGCCGAAGATGGCGCCGTAGTCGTTGTTCTTGAACAGAGCCTGGTCCAGAGGGACCGTCTGGCCGTTCTCGGTGACCTTCTCGCTCAGCTTGAAGCTGACGGCCGGGCCGGCAAAGACGAACGGCGAGACAAGCGGGGTCGGGATCCTGAACTTGAAGAGGAGGGGGATCTCGATGTAGTTCGCCGAGAGCTTGTCGGTGTAGGTCGTCCCCGTGTCGATGTACGTCTGGTCGACGCCCTTCATCGTGTAGAGACCCTCGAGCTGGAGGGTAAAGACCGGGCCCATGTTGAAGGCCAGGAAGACGCCGGCCACGAACCCGACCTTGTTCTTCAGCGTGCCGTTGATGTCCTGCAGGTCCGAGCCCGTGAGCTTGGCCATGTTGCCGCCGCCCTTGATGCCGAACTGGACGCCGGCGGCCGCGGGCGCCGGAGCGGCGAGCATGGCGACGAGCGCCCCGACGACGAGTGCCACAGTCAATTTCCTCATTGTGACCTCCATTCCGGGCGGCGGCGGCCCTGAGGCACGTCCCCGTCCGTCACGCAAGTATAGTCGCGCGAAGCCGGGGCGGGGGCATCCCCTCTTGAGAGGAATAGCGCGGGGGTTTTGCCCTCCCCCCTAAGGATGGCCGGGGCGCGCCCGGCCTCCCCGCGAACACGGCGGGCCTCACCCCCGCTCCCCGGGGAATGAGATCCGGAGCGGCTCTCGGCGGGGTTGTCCGTCTACTTGATGAGGCGCTTCTTCATCATCGTAACGCCGATGGTGAAGGCCACGACCTCGAGGACGAAGAGGACGAGGAAGTTCCAGACGTAGCGGGCGTGGTATTCGCCGGAGAAGACCGCCCGGGAGATCTCGACGGCGTGGGTCAGGGGCATGAACTGGGCCACCGTCTTCATCCACGGCGGGAACTTGTCGAGCGGGAAGAAGACGCCCGAAAAGAAGAGCATCGGCGTGATGACGAGCTCCGTGTAATAGTTGAAGAAGTCGAAGCTCGGCGAGACCGAGGTCACGATCATGGCCAGCGAGGCGAAGAGGACGCCGACGAAGACCATCAGGACCAGGATGAGGAGGACGCTCGGCACCGAGACCGGCAGGATGCCCATGGCCATGGAGACGAGCATCATCAGGACGCCGCTGATCAGCCCCCGGAACGCTCCCCAGGCGATGTCCCCGGCCACGGCGTCCTCGGCCGAGACGGGGGTCGCGACGAGGGAGTCGTAGAGTTTCTCGTGGACCATCTTGACGAAGGTCCCGTAGAGGCATTCGAAGGTCGAGGACATCATGACCGAGGAGACGAGGACGCCCGGCACCAGGAAATAGAGGTAGGGCTTGCCGCCGAAGTAGCCCATGTAGGCGCCCATGCCGATGCCGAAGGTGATGAGGTAGAAGAGCGGCTCGATGAGGCTGACGAGGAAGGTCGAGACGACGAACCGCTTGTACGAGTAGAGGTTGCGGACGAAGACGTGATAGACCCGGTACGACAGGTTCATTCGATGAGCCCCCGTCCCGTGAGTTTGAGGAAGACGTCCTCGAGCGTCGCCGGCCGGGTCCAGGTGTTGGGGAGGTCGAACTCGACGAGCTTGCGCATGATGTCGTGGCCGTCGCGGCAGTAGAAGAAGAGCGTGTCGCCGACCCGCTCATGCCCGCAGGCGAAGGGCGCGAGCTCGCGGACGAGCCTCTCGTCCTCCCCGCGGCCGATGCGGATCTCGACGACCTCGCGGCCGATCTCCTCGTCGATGAGCTTCTGGGGCAGGCCCTCGCGCAGGATCCTGCCCTGGTGCATGATGACGATCCGGTCGCAGAGTTGCTCGGCCTCCTCCATGTACTGGGTCGTCAGGATGAGGGTCGCGCCCTCGGAGCGGAGCAGGCGGAGGCGCTGCCAGATCATGTGACGGGCCTGGGGGTCGAGCCCGGTCGTCGGCTCGTCTGCGACGATGAGCTTCGGCCGGTTGAGGAGGGCGCGGGCGACGAGGAGGCGCCGTTTCATGCCGGTCGACAGCTCGTCGATCTTGCTCTTCCGCTTGGCCTCGAGCTCGACGAACTTCAGGAGCTCGTCGATCCGCGGCCGGGCCTCGCGCCGCGGGATGTCGAAGAAGCGGGCGAAGATGATCAGGTTCTCCCACACGGTCAGGTCCGGGTCGAGGGTGATCTCTTGGGGGATGACGCCGGTCATCTGCTTAATAGCCCGGTTGTCGATGTCGGCGGGCATGCCGCCGACGGTCAGCGTGCCCGAGGTCAGGGGCGAGACGCAGTGGATCATGCGGACGGTCGTCGTCTTGCCGGCGCCGTTCGGGCCGAGGAAGCCGAAGCACTCCCCTTCCTGGATGTCGAAGGAGATGCCGTCGACGGCGGTCAAGTCCCCGAACTTCTTGGTCAGGTCGCGCGCGGAGATGAACGTGCCCATGGCCTTTCGAAGGGCCATGATAGCAGATTTCCGGCTTTATTTCTCTATCGCCCCGATGTCCCCGAGCGTCCCCGACGGGCGAGCCTTGCCGAGCTGGTCATAAGTGGTCAGGGAGAACGTCTTCGTCTCCGTCTGGACGGTGATGGTGACGCTGCTGCTCAGCGGTCCGGTGTGGAAGGTCGCCCAGAAATCGTCGTTCAGGCCGGCCATGCCGAGCCGCCCGGCGATGGCCTGGTCCAGGCCGCGCCAGAAGGCGATCCAGGCCGCGTTCTGGGCGTTTGAGGGCCAGGTGATGGCGGGGCCATACCACGTCGTCCCGGTCATGTCGCCGAAGCTCGTGCCGAAATCGCTGCCCAGGACCGAGGCATAGACCGTCCGCAGCTGGAGGAGGACGTAGTTGAGGAAGTCGTCGGTCGGCTGGCCGTAGCCCTCATATCCGGCGTTGACGTAGGTCACGTCGTGGCTGCCGGCCGGGATCTGGTCGACGGCCATCCCGGTCGGGGAGTAATAGAGGACGGCGGGCTGGCCGGCGTCCGTTCCGACCGAGATGGCCGTGGGATGGGTATGGACCCCGGCCACGTCGAGCGCCTGGTCGATCGTCACCCCGTCGTGATCGCCGACCTTGGGCCAGCGCTTCCGGCTGGTCATCATCCAGGCCGGGACGGGCGGGAGGATCAGGTTGAAATTAACGTAGCCGACGAGGTTGTAGCCCTGGCTGTAGAAGTCGAGGATGGAGCCTACGAACCAGTCCTCGGGGGCCCCGTTGAGGGTGTTGCCGACGACGATCGAGTTCTGGAGCCGGACGTACTCGACGGTGTGCGCGTTGCCGATGGTCGCCGCGACGCCGCCGCCGCCCAGGTTCGGCTTGCCGCTGAACGTCGCGGCAGGGCCCGTGACGGCGTTCTCGGCGACCGTCGAGCTCTCGAGCCAGAGCGAGCCGCCGCCCATGTAGATGCCGCCGCCGCGGTAGTAGTACTGGCCGGTATCGGCGATGTCCGGGTTGTCCTCGACGAGGTTCCGGGCGATGGTGCAGTCGGTGACGTACATCGAGGCGAGGTTGGACGGTCCGCCCGAGAGGGTGAAGACCCCGCCGCCGTAGGAATTTTGGGACGTGCAACGATTGCCGCTGACCGTGCACCGCATGAGCGACGTATCGTTCCCGACACCGCCCGTGTTGTCCGCGCCGCCCACCGAGTAGATGCCGCCGCCCGCCGCGCCGTAGCCGTAGGCCCAGTTGCCCGAAACGACGCAGTCCCGGAGGTCGAGGCCGTTGGCGTAGATGCCGCCGCCGAGCGTGCCCCGGTCGCGGCTCGGGACGGGGTCGCCGGTGCACCGGTCCCCCCAGACGGTGCAATGGTCGAGGCTCAGCTTGCCCCAGACGGCCAGGCCGCCGCCGCGGGCCAGGGTGTAGGGCTGGGCGCCTGCGGTGATGGCCTCGGCGTAGGAGTGGCCGCCCGTGATCGTGACGTTCTTCATCGTCAGGTCGCCGTAGACGGCGAGAACCCGGGCGCGGCTCGCGTCGCCCCCGCCCCACCGGAGGGTGATCCCGGAGGGAAGGGACGAGGCGTCGATGACGACGGTCTTGTGCGCGTAGAGGGCCGAGGCGCCGTAGTCGCGGTCCTGGTAACCCTGGAAGGTCATGCCCGAGTAGACCTCGCCCTTGAGGGTCGAGTGGGCTTCGCCGACGACGGAAAGGAGGATCGTCTGCCCGTTGAGCGAGGAGTCGAAGGTGATGGTCTGACCCGAGCCGGCCAGGCCGAGGGCCGAGCGAAGGGTGGTCGTCCCGGTCGGCGGGTTGGCGACGTCGTCCAGGGAATTGACGACGATGCTCTTGACTGTCGGGTTGTCATTCGATGAACAGCCAAAGACGAGGAGGAGCGAGCCCGCGACGACTGCCCCCAACACCGAGCGCGGATTTTTCATCATGCGTTCTCCTTCGAGCCGGCCCGCGTATTATAAGCCCAAATCGCGCGCCGGGCCAAGTCGCGGCAGAATTTGATATTCCCTTCCTCATGGCATAAAATGAGGCTCTTCGTATCATCAGAGATGGACTTCGCAGGACCATCGGTGAAAGACGCCCCGGAGAAAGACGTCCTTGTCTGGGCGCTTGGAGAGAGGGTCAAGGAGTTGACCGCCCTCCACAGCGTCGCCAGCCTCCTCCAGGACGGAAAGAGAACGCCCGCCTCGATCCTGGAGGAGATCGCCGCCCTTCTCCCCCCGGCCTGGCAATATCCGGAGGTCACGGCGGCGAGGATCAGCCTCGGTGAGATCGAGGCCGTCACGCCCAATTTCCGGCGGACAGGGTGGATGCAATCCGCATCGTTCTCGGCGGGCGGGGCGGAAACGGGCGTGATCGATGTCGCCTATCTAGAGGAAAAGCCCGCCGCTTTCGAGGGGCCGTTCCTCCGGGAAGAACGCGCGCTCATCCAGTCGGTGGCCGGGATGCTGACGTCTTATTTCGAGCGCCGGGCCGCCGAAGAGAAGGTCCGGGCCGCCGCCGTCCTCCTGGAACAGCAAGTCCGGGAACGGACGGCGGACCTCGAGCGCGTCAATCAGGCCCTGCGGGCCGAGATTGCCGAGCGCCGGACGGCCGAAGAGGAGCTGGGACGCTCCCAGGCCCGGCTCCGGCGGCTGACATCCGAGCTGGCCCTCGCTGAAGAACGAGAACGCCGCGCCATCGCATCCGACCTCCATGACCACATCGGCCAGGCCTTGGCGGTGATCAAGTCGCGCCTCTGGCAATTGCAGGGGAACGCCGTTTTCAGCGGCATGGAGCAGGACCTCGAAGAGACCCTGACCCTCCTCGACCAAACGATCCAAAGCACGCGGACCTTGACCTTCGAGATCAGCCCGCCCGTGCTTTACGACCTGGGCTTGGAGGCGGCCTTGGAGTGGCTGTGTCGCCAGTTCCAGAAGAAGCACGGACTCCCGGCGGAGATGACCTCCGAGGGCGCGGCGCCTCCTCTGCCGCAGGACGTCCAGGTCACCGTCTTCCGCTCAGTTCAGGAGCTCCTCCTGAACGCCGCCAAGCACGCCGACGCCAAGTCGGTCAGGGTCCATCTAGCCCAGCGGGAAGGCCGGCTCGAGGTCGAGGTCGAGGACGACGGGCGGGGCTTCGACGCTTCTCGGGAGGAATCCTCGCCTGCCGACCTCGAGAAGTTCGGGTTGTCCAGCATTCGGGAAAGGCTCAAGGCCCAGGGCGGCGCCCTGGACATCAAATCGTCTCCCGGCCGCGGAGCCTCCATTGCCCTCTTCATCCCCCTGGTCGACAGCGCCCGGCCTGGAGGAAAGCCCTGATGGTCCGCATCCTGCTCGCCGACGACCACAAGATCATCGCCGAGGGTCTGCGCAACCTCCTCGAGAAGAACCCGGCCTTCACCGTGGTCGGCCACGCCTCGGAAGGACTCGCGGCCGTCCGTCTGGCCGCGAGCCTCTCTCCCGACCTTGTCATCATGGATATCTCCATGCCGGGGTTGAACGGGTTCGAGGCCACCCGCCGGATCCTGGACGCCGATCCTCGGGTCAAGGTCATCGCCCTCTCCATGCACAAGGACGGACACTATATCGCCGCCGCGCTCAAGAGCGGCGCGGTGGGCTACGTCCTGAAGGAGTCCGCCTTCGAAGAGCTGGCGGCGGCCATCCAGTCGGTCATGAAGGGCCAAAGCTATCTGAGCGCCTCGATCGCCGACACCGTCATCAAGGATTACATCCGGCACTTGGAGAAGCAGGGCTCGGGAGCCTTCTCCGTCCTCAACCCCCGGGAGCGGGAGGTCCTCCAGTCCCTGTCTGAAGGCCTATCCACCAAGGAGATCGCCGCCCGCCTGAAAGTCAGTATCAAGACCGTGGAAACCTACCGGGCCCAGATCATGAACAAGCTCAACATCCGCAGCGTGGCCGAGCTCACCAAGTATGCCATCCGCGAAGGCATCACGTCTCTTTAGTCAGCCCCCGCCCCGGTACGGCGCGAGCCGGCCCGGGGATTTCGAAGGCCGAACTTCCGTTTTCCCCGATTGAATTCGGACGGCGACGATTATATTCGTTCAGGTGGGATCAAGGGTAGGATTCTCGTTTTCCCCAGGAGGTGACAATGGTCTTCGACACGGGCAACACGGGATTCATGCTCGTCGCGACCAGCCTGGTCATGCTGATGACGCCCGGACTGGCCTTCTTCTACGGTGGGCTCGTCGGCCGGAAGAACGTCTTGGCCGTCATGATCCAGAGCTTCCTGTCCATGGGCTGGACGTCCGTCATCTGGTTCGTTTGCGGCTATTCGATGTGCTTCTCCGGCGACGTCGGGGGCATCATCGGGAACCTCAAGATGGCCTTCCTGCACGGTGTAACGCCCATGACCGTGTTCCAGGCGACGAACAATATCCCGCTTTACGTGTTCATCGCCTATCAAATGATGTTCGCCATCATCACGCCGGCCCTGATCACGGGGGCCTTCGCCAATCGGGTCCGGTTCACGGCCTACATGATCTTTCTCACGGTGTGGCTTCTCTTCGTCTATTTCCCGGCCGTTCATATGATCTGGGGCGGAGGGTTGCTGCAGCGGTGGGGGGTCCTCGACTTCGCGGGCGGGATCGTGGTCCACAGCATCGCGGGCATGGCGGCCCTGGCCTCCGTCTTCTTCGTGGGGAAGCGGAAGGTCCTGGAGAAGGGACCCCACAGCATCCCCCTTGTCGCCCTCGGCACGGGGCTGCTGTGGTTCGGCTGGTACGGGTTCAACGCCGGGAGCGAGCTGCGAGTCGACCACATCACCGCGGTCGCCTTCTTGAACACCGACACGGCCGCCTCGTTTGCCGCCGTCACCTGGCTCTTCATGGCCTGGGTCTTCGAGAAGAAGCCGAAGTTCCTGGGCCTGCTCACCGGCTCCATCGCCGGGCTGGCCACCATCACTCCCTGCGCCGGATACGTCACCATTCCCGTCGCCGCCCTGACCGGCATCGTCTCCGGGGTCGTTTGCTACGGGGCGATCTCCCTGAAGAACAAGATGGGCTGGGATGACGCCCTGGATGTCTGGGGCGTGCACGGCGTGGGCGGCACCCTGGGGATCATCATGCTCGGGCTTTTCGCCACGACGCTCGTCAACGCCAACGGCGCCATGGGCCTCGTCTACGGCGGGAGTTCGTTCTTCTTCAAACAGCTCGCCGCCGTCGTCACGTTCGATATCTACGCCTTCGCCTTCACCTATGCCGCCCTCGCGCTCATCAACAAGATCACGCCGGTGAGGCTGACGAAGGAAGAGGAGAGCATGGGACTTGACACGGTGCTGCATGGGGAGGAAGCCTATCTCCAGGACTGAAGACCGGCCATGAAACGCAGCCTTAGGATAGCGGTCGGGTTCGTCTGCTTCACCGTGTCCGCGGGACCCCCCCTCTCGGGGGACGGGGCCGTTTCGGGAAGCGCATCTTTGGGCGTTCTCAACAGGTACATCTTCCGCGGCTACCGCATCGGCGGGGGCGGCGTCGTCATCGAGCCGGCGCTCTCGGTTTCTTGCCGGGGATTCAGCCTCTCGTTCTGGGGAAATATCGACACCGAAGAAAAGGCGACGCCGTGTTTCGCTCCCGACAGGCCGGGCCGGCTTAGCTTCAACGAGACCGATCTGACCTTGACCTATGCCTGCAACTTGGGGAAGGTCGGCTTGACCGCGGGCTTTATCTATTACGGAACAAAATATACGGCTGAAACGCAGGAGCTCTACGCGGCGGCGAGCCTCAATATCTTCGGAAAGCCGACGCTGACGGTCTTCAGGGACATCAACGCCTATCCGGGGACCTATTTCCTCCTCTCCGCCGGTCATTCCCTGAACTTGGCCGAGAAACTGACGCTCGACCTGAACGGCTCCGCGGCCTACTTCGCGGGGTCCGGAGGATATTGGCGCACGTACTTGGCGAGCGCGGGAGCTTATGTGGGAGAAAAGTACCGGGCTTTCCACGACGGGACGGCCAAGGCCGGGTTGACCTATCGGATCGCGAAAGACATCGGCCTTCAGGCCGGCGTCCAATACGTTTTTCCGCTGTCCTCCGCCGCGAGGAGGACGCTCCAAGGCCATCCGTACAACATCAACGGCCCCCTCGCCAACCTCCTTGTTTTCGGAACGACATTGACCTGGGGCTTTTGAACCGGCGAATCGGGGCGTGCCCTGGGCGAACTCCGTGCGCTCCCCTTTGCCGATATCGTCTGCCCTGAGCCCGGCCGGCCGCTGCCCGGCATCCTGGGAAATAGCGGCCGAATCCGTAGCTCGAAGACTTCACTCTAGAGATGGCATCTTGACCGGGAGCAGGCCAGGAAACCACATGCCGGCGGGGAAATGGCCTTGGACGTGCGCCCTGATCTGCTCCAGGACTGGGGGCGAGGTCCGAAAGCTGAGAAGCTATTCCGCGTTTACTGGTCGAATACCCGGAGGATGTCCTCTCTCGACTTCGCGCTCAGAAGCTGCTTCCGGACATTTTCGTTCTTCATCAGACTCGAGATTGAACTGATGAGTTTCAGGTATTCGTCGGCGCAGCGAGCGGGAGCCAAGACCAAGAAGAGGAAATGGACCGGGTTGCCGTCCAGGGCTTCGAATTCCACCCCCCTTGGGCTCCGGGCGAAAACAACCTGGATCTTGGCGACGAGTTCCGTTCGAGCATGCGGGATCGCAAGCCCGTAGCCCAAGCCCGTGCTCGTCAAGGCTTCCCGTTCCAGAATGACCAGCTGGACATCGGGGACCTTATCGGCGGCCAGCATCTCGTTCGCCGTCATCATCTTCAGCAGACCCTGAACAGCGTCCGGCTTGCTCTTGGCGCTAAAATCGGGAGAGATCCGGCCCGGTGCGAGATAGTTGCTGATTTTCATGTCAGAAGAGCTTCCTCAGCTCGCCCTCTGTCTGCCGGCTCGTCAAAGCGATCACGGAATCGTTGGGCAGCAGCATCGAATCCCCTCTGAGCAGCACGGCTTCGCCGTTTCTTATGGCGGCGATGAGCAGAGTGTCGGATGGCAGATTCAGGTCCTTCAAGGAACGGTTGACGACCGGCGAGGACTCGAAGATCTCCACTTGGACGATTTCCAGGTTCTTGAAAGTCAGGAGGGGCATCAGGACTTCGATATTGAGGCGATGGCCGATAAGCGCACTGATGTGCGTCGTCGTGTTGACGGTCAGGTCGACACCCAGACTCTTGAACAACTCTTCGTTTTTCGGGTCATTGACCTCAGCCACCGCCCTTGGGACCATGAACAGGATCTTGGCCAGTTGACAACTCACGAGGTTCTGCTCGTCCCGGCCGGTCACGGCAATCAGTAATTCAGCCCGGCTCGCCCCGACATGTTTAAGGGTGTCGACCTCGCAGCCGTCCCCGTGATAGATGCACTCGCCCAGCTCTTTGACGAGGGCATTGTACTTGGACCGCTCCTTTTCGAGGAGAAGGACTTCGTGCCCTTCGGCGATGAGAGACTTGGCCAGGTTGTAACCGATCTGGCTCGCGCCCACGATGATAATGTACATCGCGCCCTCTCTCCCCTTACGCCGCCCTGGGACCAATGGCGAGCCGCTTGATGATCTCCTCGAACTCCATCCGGCTGGGGCAGATGGTCTGGAGGCCCAATTCCTGGTAAGCCCCCGCTTTGACCGCGTCACGGACGCGAACGATAACCTTCTCTCTATTGAACCTCGTGCGGGCCATCTGGGCGACCATCAGGTTAACGATATCGTCGGAGGTCAGCACCGCCACAAGGTCGGCCGCATCCAGGCCGGCAGCGCGCAGGATTTCTTCATCCGTGATCCGCCCGCTGATCCGCTTCCCGGGAAAGCGGTCACCTAGCGCCGTGAATGAGTCGGGGTTGGCATCGACGGCCGTGACGTCCCATTTTTCGGCGACAAGCCGAGTCGCGAGCATGACTCCCACCCTCCCGCAGCCCAAGATCACCGCCTTCATGACTCCTCCTCCCGACTAATCGGCGCGCCTGTCAATCAGCACCTCGCAGGGAGCCCGGTGCAGGACCGCTTCGGAAGTCCGTCCGACAATTCGTTCCGGCAAACCCACGACGGGTCGAATGCCCATGACGATCAGGTCGGCATCCTCTTCCCTTGCCAAGCGGATGATCCCATCCTCGACCTGCCGGGCGCGTTCTACGACGGCTCGAGAGGGCAGGTTGCTGTGGCGGACAATCTCGACGCCGCGCTCGACAATCTCCTTGGCGGCGGTTTCGGCGCTCTCCATGGAAGCGTTCAGGGGGAGAGTGAAGGGGATCTTGATGAAATGAGCCACGACGATCTCCGCTTTCTGCTTCTCGCCCAGCCGACAGGCCAGCTCCACGGCGCGTTCCGAATAGCCGGTCCCGATCGTGGGGACGATGATCTTCTTGATCGCGGAGACCGCAACGCGGGCCTTGGCCGCAGACAGCGAAACATGAGCTGGCGGATGGAGCATCCACCAGAGAATGACGAACATCGACCCGCAAAAGACGAAGGCGAGGGCAACGCCCAGTAGGGTCACCTGGGGGGCTAGGGTCACTGGTTAGCCGTCCTTCTCGAGCCGTGAGTTCTCCGTTCCGACTCCCGTTCCCGAGCCGATTGGAGGAACAAGGACTTTAGCATAGACGTCTATTGAAGTCAAAAACCCAAGGATGGCCCCGCACGCTGGGCTGGAAAAGCCCGGAATTGACATTTTTGGCACACCGGATATAATCATCCAGACTTTTTTGCCGACACTATGGGGAAGGCGCGAGACCCTTCGGCTGCCATCTTAAGTCCTGAATAGAACGCTATGGAATCCAAACCTACCGTAGAGCGCAAACTGCGTCGCGACGTGACCATCTGGGGTTCCTTCATGTGGGGATACGCCGATGTCGGCGCCGATATCTATGTCGCCCTGGGGTTGGTCATCGGCGCCGCCCAGGGTGCGGCTCCGTTGGCCTTCGCCCTGGCGGGGCTGGTTTACATCATGATCGGCCTCGCTTTCACAGAACTCGCCTCGTCCTACCCGGTCGCGGGGGGAGGCCATTACTATTCGCTTCGCGGGCTGGGTGATTTTTCCGGCTTTCTCGCCGGTTCGGCCCTCCTGCTCGACTACACGATAGATATCGCCTTGTTCGCCACGGCGTCCAGCGGTTATCTGAACTTCTTCCTCCCGTACTTAGGGATCAACCTAACGAGCTTTGCCGTCAATCTCGGGCCCTTTCATAATGTCAACATCCTCTGGCTCGGCGAAACCATGGCGATGATCATTTTCTTGCGGTGGCTGAACGTCAGGGGCGTCCGCGAATCCTCAAGGCTCAACGAGATCATCGGGCTCGTCGACCTGATGATGGAGATGTCCATCGTGACCTTCGGATTCATCCTGGCCTGGCGCCCCCAGTTGCTCATGGACCAATGGAAACACCAATTCCCGACCCCCAGGCAATTCATGTACGGTTTCTCTCTGGCCATCATCTCCTTCGTTGGTCTCGAGAGCATCTCTCAAGCGGCTCAGGAGACCCGGAGGCCGGCCACGGTCATCCCGCGGACGTCTCTCGCTCTCATTTTCACGGTCTTTATCCTGGCGGTCAGCTTCTCGACGGTGGGATTGGGGATCCTGCCGTGGCAGGAATTCCGCGCTCACGAATCGGATCCCATCGCCTATTTGGCTTCGCACATCCCCTATCTCGGGATCATCGCCGGACCGTTCGCGGCGTTCCTCGGGGCAACGATCCTATTCATCTCGTCCAATTCAGGGGTCATGGGGGATTCGCGCCTCATCTATTCGATGAGCCACTTCAGACTCGTCAGCAAGTGGTTCAGCCACGTTCACCCCAAGTACCAGACGCCCAGCAACGCCATCATCGGCTTCGGATGGGTGGGCATCGTCTTGACCATCGTGGCGTTTCTCACGCCCAGAGTGCTGGACACCCTGGCCAACCTCTACGCGTTCGGGGCGACCTTCGGCTATATGCTCGTTTTCATTTCCCTCATCCGTTTGAGATTCCTTGACCCGTACTCGCCGAGGCCTTACAAGGTCCCGCTGAACATCAAGTGGCGGCGGCGCAGGGACAACATGGTGATCGACGTCCCTGTCCTCGGCTTCTTGGGGTTTGTGGGAGTGGCCAGCATTTTCGTCACGGTCGTCATCACCCATGAGATCGGCAGGATCGTGGGGCCGTTGTGGGTTTTGCTCTGCATCGTCTATTATGCCGTGTTCCGGCGGCGCAATAAACTCCCGGTCTTCCGGAGCGTCCCCCATGATTGGGAACAAGAGCAGATCGAGGTCCTGAAGAACGCCGAAGAGTTCGAATCGCTTGAAGAATACAGACAGGCTCTCATCCAACGCGACAAGGCGCACGGGCTGAAATCGCGCTGGGAGGAATAGGTCCCCATGGCCAAGCGTCCCCGGCGCCTCATCCCTCCGCCCGAAAGACTGACGCTCAAGGATATCGCTCATATCTTCCTCGGATTCCTGATGGTCCCGCTCGGCGCCGTCATTCTTTATCATGCCCTGGCCACCGTCAAGAGCATCACCGGCCTCGCGGTCGGCGCGGCGTTCGTCGCCTTCGGTGTCTATAGGCTCACGACGGCATTTACGCGTTACAGAATGCTCCTGCGGAACAAGGCCAGGATGTGAGGCCGCGGGGCCGCCTTTCCCGATGGAGGGCCGATGGAGTCACAGGG
>DATKJS010000046.1:0-19679 GCA_035543515.1 Terriglobales bacterium | reverse complement strand
GGTCGGGTGGTCCGGGTACATCGTCGGGCTCCTCAAGCACCTGCACGAACTCGTGCCGTTCCTGCCCAACATCGTCATCCCGGACGCCTGGGCGCTCGGGCCCTTCGACGGCGGGGTCATCAACGTGCCCGCGCTGTTCATCTCCGGACTCGTGACGTGGCTCCTCGTGATCGGCACGAAGGAGAGCGCCAACGTCAACGCGATCCTGGTCTCGATCAAGGTGGTCGCGCTGACCGTGTTCATCTTCCTCGCGCTGCCCGCGCTGCATGCCGAGAACTTCAAGCCGTTCGCACCGAACGGCTGGTTCGGGCAGTCGATGGGCATGATGGGTGCCGCGGCCTCCATCTTCTTCGCCTACGTCGGCTTCGACGCCGTCTCGACCGCGGCCGAGGAGACCAAGAACCCGAAGAAGGACGTCCCGCTCGGGCTCATGCTCTGCCTGGGCGTGGTCATCATCCTCTACGTTTCCGTGGCCTTTGTCCTGACGGGCATCGTCCCCTACAAGCTGATCGACGTCGGCAACGCCCTGCCGGCGTCCCTGGCCCGGATCGGCATCCAGTGGGGCGGGGCCATCGTCGCCACGGGCGCCATCATCGGCATGATCTCGACCCTCCTCGTCACGCTCTACGGCCAGATCCGGATCTTCATGGTCATGGCCCGGGACGGACTCCTGCCGTCCGCCTTTGCCAAGGTCCATCCGACCCACAAGACGCCGCACCTCTGCACGTGGATCACGGGCATCGCCACGGCGGCCATCGCGGGGCTCTTCCCGCTGCCGATGATCATCGACCTCTGCAACATCGGCACGCTCTTCGCCTTCGTCCTCGTCTCGGTCGGCGTCATCCTCCTGCGGAGGACCCGGCCCGAGGTCGAGCGCAAGTTCAGGACGCCCGGCGTTCCGTTCACTCCGCTCGTGACCGTCGCTTTCTGCTTTTACCTGATGTACAGCCTGCCCAAGGTTACCTGGATCCGCTTCGGCGTCTGGCTCCTGGCGGGCCTCCTGATCTATTTCCTTTACAGCGTCCGGCACAGCAAGCTCCAGCACCCGGCCGGACAGGCCTGAGCGGCCGTCCTCGGCCCCCAATCGCGAGGTCGGAAACAATCCCCTTCTTTTTTGCCTGCCGATTTGGTAGAATACCGGCCGTCTCCGAGTCGGAGGCGCTAAAGCCCGGCCGGCCACGCCCTCCGACCGACAGGGAAAAACGGGAAACGGTTTTTCCTTCCATTACGAAAAGGAGAACGTCATGAAACGTCCGCTCTTTCGCTCCCTCGCCCTCGCCCTCGCCGCCTCCGCCCTCCTCGTCGCCGCCCTCGTCCTCGCCCCCCTGACGGCCGCGGGCCAGGACCGGGCGGCCGACAGGCAGAAGAAAGAGAAGGATCGGGAAAAGCCGGTCCGGATCACGGAAGAGATCCAGGTCATCGGCAAGGCCCCCCGGGCGGTACCCCTGGCCACGGTCACGACGATCGAGGCCACGACGATCGAGCAGCAAAAGCCCCTCGACCTCGCGGAGGTCCTCCGCTACGCCCCCGGCGCAACCGTCACCGTCGGCGCCAAGGGCGAGTATACCCTCAAGCTCCGCGGCATCGACTCCGGCCGAATCGCCCTGCTCGTCGACGGAGTGCCCATCGTCGAGCCTTACTTCGGGACTTTCGACCTGAAGACGGTGTCCTCGGGCGGCATCGCTTCCGTGCAGGTAACGACGGGCCCGTCCTCCGTCCTCTACGGCCCGAACACGCTCGGCGGCATCGTCAACGTCATCACCCGCCGCCCGACGCCCGACCCGAACGTCAACCTCACGCTGTCCTACGGCGGCCAGAACACGCGGGGCGCCGGCGCCGACGCCGCGATGCAGTTCGGCCGGTTCGGCGTCGCGGCCTCGGCCCTGGCCCAGGACTCCGACGGCTTCCGCTACACGGACCAGGCCACGGACACGAAGGTCCTCCGCACGCTGAGCGACTACCAGCGCTTAAACCTGAGCGGCAAGGTCATCTACAACCCGACGGACTCGAGCGAGATCATGGTCAACGCCGACACCTACCATTCCTCGTTCGGCATCCCGCCCACCCTCTCCGGCCGGGCGCGCTACTGGCGGTTCAAGGACTGGGACCGGACCTCCGTCAGCGCCGGCGGGTACGCGGCCCTCGGCGGCAGCGTCCTCCTCCGTTTCCGCGGCTACTATGTCAACTACTATAACGTCCTCGACCAGTACACGAACAGCAGCATGTCCGCGCTGTCGGCCGAAAGCTCCTACAACAACCCGATCTACGGGTTCTTCGGGCTCGGCGAACTCACGCTGGCCAAGTGGAACGCCCTCAAGGCCAGCCTTTATTACGAGGGCGATAGGACCCGCCAGCAGGACAACCCGGGCCTCGCCTGGTACGGCTACCACCAGGACTGGCTGTCGGGCGGCGTCGAGGACCACGTCACGATCATCGATCACTGGGAGTTCATCGCCGGCGTCAGCCTCGACAGCCTGCACAAGTACGTCGGCGGCACGACGACCCGGCTCAACCCCCTGGTCGGGCTCAAGTATTCGCCGACGGACGCCCTGGACATCCACGTCTCCTTCGCCACCAAGTCCAAGTTCCCCTCGATGCGGTCCCTCTACTCGTCGGTCGGCGGCAATCCCGACCTCAAGAGCGAGTCCGGCCGGGCCTCCGAGCTCTGCGTGACCTACAACAAGGGGTTCTTCCTGTCCGCGTCCTTCTTCCTGAATTCCCTTCACGACTTCATCATGAGCATCCGCCAGCCCGACGGGACCCCGCTCTACCTCAATATCAACAGGGCCCGGATCAACGGCCTGGAGGTCCAGGCCCAGAAGAAGCTGGCCCTCGGCGCGTTCGGCGTCGACGCCCTGGCCGGCTACACGTTCCTCGACCACCGGGACATTTCGGACGACCGCCCGCTGGACGCGCTGTCGAAGCACACGGGGACGTTCGACCTCGGCTTCTCCTACGCCGGCGGCCCGCGCCTCGGGCTGACGGGGATCCTGGCTTCGAAGTCGTGGTACTGGAACACGAGCACGTCGACGGACCAGATCATCCCGGGCTACTTCAGCCTGAACGCGGTCCTCAGCTGGAGCGTGCGCAATTTCGAGCCGTTCGTCCGGGTCACGAACGTCTTCAACCGCTACTTCTACACGGAGCCCGGCTTCCCCTGGCGGGGGCGGTTCATCGAGTTCGGGTTGAAGGCGGGGCTGTTCTAAGCGAGGCCCAGCCCGCCGTCGATCCCCTGCATCGCCGCGATGGCGATCGAGAGGAACTCATCCAGCTCGAGGCCGAGGTTCCGGCACTCCTCGATCTCCTCGCGGCGCGCCCCGCGGGCGAAGCTCTTCTCCTTGTAGCGCCGCTTGACGAAGTCGAGGTCGATCGCCTTGAGCTTCTTCGAGGGGTGCATGAGCGTCGCCGCGATGATCAGCCCCGTCAGCGGGTCGACGGAAAAGATCGCCCAGTCCATGGGCGACTGGCACGGGACCTTGCCGGCGTGGGCCTCGACGGCGTGGATGACGGCCTCATCGATGCCCTTCTCGCGGAGGACCTTAACCGTCTCGCTGGTGTGGAGCTCGGGGCTCTTCTCGGTGAGCTCGTAGTCGAGGTCGTGAAGGATGCCGGCGAGTCCCCAGGGCTCGGGGTCGTGCCCGAGGCGCAGGGCCAGGGCTCTCATGCAGGCCTCGACGGCCAGGCAGTGCTTGACGAGGTTCTTGTTCTTGAGGTGCTGCGCGAGCAGGTTCAAGGCGTCTTCGCGGTTCATGTCGTGGCTCCTTTCCGAGGCCCGATTCTAAGCCTTTCCGGCGGGCATTTCAACGGCGGACGGGGTTCGCCTGCCCGAGCGTTTCGAAGGGGCGACGGTCGCGCTCGAGGAAAACCATCCTCTGGCCGCCCCGGTCCGGGTCCGGCTCGATGAGGACGAGATACGGCGTGACCCACTGAGCTCCCGCCTGGAGGTCCGCCCCCGCCCGGCAGGCGCCCGACGGGAGGCCGTTCCTGAGGTCGTAGGCGGAGACGTCCGGCGAGAAGGCCGACACGATGACGAGGCCGTCGGCGACCGCGGGCGCGTGCACGGCCCGCGAGGGAACGCCCCGCCACCAGAGGATCTCCCCGCTGCGGGCCGAGAGGCAGTAAACGACGCTGTCGGAGGCCGCCAGAACGAGGCGGCGTCCGGCGGCCGCGACCGGGGCGGCCAGGGGCTCCCCGGCCAGCCGGAACGCCCACCGCTTCTTCCCCGTCGCCGCCGCGAGGCCGTAGAAGAAGCCGTCGGCGGTGCCGAAGAAAAGGCCCCCGTCGGCCGCGGCCGGGTCGGCCCGGACGGCGCCGCGCGCGGCGAACGTCCAGGCAGGGAGGCCGTCCCCGTCGACGGCCAGAAGCCTTCCGTCGGCGGTGCCGAAGACGACCAGGCCGCCCGAGAAGACCGGGCCTGAGAGGACGGCGGAACCCGTCCGGTGCTCCCACGCCGGCCGGCCGTCCCGAAGGCCGACGGCGGTGACGCGTCCGTCGCCGCAGCCGTAATAGAGCCGGCCGCCGTTCTCCCGGACCGCCGTCGTCAGGGCTCCAGCCGCGGCGGCCTTGAACGTCAGTCGCCCCCTGGTGTCGATGACATAGATCGTGTTCCGCTCGTCGCGAATAACAACAGAGTCCCCGCAGAGCTCCGGCGCCACGGGAATCGGGGCCTCCGCCCGGAACGTCCAGAGGGTGCGCCGGGAGAGGACGTCGATGTCGTAAAGGGCGCCCTCGTCGGTAGTGAAATAGGCCTCGCCGTAGCGGGCCCGGACGGGCCGGTTGGCCGCCCCCTCGAAGCGAAGGGCCCCCGCCTCCATCAGGGGAAAGCCGAGGGCCTCGGGCCGCGGCGCGAGGTTCGGCCGCGCCGTACGGCAGGCCGAAGCCGCGAGCAGGATGATGGAAAGGCCCGCGACGGTTGCGGCGAAGAGCGCCGAGGCAGCCCGGGGCGCGGTTAGGCGGCTTTCCATGATCGCCGAAAACTATAGCATGATTCACCCGCCGCGCAAATCACGAAGAGGGACTGTCCCTGCCGAAGCCGCCGTCTTAAGAGAGGCCGATGGGGATGGCCGGAACGTGATAGAGCGGTTTAGCCCGGGAAGCCCGTGCTCCGAGGGCAGTTCCAGGGGGAACCGCCAAAACTTGTTTGAGCTTGGCGTAGCGCACGCCAAGCGAGTTGTTTTGGCGCCGAGGAGCGCGAGATTCCCGCGGCGTGAAAACCGCGATCTGGAGTGGTGGCTATCCCGATCGGCCTCTCTTTGCACGAAGCGGGCTAAACTGGTATCATTCCCGGCTGAGGGCGGCCATGGTCAACTACATCCTTCTCTACAAGATCCGGCGGGTCGTCAAGCGCATCATCAAGGACAAGATCGCGGACGACGAGATCGCCACGACGCCCAAGTCGTGCATCGGCTGCCTGGCCGACGACATCAGCTGGGAGGTCTATTACCTGCTCAAGGAGAAGGAAGAGAAGGACGGGCCGCCCGCGGCCGAGAGCTGAGCCCCGGCTCTATTCCTTGCCCGCGTCCTTAGCCGGGCCGGCCCTATTTTCCCGGATCCTGGCCTTCAGGGCCTCCCACCACTCGATCCGCTTGCGGACCTCTTTCTCGAAGCCGAGCGACCCCGGCTCATAGTACTTCCGGCCTCGGAGCCTCTCCGGAAAAGTTTCCATGTCTGTCGTCGAGGCGTTGAAATCGTGGGCGTATTGGTAGTCCTTGCCGTAGCCGAGCTCCTTCATCAGCGGGGTCACAGGGTTGCGGATGGAGAGCGGCACGGGCTCATGGGGACTGCGCTCGACCTCCTTCATGGCCGCGCCGAAGGCCGAGTAGACGCGGTTGCTCTTGGGCGCCGAGGCCAGATACACGACGGCTTCGGCCAGGGCCAGCTCCCCTTCCGGCGAGCCGAGGAAATCATAAGCTTCCTTCGCGTGGAGACAGAGGGCCAGGGCCTGCGGGTCGGCCAGGCCCACGTCCTCGGAGGCGAAGCGGATCAGGCGGCGGGCGATATAGAGGGGGTCCTCCCCGGCCGCGATCATCCGGGCCAGCCAGTAGAGCGAGGCGTCGACGTCGCTGTTGCGGAGGCTCTTATGGAGGGCGGAGATGAGGTTGTAATGCTCCTCCCCGTCCTTGTCGTAAAGGAGGGTCCGCTTCTGCAGGGCCTCCTGGACGTTCTCGAGGCTGACCGTCTTCCCCTTGGCCAGTCCGGCGGCGATCTCCAAGGTGTTGAGGGCCCGGCGGGCGTCGCCGTTAGCGAAATCGATCAAGAGGTCCAGCGCGTTTGCGTCGATGTCGAGCCCGAGCCTCCCTAAGCCTCGGTCGCGGTCGGCCAGGGCGTCGTGGATGATCTTGCCCAGCGCCTCCCGGTCGAGCTCCTTGAGGACGAGGACCCTCGTCCGCGAGAGGAGCGGGGCGATGACCTCGAATGACGGATTCTCCGTCGTCGATCCGAAGAGGATGATGTCGCCCTTCTCCACGTAAGGGAGGAAAGCCGCCTGCTGGGCTTTGTTGAAGCGGTGGATCTCATCGATGAACAGGATCATCGGCTTGCCGAAGAGCTTGCGCTGCTCTTCGGCCCGGGCCATGAATCCCTTGACCTCTTTGATCCCCGAGAGGACGGCGCTGAAGGACTCGAACGGCAGTCCGAAGTGCCGGGCCAGCATTATCCCCAGGGTCGTTTTCCCGGAGCCGGGCGGCCCCCAGAAGATGATGGAAACAAGCCGGTTGCTCTCGATGAGCTCGGACAGGATCTTGCCCTTGCCGAGGATATGGTCCTGGCCGTAGACGCGGTCGAAGGTCTGGGGCCGCATCCGCTCGGCGAGCGGTGTGTGCGCCTGCCTGTCCGCGTCTTTGGTTGGCTCTTTCGCGGCCATGAGAACGTCCGCTTGCGGATTATATCATATCGGGCCCGGAGCTCGGAGACGGGTGAGGCGCCGAAGGCGAGGCATCTGGGTCATGGATCGGGGCAGAAGCAGGGGCTATCTCTTTAAGTATCTATTATCTAACAAGCTGCGGCTTCTTGTCCGGACACGGGCGGACAGGGGCCTCCAAACGTTCCGGGGAATGGCTTTGTCCCCAAGCCTGGCTCGGACTTGCCAGATGCTCTTCAACGAGAAGGTGGTCAAGGAGGAGCTCGGCCAAGAGCGACCGGTGCGTCACTCCTGTGAGGTGCGCAAAATGCGACTTCCCGACCGGCGAGAAGACCTGGCGTTGGTCATGGTCAAGGGCTTCGGCGAAGAGCCGCACTCGTCTTGACCGCGGCGAATGAACATGTTAATGTGGGGTATCCCGGATGGCCCGTGAGAAACGAAACCCCCGAGCCCAGACTCTTCAAGGACGACAAGCCGAAGCCCAAGCTCGTCTACCGCATCGACGAGGTCGTCCGCCTGGCCAAGGTTGACGAGGCCACGCTCGAAGCGTGGGAAAACGAGTTCCCTTTCCTCAACGCCGGCCGGACCGGGAACGGCCAGAAGTTCTTCCGGCAGAAGGACATCGACATCATCCTCCGCATCCGCGAGCTCCTCGAGGCCAAGAGCCACACCATGGCCGGCATCCGGCGGCGGGTCGAGGAGGAATTCGGTCTCCAGCCGGCGCTCCCGCTCCATCCGGAGAAGCTCCGCAAGGCCCTCTACAATGTCCGCGACGAGCTCCAGGAGCTCGCCGCCTCGCTCGGAAAGCAGCCGAAAAAACGATGATATTTCCCCCGGTTCTGCTATAATGTGGGACCGCGGTCCGGGACGTGGCGCAGCCTGGTAGCGCACATGCTTGGGGTGCATGGGGTCGGCGGTTCGAATCCGCCCGTCCCGACCAACTTTTCCCCTTCCTCCCCAGGGAACACCGAGGCAAGGCGATGAAGACGACAAAGAACCCGGCCGATATGGACGCCCTCAAGGGCGCGACGCTCAACGCGGCCGAGCTCGTCCGGTACCAGGACGGGGCGATCGTCAGCCGCGAGGTCGTCAGCGGCAAGGGCGGCACCGTCACGGCCTTCGCCTTCGACCGGGGGCAGCAGCTGAGCGAGCACACGGCCCCCTTCGACGCCCTGGTCCTCGGGCTCGACGGGAAGGCTGAGGTCCGCCTCGCCGGGGAGCCCCATGCTGTCGCCGAAGGACAGATGATCATCATGCCCGCGGGCGTTCCGCACGCGCTCAAGGCCGTCTCGCGGTTCAAGATGCTCCTGGTCATGGTCAAGAAATAGCCCGTGGACACCTCGAAACCGGCGCGGGGCGCGGCCGGCCGGGCCGGCAGACCCCTCATCCTCCTGACGAACGACGACGGCTTCTTCCACGAGACGATCCAGGTCCTCTTCCGGCGCCTCGGCACGCTGGGCTCAACCTACATCGTCGCCCCGGACCGCGAGAGGAGCGCGACGTCGCTCGCCATCACCTTGCGCCAGCCTCTCCGTATCCACCACATCAAGCCCCGCGTCTGGGCCGTCGAGGGCACGCCGGGCGACTGCATCTACTTCGCTCTCCAGAAGCTCCTTCCCCGCCGGCCGGACCTCCTCGTCTCGGGTCTCAACCCGGGGCCGAACCTCGGCCAGCAGGACATCAATTATTCCGGCACGGTCGCCGGGGCGCTCCAGGGGACGTTCCTCGGCGTGCCGTCCATCGCCGCGTCCATGCTCCCCGACCGCCGCGGCCGCTTCGGCCTGCGGCCCGCCGCGGAGGTCGTCCGGCGCATCGCCGCCTCGGTCCTCGCCGAAGGACTCCCGGCCGGCGTCACCCTGAATGTCAACATCCCGCCGGCCCCCGTCCGCGGCGTCAAGGTCACCCGCCTCGGCTGGAAGTTCTATGACCCGGAGATCATCGAGAAGGAAGACCCCCGGGGCTCATCGTACTTCTGGATCGGCACGGGGACGCCCAAGCGCGTCGGCGACAGCGGCACGGACGTCATCGCCGCGCACGAGGGCTATATTTCGCTGACACCCTTGCACACGGACATGACCGCCCACCATGCGCTCGCCTCGCCCCGGCTGAGGCGCTTGGCCGAGGCTCTGGCTGATCCCCGCGACTAGAGGCCCCCACCCCGGCGTCCCGGAGCGGACGTGCCCCGGACTCCAAGTTCATTATGGCCTCGGGCTCCAACGAGGGGATTAGGCGGGGCTGCATCCTCGCCGGTACGTCAGGCAGCCGGAGGGGGAGATGGGCGCGCAGAATTCTGCTTCCTGGCGCGAAGCGCCTCGGTCACGGCCGGGATGGTCGAGATGACGATGATGGCGAGGATAGCCAGGGAAAAGTTCTTCCTCACGACCGGGATGTTGCCGAAGAGATAGCCCGCTCCGGTGAGGAGGACGACCCAGCCGACGCCGCCGACGACGTTGTAGGCGATGAATTTTCCGTAGGACATCCGGCCGATGCCCGCGACGAGGGGGGCGAAGGAGCGGACGATGGGCACGAAGCGGGCGATGATGATCGTCTTGCCGCCGTACTTCTCGAAAAAGGCATGGGTCCGGTCGAGGTATTCCTTCTTGAAGACGCGGGAGCCCTCTTTGTGGAAGATCTTCGGCCCGAGGAAGTGCCCGACCCAATAGTTGACCGTGTCGCCGATGACGGCCGCCGCGGACAACAGGACGAGCAGCCAAGCGATATTGAGCGCCTTGATGGCGGCGAACGTCCCGGCGGCGAAGAGGAGGGAATCGCCCGGCAGGAAGGGCATGACGACGAAGCCCGTTTCGAAGAAGATGACGAAGAAGAGGATGCCGTACGTCCAGGCGCCATACTGCTGGATGATGGCGCTCAGGTACCGGTCGAGGTGGAGGGCGATGTCGATGATTTTCGCGATCAAGGTCGGCTCCCGTCGTCCGACCCGCGGGCGTATTGCGCCGCCGCGCCCGCGGACGAGCAACTACTATACACACGCGCGCCCTCTTACGCAACCCGAGCGCGTCGTTGCTTGCGGTGGCGCAACATGACAGGGCCCCTCCGATGGTGCGTTTTTTTGTTACAATAGAGCCCCTGAGGGACCCGGGGAAATGCCGGACCGCGACAAGAAGCTCCACCTGATCGACAAGGCGCTCGAGAGGCTCGAGCCGCTCGAGGCCCGCTGCACGCTCTGCCCGCGAAATTGCCGGGTCGATCGAAAGCACGGCGAAAAGGGCATCTGCCGGATCGGGACCGCGGCCTCCGTATCGCACGCCTTGCTCCACTTCGGCGAGGAGCCCGTCCTCAGCGGGACGCAGCGCTCCGGCACGGTCGAGCGGCGGGGAGGCCGGGCGGGGTCCGGCACCGTCTTCTTCACCGGCTGCAACCTGAAGTGCCTCTTCTGCCAGAACTATCAGTTGAGCTGGCTGCTCGAGGGCAAGCCGGCCTCGGACGAGGAGCTGGCGGCGATGATGCTCCGGCTCCAGGCGGAGGGGGCCCTGAACATCAACCTCGTCTCCCCGAGCCACGTCGTCCTGCCCGTCCTGCGGGCCCTCAAGATCGCGTGCGCGGCCGGTCTCGAGCTCCCGCTCGTCTGGAACTCGAACGGCTACGACGGGCTCGACGTCGTCCGGGCCCTGGACGGGATCGTCGATATCTACCTCCCCGACCTGAAGTACCGTTCGTCCGCGCTGTCGAAAAGATACTCGGGAGCGGCGGACTATTTCGAGCGCGCCTCGGCCGCCGTCCGCGAAATGTCCATCCAGCGGCCGGTGCTCGAAACGGGCCCCGACGGGGCGGCCCGGCGGGGGCTCATCGTCCGCCACCTCGTCCTGCCCGGGGCCGTGGAGGACTCGCTCGCGGTCCTCGACTGGATCGCCGCGACCCTCTCCCCCTATATCGGGCTCAGCCTGATGAGCCAGTACCGGCCGTGCCACAAGGCGCCGGCCGAGCTCCGCCGCTCCCTGACCGCCGACGAATATCGCCCCGTGGCCGAGCGGGCCGCCGGTCTCGCCTCGGCACATCTCTTCCTCCAGCCGGAGCCGTTCGGGCCGGACGAGCACCTCGTCCCCGATTTCCGGAAAGATAAGCCTTTTCGCTGGAAGAAGTGAGGCCGGGCGCCCGCCGCGGCGAAGAGCGACCGCCGCCTGGCCCTCACCCCGTTTTGAGGATGCGGATGTTGCCCCGGAGCGCTCTCAGGACGATTCGCGCCTCGCCGCTCCCCAGCCGCCCGTCGAGCGTTCGCGCCGGGAGCGACCTTCCGAGGTCAAAGTCCGAAGTGATCTCTGCCCGGGGAGCTTCCGCCTCGATGCGTGCGCCGGCGCCGGGTTCGAGGCGGAGGACGATATCCCCCTCCCCGACCGTCACCTGAACGACGTCGTCCGGACGGACGTCCAGCAGCTCGACATCGGCCTGCCCCGACTCGACCGAGGCCTTGAGGGGGCCGGAGAAGTTGGCGACCTTGAGGCTCCCCGTGCCGAGCTCGACGCTCATCCGGCCGTAGACGCCCGAAACCGAGATGTCCCCCTTCTCGAGCACGATGGGGTCCAGGTTGACCGAGTGAGGGAGCCGGATGGCGTAGTCCAGGCCGCCCGAAGACCAGGGGCCGCCCAGGGACTTGGTCCGGATACGGAGCCTGCTGCCGGCCTTGCGGACGTCGATCGACGGCTCGAGGTCGGCCGCGGCGTACACGCGGACGCGGCTCTCGGCCGATTCCTCGGGCCGGACCGTGGCCACGAGCTCGGCGGAGTCCCCGTCGCGGCCGGTGATGACGATATCGCCGAGCGTGTGCTCGAGGGCGAAGACGCCGCCGGGGGCGAAGTCGACCGTCCGCCGAAACTCGGGATTGGCCGGCCAGGGCTCGCCCCGGCCCGGGTCCATGACCATGACACAGGAGGCGGCGAGGGCCGCAAAGAGCGCCCCGAGGATGATCCGAAAGAGCTTCGGCTGCATCGGTCCTCCTCGACGGGAGGCCTGATGTCCTCCTGCCCCCCATCCAGCCCGGTTTGCCGACCGGCCTTCTAATTATACGCCAATTCCGGCTCCGCGGAAGCGCCGGCCGAAGGGGGTTGCGGGGCCTCAGCCGAAGCGGCCGGTGATATAGTCCTCGGTCCTCGGGTCCCGGGGGTTGGTGAAAATCCGGTCGGTCGGGCCGAACTCGACGAGCTCGCCGAGGAGGAAGTAGCCCGTCTCGTCCGAAACACGGGCCGCCTGCTGCATGTTGTGGGTGACGATGACGATCGTATACTGCTTCTTGAGCTCGGCCATCAGGTCTTCGATCCGGGACGTGGCCGTCGGGTCCAGGGCCGAGCAGGGCTCGTCCATGAGCACGATCTCGGGCTCGACGGCGACCAGGCGGGCGATGCACAGCCGCTGCTGCTGTTCACCCGAGAGGCCGAGAGCGTTCCTCTCGAGGCGGTCTTTGAGCTCGTCCCAGAGATGGACGGACTCCAGGCTCCGGACGAGCTTCTCCTCGAGAACCCTCTGGTCACGGACGCCGTGGACGCGGAGGCCGTAAACGACGTTGTCGTGGACGCTGAGCGGGAAGGGATTGGGACGCTGGAAGACCATGCCGACTTTCTGCCGCAGCCCGAGAAGGTCGGTCCCCGGCAGATAAATGTCCCGGCCGTCGATGAGCACCTTCCCGGTCGTCCGGACGCCGTCGATGAGGTCGTTCATCCGGTTGATGGCGCGGAGGAAGGTCGTCTTGCCGCAACCCGAGGGACCGATGAGGGCCGTGATCCTCTTCTCCTGGATGTCGAGGTTGACGGACTTGAGGGCCTGGAAGTTCCCGTAGAACAACGACAGATCGCGGACTTCCATGATGCTCATGTCTTATCCGAATCTCCCCCGAACGTAATCGTCCGTCATCTGGTTCGCGGGCGCCGTGAAGATCTGGGCCGTGGGCCCGACCTCGACGAGCCGGCCGTTGAGGAAGAAAGCCGTCCGGTCGGCGATCCGGGCCGCCTGTTTGACATTGTTGGTGACGAGGATGATCGTGTAGTCCTTCTTGAGCTTCCGAAGGGAGTCCTCGATCTTCATGGTCGAGATGGGGTCGAGGCCGGAGGTCGGCTCGTCGAGGAGGATGAACTCGGGCGTGAGGGCCAGGATCCTGGCCAGGCAGAGCCGTTGCTGCTGGCCGCCCGAGAGCTTGAGGGCGCTCGTGTCGAGACGGTCCTTGACCTCCTCCCAGAGGCCCCCCTTCTCCAGGCAATCCCGGACGATCTCTTTGAGCCTCGTCCTGTCCCTGACCCCGGCCATGCGCGGCCCGAAGGCCACGTTCTCGAAGATCGACCTCGGAAGGGGGACGGGCGTCGCGAAGACCGTCCCCAGCTTGCGGCGGAGCTCGATGACGTCCACTTCGGGGCCGTAGATGTCCCGGCCGTCGATCTCGACCAGGCCCTCGACGCGCGACCACCGGACGAGGTCGTTGAGCCGGTTGAGGGCGCAGAGGAACGTCGACTTGCCGCTCCGGGCCGGTCCGATGATCCCGAGGATTTCGTTCCGGAGAATCTCCAGGTCGAGGTTATATAGCGTGGCCTCGGCGCCGAAGAAATGGCTGAACCGGCTGACCCGGATGGCCACGGAGCTCATGCGCGTCCCCGGCGTCTCATGAGTATTTCCTGATGAACTTGTTCATGAGGTAATAGGTCGTGATGTTGATCGCCAGGATGGCGATGATCAGGACGGCCGCCGTGCCGTAGGCCCGCGGCATCGAGATCCCCTCCCGGGCCAGGATATAGAAGTGCACGGACATCGTCCGCGAGGATGAAAAGAGCGATGTCGGAAGCCTGAGGGCGCTGCCGGCCGTGAAGATCACGGCCGCCGTCTCGCCGATGCTGCGTCCGATGCTGAGGATGATTCCGGTCACGATGCCCGGGAGCGCCGACGGCAGGACGACCCGCGTCACCGTCTGCCACTTCGTGCCGCCCAGCGAGAAGCTGACCGTCCGGTAGACGGAAGGGACGCTCTTGATGGCTTCCTCGCTCGTCCGGATGATGGTCGGCAGGATCATGAAGGCCAGGGTCAGGCCGCCGCTGAGGATGGACCAGCCGAAGCCGAGCTTGGTCACGAAGAGGATGAACCCGAACAGGCCGAAGATGATCGAGGGGATCCCGGCCAGGCATTCGGCCCCGAAGCGGATGATGCGGGTCACGGCGCTCTCCCAGGTATACTCCGTGAGGAAGATGGCCGTGCCGACGCCGAGGGGGGTGGCGATGAGGATGGCCACGGCCGTCAGGACGACCGTCCCGACGATCGTCGTGAAGATCCCGCCGCCCTTGCCCATGTCGACGGATTTCTTGGTCAGGAAGCCGAGGTCGATGACGGGAAGTCCCTTCTTGAGGATGAAGACGATGATGAAGATGAGGATGGCAATGGTCACGGCCGTCATGGCCCAAAGACACGTCCTGACGACGCGCTGGGTGAGCCGCGGGTCGACCCTCATCCTCGGCTCCTCGTTCTTCGGGACGAGGTGACGTTAGCGACCGTGTTCAAAGCCATGATGATAATGAACAGGATGACGCCCGTGGCGAACAGGGCCTGCCGGTGCTCGCCCGCGGCGTAGCCCATCTCCAGGGCGATATTCGAGGTCAATGTGCGGACCGGGGCGAGGAGCGACCGCGGCACGCTCACGGCGTTGCCGGCGATCATGATGACGGCCATGGTCTCGCCGATGGCCCGGCCCATGCCCAGGATGATGCTGGCGATGATCCCGGACCGGGCCGCCGGCAGGAGGACCATCCGGACGGTCTGCCATCTGGTCGCCCCCAGGGCCACCGAGCCCTCCCTATAGGCCGGAGGGAGGGCCTGGATGGAATCGACGGAGATGCTGATGATCGTCGGCAGGATCATGATGCCCAGGATGACCGAGGCGGCCAGGACCGAGAGGCCGGGGCCTCCGAAGGTTTCCCGGATGAACGGGACGAGGATGACAACGCCCATGAAGCCATAGACGACCGAGGGAATTCCCGCCAGGAGCTCGATGACCGGCTTGATGACCCGACGAACCCGGCTGGACGAGAATTCCGTCAGGGCGATCGCGCAGGCCAGGCCGAAAGGCACGCCGATGACCATCGCCCCGAAGGTCACGTAGACCGAGCCGACGATCATGGGCCACAGGCCGAAGCTCTTCTCCGACGGGTACCAGTCCGAGCCGGCCAAGAAGTTCCTGACGCCGTACTTGAACATGATGGGCGTTCCCTGTTCGAACATGAAGACCGTGATGACGGCCAGGATCGAGACGGCGGAAAAAGCGATGACCAGGAGGGCCATCCGGATGAGCCGGTCTTTTCTCTCGAGTCTGTTCATCCTCTTCCGAACCCTCTCTCCCGGCCGGCGCCCCGGCCGCTATTTCACGGCGATGAGCCCCTCTTTCTTGACCAGGGCCTGGCCCTCGTCCGAAAGGACGAAATCGATGAATTCCCTGGCCGCTCCCGTCGGCTCGCCCTTGGTCAGAAAGAGGAACGGCCGGACGAGCTTGTAGCGGCCGGCCCTGATGCTCGCCTCGCTTCCCTCGACGCCGTCGAGAGCCAGGGCGCGGACCTGCTCATTGACGAGCCCGAGCGAAATGAAGCCGACGGAATAGGGGTCGTGGGCGACGATCTCGCGGACCGTGCCGTTCGAATCTTCGGTGATGGCCCCGCGATAGATGCGGGTCTTCCCCATGACCAACTCCTGGAAGGCGCCCCGGGTTCCGGAGCCCTCCTCCCGGGTGACGACCGTGATCTCCTTGTCCGGGCCGCCGAGGAATCTCCAGTTCGTGAGATCGCCGGCAAAGACCTGTTTGACCTGGACGAGTGTCGCGCCGCGGACGGGGTTGGACGGATGGACGATGATGGCCAATCCATCGCGGGCGACGACGATCTCATGGAGGTCTTTCTCGTCCTTCTTGAGCTCGCGCGAGGACATGCCGACTTGGCAGGCGCCGCTCTTGCAGGCCTGGATCCCGGCGCTCGAGCCGCCGCCCTGGACATTGACGCCGATCGCGGGACGCTTTTCCATGAAAACCTCGGCCCACTTGTCGGCAAAGGGCTGGATGCTCGTCGACCCGGCGACGATCAGGTCCCTTTGGGAGCTTGAGCCGCGGCACGACGAAAGGCAGGCCGCGCAGAGAATCGTCAGGCAGGCGAGAATGCGGCTTCGCATGCGGTCGGTTGTTGATTCCAAGCGTTAGGGGGGAATTATATCCAAAATTGGGCCAGGGTCAAAGCCAAACTTAACATAAAATTAACAAATGGCCGGCGAGACAAATCAAAAAACGGGGTCAAACCAAATCAAAAGACGGGGTCAAACCTACAGATTACAGAAAAACTCTGTAATCTGTAGGTTTGACCCCGTCTTGACCGTCAGTCGCCCGGGGCGTCCTCGGCGTCGAGGGCGCGCAGGCGGGCGTCGAACTCCGCCGTCTTGGCTTCGTGCTCGGCCGTCAGCTTCTCGAGCTCCTCGAGGAGGCCGTCGACGGCCTTCTTGGTCGCGTGCATCGTCCTGGAGAGCTCGACGACGCGGCTCCCCTGCCTGACCTGCGAGGCCTCGACGAGCCGGCGGTTGAGGTCCTTGAGCGTTGCGTCGTTCGCTTCGACGGTCCGCTCGACCTCGGCCATCCGCGCCTCCAGGGGCCGGAGGGCCCTGGAGCGCTCGGTGATGATCTCCGAGCGGAGGCGCCGGAGCTCCTTGGGCGTCGGCTTCTCCTTCGCCTCGCCGCCGTTCCACGGCCGCGCCCCTCCGAGCGGTCGCTGCATGACCTCGTCCTGCCAGCCGACCCTCTCCAGGAACCTTCCGTAGCCGCCCTCGTAGACGATGATATCGTCGTTGTCGAAGACGACCAGGCGCTCCGCCAGGGCGTGGAGGAACATCTCGTTGTGGGTGACCATGACCACGGCGCCCTCGAAGCTGTCGATGGCCTCGAGCAGGGCGTCGTTCGACTCGATGTCGAGATGATTGGTGGGCTCGTCGAGGAGGAGGAGGTTGATCGGGGTGGCGATGAGCTTGCCCAGCAGGACGCGGCTTTTCTCCCCGCCCGAGAGAACGGCGATCCTCTTCAGGGCGTCGTCGCCCTCGAACATCATCCCGCCGGCGATGGCGCGGGCCCGCTTCGGGTCGCCCTCGGGGTCGGCCGACAGGATCTCCTCGAGGACCGTGTTCGACCCGGACAGGGTCGAGATGTGGGTCTGCTCGAAATAGCCGGGGGCGACCGACTGGGGCGAGGTGATCTCTCCGGAGCGCGGGGCGAGGTCGCCGGCCAGGAGCTTGAGCAGGGTCGTCTTGCCCCGCCCGTTGCGGCCGATGACGAAGACCCGGTCCTTGGCCCCGATGCTGATCGAGAAGCGCCGGATGAGGGGCCGGTCCGGCGTATATGCGAATGAGACGTCGCGGACGTCCATGGCGTACTTGTGGTAGGCCCGCTTCTCGGAGAATGAGAATTCCAGGTCCTTGACGGCCTCGAGCTTCTCCCTCTTCTCCATTTTCTCCAGGGACTTGACCCGGGACTGGACGAGCCCGCCGAGCCTGGCCTTGGCCCGGAAGCGGGTGATGAAGAGGTCCATCTCCTTGCGCTTCCGCTCGTCGTTGATCCGCGTCTTCTCGTAGACCTCCTCCTCGGCCGCGATCTGCTCGTAGTACTTCCCCGTGTCGCCCTGGATCTTCCGGACCTTGCGCCGGTGGATGCCCAGGATGTGGGTCACGACGTTGTCCATGAAGCTGCGGTCGTGGGTGATGATCATGACCTCGCCCGGCCAGCCGATGAGGAAGCGCTCGAGCCAGCGGAGGGAGGTGATGTCGAGGTAGTTGCTCGGCTCGTCGAGGAGGAGCATCTGGTAGTCGCCGAGCAGGACCTTGGCCAGGTTCAGCCGGACCTGGTAGCCGCCGGAGAGCTCGAGCGGCCGCTTGTCCAGGTCCTCGGGGTCGAACCCCAGCCCGGCCAGGACCTTCTCGACGCGCCAGATCTCGTCCTGCGAATCGTGGGCCAGGGCCCGGGCCGCCTCGGCCCGGACGGTCTCGGCGGCGAAAGCGATCGCCTGCTCGACGTATCCGAGACGGTAGTTCCGGGGCTTGGTGATCGCGCCCGCGTCCGGCTCCTCCAGGCCCATGATCATCCGGA
The DNA here is from genome assembly GCA_035543515.1 of Terriglobales bacterium. Classification (GTDB taxonomy): domain Bacteria; phylum Acidobacteriota; class Aminicenantia; order Aminicenantales; family Saccharicenantaceae; genus DATKJS01. The sequence continues at coordinate 1,731 of DATKJS010000046.1, read as the reverse complement.
AGAGGGTCGTCTTGCCGTGCCCGTTGCGGCCGACGACGCCGACCCGCTCGCGGCGGTTGACCTTGAAGCTGATGGAGTCGAAGAGTCCCTGCTTGCCATAGCTCTTCGAGAGTTCGTCGACGATGATCATGGCCGGTTTTCGTCCTGTCCTGAAACGGGTATTTTACCTGAACGCGCGGCCGGGCGCCACTCGCGCGGCGAGGGACGGGCCCGGCCGGCCCCGTTACGGAAGCCCGCGGCGCGCCCCCTCGGTCAGGCGGCCGCGGAAAGGACGAACAGGCTGAACTCCTTCAGCCCTCCTCCGGCGACCGGCCGCTCCAGCCGGTACGCGGTCCCGGTCACGACGCGGGAGAACCCGGCCGCCTCGAACTGTCCCTTGAGCTCGTCCCGGTCGAAGCCGAAGTGCCAGACGCCGGCCGGGTCGGCGTGGAAGTCGCCCGCCTCGGTGTCGAGGTCGGCCACGGCCATCTGCCCTCCCGGCTGCAACAGGTCGTGAAATCTCCCGAGAGCCGCCGGGATGTCGCGAAGGTGATGGAAGGTCATGGTGCTGACGATGACATCGAACCGGTCCTCCGGGAGCGGGTCCTTCTCGACGTCCCACAGCCGGACGGCGACGTTCGCGATGCGCGCCGAGGCGACCTTCTCCTCCAGGACGGCGAGCATGCCCGGCGAGGTGTCGACGGCCAGGACCCGGCCGACGAGCGGCTGGATGCGCAGGGTCACGAGCCCCGTCCCGGCCCCGTAGTCCATGGCCGCGAGGTCCGGGCCCCACTCCAGCCGGGCGATGACGGCGTCGGCCAGGGCGCCCGTCATCTTCAGCCGAGCCGCGTCGCGCTCCCACCCCGGCGCCGCGCGGTCAAAGTCCCGTTTGCCCGGGTCATGGTCACGCATGATGCTCCACCCCTCCGGGGCCTCGCGGCGGTATCTTTGGCTTTTCCTTTCCCCCCGGCCGACGGGCCCAGTCTCAATGCGGTTCGCTGAGGGGCAGGACCGCCCCGGCCTTGACGACTTTGGTCTTGTGGGCGCCTTTGGTCACATGGATGCGATAGCCATCCTCGCCCATGAGCCAGACCTCCGATAGGACGTAGACCGTGATGTACTCCGTATAGGAGGGCGCGAAATCTCCAACCTCGTCGAACACGAGCCGCGGCTCGCGGAGGGGAGGGACAGACTTCGGGATCCTCTCGAGCACCGGGACGGGCGTCTCCTTCCCGCTTGACACCTGATGGAGGACGAGCCCGCCGTCCGCCGCTTCGGCCAGTGCGTAGGCGCCTGCGACGAGCTTCTTGCCTCCGGCCTGGAACGGGAAGGGGATCTGGAAGGATGCCTGAGAGGGAACCTTGGGCTCGGTTTGGGCGTAAGCCGAAACGATCCCCCCGGCGATAAGCAGGGCCAGCGCCGCCCCAATGGCCATCACCTGACGTTTCATGTCCGCCTCCTTCCCTGGTTTTCAGACCGTGACTTCGGCCGGATAGCCCGGGATCGGGTCGGGCGACTCCGGCACGCCGCTCTTCGCCGCCTCCCCCATGGCCTCGACGAACGTGTCGATCTCCTCGAGGGTCGTGTAGACGTTCGGCGAGACGCGGAGGGCCTGGTAGTCGAAGACCGAGTTCGGCGGGGCCCCGCCGACGAGCGGCACGACGATGATCCGGTAGTTGTTCCTGAGCCAGGTCGCCAGCTGGCGGACGTCGATGCCGTCGATGTTGACGGCCATGACGCCCCAGGCCTGGG